>DASWWQ010000001.1:0-5728 GCA_036405935.1 Flavobacteriales bacterium
TCGTACTCGCCTTTCCCCTCATCGATGAACCCCACCTGACGCACTGTTACGCTGAGCACGGTACGCCCAGTGACCAAACGGATGGTGTCGAAAGCGGACACCATACTATCGTCACAGGTGATGGAGGGGAAGTAAAGGGAGAGCGGACCCGAACCCTTCCGCGGCTCTGGCAGGTGATCGAACAGCGTGATTCCCTTGGAGGTGGCCACCAACGCCCCGGTCCTCAAGGGCCATACATCACGGCAATCGGCGGAGATCAGCCCATGCGAGCCCCGAATATGCAATTGTTCTTCAAGCTCCAGGCCTTCGAGGACATGGATGTACACGCCATCCGCCGTGGCCGTCCAGATCCTGCCTTCATGCACCCGGATCCTTCGGATATCACCGGCACGATCGGAAAGACCGACCAGCCTATGCGCACGGACCGCGGTGTCCAATAGCACCATGCCTCCCCCCGAAGTGGCCACCAGTATCGTGTCCCGCCCAAGCTCCGCGATGTCAGAGATCCTTTTCCCGCTGGTGAACTGCTTGATGGGAATGGTCCGGATCGAGTCGCCTGTAAGGACATGCAACCATTCCCCGTTCGCATACCATACCCTTCCCCGCGCATCGCGATGGATCTCGTTCACGCGATGATGTTTCGTATGCTTCCACAGATGATGCACCCGCATGAAGCCCTTTCCGTACGGGAACACCTCCTGCACACCCACGCCACCGGTGAACACCTTGCCATCCGCTCCAACGGTCACGGACCGGACACCCATGCGGTCCCTGGCCCGCACCTCCGCCTTCCGGAAATCGTACGGCACTACTCCGACGACACCCCGAGGGTCCATATGGTAAAGTGAAAAGTCCGTACCGATCCAGAGACCACCCTCCCTATCCGTTTCCATGCCCAGCACACGCCCCGGCCCCAACTGGTCCGCCGGCAGGTGGAAGGGCATGAGACGATCATCTTGCAGCACATAGAGCCCTTTCTCCTCGCCGCCCGCATAGATCCGTCCTGCATCCGTGACGTGCAAGGAAAGGAAGCCCTCATTGCCGGGAGCCGTGTACGAACGCGATCGCTCCTGGTCCTGATTGAACCGTACCACGCCTTTGTCCGTACAGAGCCAGCGCTCCCCCTCCCGATCAACCAAGGCATGGTTCACGCGATCGGCCTCGAACAATGATCGATATCGGAAGCCGGAGCCTTCCCGTACCAACAGCCCGATGCCATTCATGCGACGTTGGACCCAGATATTCCCTTCCCGGTCCTCCCAACATCTTCGACCGATGGTGGGGTCGAACCGGACAGGGATCGGGATATCCGTGCACTTCCCATCGGCCCGGAAAGTGGATATGCCTTGGGGAGTGAGCGCCAAGGCCGGACGTCCCGGTCGGGCCGCCGACATCACCATTCCGAGGTGGACCACCTGGTGTTCCACGGGCACCGTCGCCAAGGAATCCCCTCGCGGCACCGACATGACAGGCCCTTGGAAGATGAGCATTTGTCCATTCTCATCCCGAACGATGGAGAAGATGAAGCCGGGGCCACTGAAGCTTGGCCGACTGCGATCGAACACGCTGTCCACCCGAGCCTCGCGGTCCAAACGGATCAAGGTGCCGTAAACACCACCGAACCAGATCCGCCCTTGCGAATCCTCGCCCATCGTTTGCCAACCGGAGGTCACTTTGTCGTACCGCAGACCTGGGTCCGTGCCTTCATGATGAAGTTCCCCATCCTTCCAATAGCAGAGCTTGCCGCTCAGCAGCATGAACCAGATCCGCCCTTGCGAATCCTCCGCGATGTTGAGCACCTCGTGGTCCGGAAGACCATCCTTCAAGGAGAAGTTGGTGAACGAGGTACCGTCGAACCGGCTCGCACCCGCATCTGTACCGAACCAGATGAAGCCGTTTCGGTCCTGGGTAACGCTGTATATATGATCGCTCGGAAGACCATCGCTCATGGTATACCGCCGATGCACGGGGTCCTGGGCCCGCGACACCACGGGCGCCAGCATCGCTCCGAGAACGATGCACAGGACCGGACCGATCGACGCCGCACGCATAACCGACGCGGAAAATAGCGGAATGGACGATCGCGTTCAGAGCGCCTCCTCCACCTGCAGGGCCAGCAGGTCCTCCACCGTTTCGCGGCGACGGATCAGCCGTGCCTGGCCATCGATCACCAGCACCTCGGCCGGACGTGGGCGCGAGTTGTAGTTGCTGGCCATGCTGAAGCCGTACGCACCGGCGTTGAGGAAGGCCAGCACATCCCCCTCCTGCACCTCGGGCAGTTGACGGTCCCAGGCGAAGGTGTCGGTTTCACAGATGTAGCCCACCACGGTGTAGATGCGTGGCGTGCCCGCCGGACGGCTGACGTTGACGATGCCGTGGTAACTGCCATAGAGCATCGGACGGATCAGGTGGTTGAGCCCGCTGTTCACGCCGGCGAAGACCGTGGCCGTGGTCTGCTTCACGAGGTCCACCGAAACGAGCAGCACACCGGATTCGCTCACCAGGAACTTGCCGGGTTCGAACCAGAGTTCCACCGGCTGTGTGCGTCCGGCGTTGAAGGTGCGGATGCGTTCGCAGAGGCGGCTGCCCAGGTCCTCCACATCGGTGGCGATGTCCTCCGACTTGTACGGCACCTTGAAGCCGCTGCCCAGATCGAGGAAGCGCAGCTGCGGGAAACGTTCGGCGGTCTCCAGCAACAGCTCCGCTGCGCGCAGGAACACACCGGTATCGAGGATGTCGCTGCCCGTATGCATGTGCAGGCCTTCCACCCGCAGTTGGTGCGAGGCCACGATACGCTCCACGTGCCGCAACTGGTGGATGCTGATGCCGAACTTGCTGTCCACATGCCCCGTGCTGATGCGCTCGTTGCCCCCGGCCATGATGTGCGGGTTGATGCGGATGCACACCGGAACGCGGCCCTTGTAGGTGTTGCCGAAGCGCTCCAGCATCGGGATGCTGTCGATGTTGATGTGCACCCCCATCTCCACGGCGCGCTCGAACTCGGCGAACGACACCATGTTGGGCGTGAAGAGGATCTCCTCCGGCGTGAACCCGGCGCGCAACCCGATCTCCGCTTCCTCGATGCTCACCGTGTCCAGGCCCAGACCCAGCTTGCGCATGTGCTTGAGCACCGTGATGTTGGTGAGCGCCTTGCACGCGTACATGAAGCGGGTGGGTGTGCCCGTGAAGGCCTTCTTCAACCGTTCCGCTTGGCGCTGCATGATGGCCGCATCGTACACATAGACCGGCGTACCGGCCCCCCTTGCGATATCCAGCACCGGCACACCGCCGATGTGGTACGCTCCCCCCCGTAGTTCCATGTTGTCCTTTTTGGTGAAAGGCCGCGAAACTATCCGCTGAAGGGATGCGCGCGCCGACTCAGTACTGTCCGGTGGACAACATCACCAGGGTGCAGGCGTGCTCGGTCCGGATGCCGGCCGCGTTGGCGGCGCGTTCGAGCCCCTCGTTCTCCGCACCGGGATTGAAGATGATCCGCTTGGGCCGCATCGCGAGGATGCGATCGTGCCAGGCCTGCTGGTTCTCGGCGCCCATGTAGAGCGTAACGGTGTCCACGACCGTGCCTTCGGGCAGTTCGGTGACGATGGGCGTACCCTCGATCGCACCCGGGCGCAGGCCGATGGCCACCACCGGCTCCTGATGCCGCACCAGGCTCCGCACCGCCATGTTGGAATACCGATCCGCCTTGGGGCTTGCGCCCAGCACCACCGTTGTCCGATCCGCCATGGTACAAAGATCGTCCGGACGGGCACCGTATCGACCGACGGATTTCTGCGCATATATTTGACGTCGTTCCCATCAACACGCACCGCTCAATACCCCAACGACCATGGCCAGCAGCAGCGTTCTCGGCACCAATGTGAAACTTCTTCGTCAACGCAGGGGCCGCTCCCAAGAGGAGGTGGCCATCGCCTTGGACGTGAAACGATCCAGCCTCAGCGGCTATGAGAACGGGAGTGCCGAACCCAATCTGGACCTCCTCGTGCGCATCAGCGAATACTTCAAGGTGAGCGTGGACAAGATGCTCAAGTACGACCTGAACACCCTGAGCGAAAGCCAGCTCAGTTCCCTGGAACGCGGCTGGGACATCGACCTCACGGGCAAACGCCTGCGCGTGCTCACCACCCAGGTGGACCGTGACGACCGCGAGAACATCGAACTGGTGCCCGAGAAGGCCAAGGCCGGATATGCCGCCGGATATGCCGATCCGGACTACATCAGCGTGCTGCCCGCCTTCCAGATGCCCTTCCTCAGCCGGGAGAAGAAGTACCGCACCTTCTCCATCAGCGGGGACAGCATGCCGCCCGTTGGCGATGGCTCCTACGTGACGGGGGAATACGTGCAGAACTGGCAATCCCTCCGCGATGGACAGCCCTACATCATCGTGACCAAGGAGGACGGCATCGTGTTCAAGGTGGTCTACAACCAGCTGAACGACAAGGGGAACCTGCTTCTTTGCAGCACCAATCCCGTTTACCCGCCCTACGAGGTGGCCATCAGCGAGGTGCTGGAGATCTGGAAGTTCGTGCATTACATCAGCCAAGAGCTGCCCGAACCCAATCTCACGCGTGATGAATTGGCCCGTAGCGTACTGGATCTGCGCCGCGAAGTGGGGCAGCTTCGGCTCTCCATGGAGAAACAGGGCAAACTGATGCTTTGACCCCTACGGACAACGGGGGTGATCGTGGATAATCTATATGGCCGCCGGGAACCCGAAAGGCCCGGGGGACGTATGTTTGACAACCGTTCCCCGGTAGTGCGCAGCACTACCGCACGTGCACACGCATACCCATGAAGAATCCGTACGCCCCCACCCGATCGTTCATCCGCAACAGTCGTCATGGCCTGATGGTCATGGGATTGATGACGGCCGCGCTGCACGGCCACGCCCAGCTCTCGCTGATCGCGCCGGGTACGCCTCAGGCGATCGATTTCGACAACACCGTTGCGGGCGTTTCCAACGGTGCTTGGGCCGGCAACGGCTTCCAGCCCGTCCCCACCGCGGGTCAGCTGAGTTCCAATGCGTTCTCCTCATACGGCTGGAACAGCGGCACCTTGAACATCGGTGGAACGCAGACCACCTCGGGTACCGACTATCGCCGGGGCTCCACCGCACCGGGCAATGCTCCGGTGCTCGTGGGCGGCCTCTGGTCCTTCGGTGGCCCGGGCATCACCGGCCGCGCATTGGGTATCCAGCCCAGTACGGGTGACCTGGTACCCGGCTTCATCGGCCTGCGCATCCAGAACAATACGGGGGTGAACCTCACCGCCTTCGATATCGCCTTCAACCTCTTCTACCGCAACGACCAACCCCGCGCAACCTCCTTCGAACTGCGCTATTCCTCGGACAACGTCTCCTTCACCGCCATTCCTGCGGTGAACGTGGTTTCACCCGCAGCAGCCGTGGGCACGGCCTGGGTGCCCAACCTCCGCAACACCACCATCACCAATCTCAACATCGTACCCGGCGGCTACCTCTACCTGCGCTGGTATTCCGACGATGCCGGTGGCACCGGGAACCGCGATGAGTTCGCGTTGGACGACATCTCCGTTACCGGCCATGTGAGCACCAGCGTGGCCATCGTAGGGTCCGCCGCCTCCGTGACCGAAACGGTGGGAACCTTCCCCATCCCCGCCGCCATCGTGAACCCCGATCCGGTGAACCCCACCACGGTGGACCTCGTGCTGATCAGCGGTCCTGCGGACCGCG
>DASWWQ010000002.1:0-13191 GCA_036405935.1 Flavobacteriales bacterium
CCGCCCTGGCCCCGATCGATCGGATGCCAAGTGGTCTTCACCTCCAGGGTGTCGAGGATGAAGTACGGGGAATGTTGTTCGACTTCTTGGGAAGAGCTGCGATAGGTCACGCGCTTCAGGTTGCAGGTGGCCTCGGTGTCGAGCATCACGCGTTCTTCTTGTGTGGCATCGGCCACCACGAGTGCGTTGATGTCCATGTGCGTCACCAAGGGCTTCAGCAGTTCCTTGCGCAGGCCGGTCATCAGGTTGATGACGCCGCCGGGCAGGTCGCTCGTGGCCAGCACCTCCGTGAAGGTGACCGCCGGTAAGGGCCGGTTCTCGCTGGCGATCACCACCGCCGTGTTGCCACCCGTGATCACCGGTGCGATCAAGTGCACCAGTCCGAGCAGACCCGTGGTGTCGGGTGCCATCACACCCACCACACCGGTGGGTTCGTACACGCTGAAGTTGAAGTGGCTGGTGTTCGTTGGATTCACGCTGCTGAAGATCGCCTGGTACTTGTCGCACCAGCCCGCATAGTGGATCCATGCATCGATGGCGGCGGACACTTCGGCATCGGCCTGCTTCGGTGAAGTTCCATGCAACACGAGTTCCTGCACGAACTGCGCGCGACGCCCTTCGAGCATCTCGCCGATCCGATACAGGATCTGTCCACGGTTGAAGGCACTGCGTCCGGCCCATCCGCCCAAGGCACCCCGCGCGGCGACCACCGCATCACGCACATCCTTGCGACTGCTCCGGCAGATGTTCGCCAAAGGCTTGCCGTCCGCAGCTTTCGGTTGGTAGTAGCGGCCGCTCTCGGTGCGTGGGAACTTGCCACCGATGAAGATCTTGTAGGTCTTCATCACGGGGATCCGTTCCTGCACGTTGTCCTCCTGAGCCTGTCGAAGGATACTTCCATTACGCTTCGTCGTCCCCTTCGGCGTGCTCAGGGTGACATCCGTTTTCGCGTGTCCGTTCAGTGCGGGCCTGGTGGCCTTCGTCAAGGTCTTGCTCATGGATCGAAGGGCCATCGGCCCCGTTCAAAACTACGAAGTGGGGACGGAGCCGATCACCTCGCCGCCAACACCCGTTGGATGTGCGCGTCGACCGCCCGGGTCCGCTGCTCCACCACCTGATAGTACTGCAGGATGAACCCGCGGTTCTGCTCGATCTTCAGCAGGTCCATCAGCATGCGCGCACGGTCCGCCGGTGCCAGCTGCAGCGGTACCTCCAAGCCTTGCGGAAGGCCTTGCGCGGAGAAGCTCAGGTGCGGTACCACCACCTCGCTGAAGTCCGGATAGTAGGCGGCATGCAACTGGAGTTCGTCGTAGTCCTCCTCCAGCTTGGCCAGGATCTCCAGGTCGTATTCGTACAGGGCGATGATGTCGCTGCGCAGGCTGTCATCGGCGATCAGTTCGAGCCCACGCGAGCGCAACGACTGGTAGCCCGAGCTGTTCTGGATGGAGACGAAATCACGCGTCAGCGAGAAGGTGTAACGGGGCAACGAGTCCATCGACACGCTATCGCCCAGCACCGCGCGGCGCCAGTACCGGCAGGCGTTCAGGCCGTCGCGGTGACCGGCCATGTTCAGGCGGATGTCCTCCAGGTCCTTGCGCAATCCGTTGGAGATCTCCCTCAGGATCCCTTGCTCGGCGGCGGCATCCTTACGGCCATCGTTCCAGCGCTCCAGGGCGAAGGCGGCCACCACGGCCACGAAGATGGAAATGAACTCGAAGGCGTATTTCTTCCAGGCCATGCGCAGCGATCCGGGCCACCAAAATAGGCGCCTCCCTCAGAACCGCACCATCATGCTCAGGATCACCCGATCCTCGTCCTTCACCAGATCGGCCACGTAGCCCGTGGGATCACCGATCGGTGCATTCCAGCCGTTGGGCGAGGTGACGCCGCCGCGGCCGCTGAAGTACGGCGTGTCGGTGTGCCGGGTCACGTACTCCAGGCCGATGGTGAGGTGCTCATTCGGCATGAACTGCAGGCCGGTGCTCGCATCCCAGCCACTGAAGGCATCGCCGGGGTTCTGTGTAACCACACCGTTGCCCGCGGGCAGCAAGGCCAGGTAGCGGCCGGGATTGTTGATGGCGCCTCCGCCGATGGTCCATGCCCAATGCTGCCGGGTGCCGAACCAGAAACGGTTGTACACCATGGCGCTCAGGAAGTGCTGCTCGGGCGTCAGGCTGTCGCCACCGAACGGCACCACACCACCGCCGCTCTCGAAACCCAGGTCGCCGGTGACGGAGAAGGCCGCCTTGCTGATCCCCTTGGAACCCGGCCTGTTCAGGTAGCGCACCACCGCGCTGTTGTCCGTGTGGAAGCGGGTCCGCGCGGTGTTGTTCGGCGTGTCCCAGCCCACATAGCTGCTCGTGAGGATGCTGACCCATTCCTTCGGCCGCCATTGCACCTGGTAGCCCAGGCCCGGCATCTCGTTGAACATACCGTAGGTCTGCCAGCCGTTCACGAGCCAGAGCTCCACCTTCAACCGATCGCTCGGATACATCTGCACCCGTGCGCCGGTGAAGAACCAAGGTGTGTTGTCGCTGGTGAAGCTCGGTTGATAGTTCCAGTTCTCGAAGTTGTTGTAGCTGAGCAGGCCCACATAGCTCTTGAAGATGCCCACATCGATGTTGATGCCGTGCATCCGGTCCAGGTGGATCCCCGCATAGCCCTCGGTCACATAGCGCAACGCATCGTACAGGTCGAACTGCCCGCGCAGCGGTGTGTTGTCGTTGCGCGGGATGCCCGTGGCACGCGTGCCGAACTGCAGCATCAGCTTGGCGTGCATCCCGCTCTTCGGCTCGTTGAATTCACCGCCCGCCTCGATATACGAGATGTTGAACTCGTTGCTGCGGAAGGTGGCCGTGCTGCCGCTGTTCGTGTGGTCCACCGGACGGTTGAAGCTGTAGTTGTAGTTCATGTCCATCGTTAGGCCACCGGTGAAGTACCTGCTCTTCAACAGGGCCTCCTTCTGGCGGTTGTTGCCTTGGACCCAGGTGAAATCCCCCCAAGCGAAAGGCTCGCCCTTCGGCTGTGCAGGGAGGGTGTCCGTGGGTTGCTGCGCGTGCAGTGCGCCGGTCAGGCCCAAGAGGGCCAGGGTCGATCGTTGTCTCATGATCAGGGGTTCTTAGGAAGGTCGGGTCCGATCCCCGGTCGTGTTGCCGGGGATCCGTTCCAAGCGCGGGGACAGGCCGTGGCGGTACACGAGCGGCACATGTTCCACCTGGACATCATCACGGTCCAGGCCGAAGGCCTTCGCATCGCTCTGGCCCAGGTGCTTCAGCATGATATACGTGTTCAGCAGCACGCCTTCGCGCAGCGTGAGCTCGTTCTCGATGGAGAGGAACTTCTCCAGCACCACGAAGCGCACATCGGGTTCCGCGTTGTAGATCGTGCTGCCGTCCGGCCGCGTGTGCAGGTTGAGTTCCTTATTGGCCACCAACTCCTGCAGGATGCGGTTGAAATACGATCCCGTGCGCGGCTGGATGCGGAAGCCCGCGTGGATGGTGACCTTCATCACCTGATCATCCACGAGCTCGCTGACCTCGTAGCGCAGGGTGTACGGTTCCTCCGTGCGGTGGATGTGCACGAACCAATAGACATCGGCCCGCTTCGGACGTTTGGCGAAGATGGATCGCACGATCTTCTCCTCGATCTCGTGCCGGTGGTCGGCCTTCGTGAGGTACACGAGATGCGTGGCGAACTTCGGGATGCTCGTATCGGCGCTCAGCGTTTGGATCATCGGCACCTGTTGGCCGAGGTCCACGAAGCGCGTGAAGCGGTTGTTCACCTTGCGTGCGTAGTACCAGGTGTACATCACCAGGAAGATGAAGAGCTCGAAGAAGAGGAACATCCAGCGCTCCTTGATCTTCGCCACGTTGGCCACGAAGAAGGAGAGTTCAATGGAGCTGAACAGCAGCAGCAACGCGATCACCAACACGCCGTTCCACTTCAGGCGATAGTGGAGGAAATGCATCAGCAGCACGGTGGTCATCAACATGGCCACGGTGATGGAGAAGCCGTAGGCCGCTTCCATGTGCGTGGAGGAGCGGAAGTAGAGGATCATCGCCACGCATCCCATCCAGAGAATGGTGTTGACGCTGGGGATGTAGATCTGGCCCTTCAGGTCGGTGGGTTGGCGCACGGCGATACGCGGCCAGAAGTTCAGGTTCATCGCCTCGCTGATCAGCGTGTAGCTGCCGCTGATCAAGGCTTGCGAAGCGATGATGGCGGCCAGTGTGGCGATGGCGATGCCCGGCACCAGGAACCATTCCGGCATCAGGGTGAAGAAGGGATTCCGGCCCGACAACAGGGCGCCTTCACCTTGCGCCATCAGCCACGCGCCTTGGCCCATGTAGTTCAGCACCAAACAGGTCTTCACGAAGATCCAACTGATGCGGATGTTCCTTCGCCCGCAGTGACCGAGATCGGAGTACAAGGCTTCGGCGCCGGTGGTGGCCAGGAACACCGCACCCAACAGCCAGAAGCCATGGGGATATTCCACCAACAAGCGATACGCATGCACGGGGTTGAGCGCTTGAAGGACCGCCGGGTGCGCGCCGATCTGCGACAGACCCAATACGCCGAGCATGGTGAACCAGATCAGCATCGCCGGCCCGAACACCGTGCCCACTTTCTGCGTGCCGTACCGTTGGAAGAAGAACAGCGCGGAGAGGATCACCACCACGATCGGCACCGTGGGTAGATGCTCCCAACCTTCCACGGCCGTCAATCCTTCAACCGCGGAAGCGACCGATATCGGCGGCGTGATGATGCCGTCCGCCAACAGGGTGGTGGCGCCGAGGATCGTGGGGATCACGAGGTGCTTGCCGTAGCGCCTCACCAATGCGTAGAGGGAGAAGACACCACCCTCGCCGTGGTTGTCGGCCTTCAGCGTAAGCAGGATGTACTTGAAGGTGGTCTGGAAGGTCAAGGTCCAGAACACGCACGAGATGCCGCCGTACACGAGCATCCGGTCGATCGGGCGCTCGCCGACGATGGCCTTCATCACATACAACGGACTGGTGCCGATGTCGCCGTAGATGATCCCCAGCGCCACCAACAAGGAGGCCGCCGTCACCTTGCCCACCGTTCCCTTCGCCTTGCTTTCCATCGCTATCGAATGATGGGCGCAAAGGTCCTGGGAGCGTTATGGGGACTTCATAAAAGACAGGGCCGGTGGGATAAAGAGGATGTAAAGGGAAGAGTTCAACGCAGAGACGTGGAGATGCAGGGTTCGCAGAGAATTCCGCAGTGGGATCGGCGCAGAGCATATCCGCCAAGGCGGATCATGGGTCGACCGGGGAAAGACACATCAGGCACGATCCAGGACCGTCTTCACGTTGCGTCGTCGCGGTGAAGATCTCAGACGAACCGATACCCCACCCCGCTCTCCGTCATGATGTGCAACGGCCGTTCGGGATCCTCCTCGAGCTTCTTGCGCAGGGCACGGACAAAGACGCGCAGGTATTGCGTCTGCTCCTGATAGCCCACGCCCCACACCTCCTTCAACAGGAAATGATGCGTGAGCACCCGGCCTTCGTTGCGCGCGAACAGGGCCAGCAGATCGTACTCGGTGGCGGTGAGCTTCACGAACGCTCCCGCCCTTTTCACCGCACGCGCGGCCAGGTCGATCTCCAGCTCGCCGCTGACGATGAGGCTGCGTTCGGTCCCCACTGCATTGCGACGGATCGCTGAACGGATGCGCGCCAGCAGTTCACCGGTGCGAAAGGGTTTGGTGATGTAGTCCGTGGCCCCGTTGTCCAAGGCGCGTACGATGTCCGCCTCGCTGTCCTGCACGCTGAGGATGAGGATCGCCTTGTTGTACCATCCGCGCAGTTCCTTCAGCAGGTCGTGTCCGCTCCGGTCGGGCAAGCCGATGTCGAGCAGGATGAGGTCCGGTGGATGGTTCGCGGCCATGAGCACGCCTTCCTTCGCTGTGCTGGCCTGCTGCACGTGGAAGCCCTCGCTGCCGAGCGTGATGCCCAGGAGCCGCTGGATCGCGGGCTCGTCATCGATCACGAGGAGGGATGCCTTACTCATGCTTCAGGTTGCTGATGAACGAGGTCTCCGCGGGGATGCGCACCGTGAAGATCGCGCCGGCAGGAACGTTCGCCGACAAGGTGACCGTTCCGCCCTGCGCCCCCACGAAACCCTTCACGATGGATAGCCCCAGGCCGCTGCCACCGGTGCGCACCCCTTCTCCCCGATGGAACTTCTCGAACACATGCTCCCGTTCGGCCGGTGCGATTCCCGGTCCCTCATCGGCGACGGTGATCGTACACCCACCTTCCGAAAAGGTCGCGGCCAGCTGCACGGCACCCGCGGTGTAGCGCAGGGCGTTGTCCACCAGATTCCGCAGCACGGTCACCAGCAGTCCTTCATCCAGTTTGAACAGCGGAAGCGTGGGGTCGGCGACGAAATGCATCGGTCCACCGGGACCTGTCGCGCGATGGACGACTCCGGAGATCACCTCGTTCACATCGCACCAATCCCGCTTCGGCGCCAGCGTGCCGCTCTCCAGGCGTCCCATGTCCAGCAGGTCGCCCACCTGCCGATCGAGCCGTTCGCTGGCCGCATCGATGCCGGCCAACAGCTCCGCCCGTTGATCCGCCGAGAGCCGGTGCCCACCCTGCTGCAAGGCATCCACCCCACCGATGATGGCGGTGATGGGTGTGCGCAGTTCATGCGACAACGAGTTGAGCACCGTGTTGTAGAGCGCAATGGCCTTCTCCTTCTGCTCCTTGTCCTGGGCCCGCCGTTCGGCCTGCCGGATCTTCAACGACAACACCGCGTTCACCGAGGCCACCACGAAGTACATCAGGAACATCAGCAGATCCTCCGCGCTGACGATGTGGAAGGTGAACACCGGGGGGATGAAGAAGAAGTTCCAGACCAATGCGCTCACCGCAGCCGAAGCCAGAACGGGACCGATACGGAACAACATCGCCAGCACCGACACGGTCATCAGCAAAACCAACGCGGCCACCCGATGGCCCATGTAGTCCTGCGCGAGGAAACAGCCCGATGCCACCAAGGCCACCGCCAGGAGGCAGAGCACATACTGCCGAAGTAGCGGCACGGCACGGATGCGGGACAGCATGTTGCACCCGGTGAGCGGGCCGACAAAACTACCGCGAGCCGTGTAAAGAGCCCGTAAAGAGCGGGGATCAGCCCTGCTTCATCCCCACCACGTTCCCTTCGGCGTCCAGCTCCAGGAAGGGGTTGTGCGCGATCTCCCACAGGTGCCCATCGGGATCCGCGAAGTACCCGCTATAGCCACCCCAGAACACTTTCTCGGGCATCTTGGTGATGGTTGCGCCGTGCTTCTTCACATGTGCGAAGAAGGCATCCACCTCCTCCGTGGAACGCAGGCATTGCGCCAGGGTGAAGCGTGAACCCGCACCGTGGTCCTGCACGCGCGCATCTTCCATGAGCTCGTGCTGCGGGAAGAGCGAGAGCACCATGCCGTTCAACTTGTACATGACGATACCTCCGTTGTCCTGGAACGGCGTCCAGCCCAATACGTCGTTGTAGAAACGTTTGGAAGCTTCAAGGTCGGCGACGCCGAGGGTGATGAAGGAAAGGCGGGGTTGCATGTGTTCCATCCCGCTTGGGCGGGGAGGGCAAAGCTATCCCTCCTAACTTGGCATGATCCATCAACGACCCATGTCCCGACACGTCACCGGCATCGGCGGATTCTTCTTCCGCTCGGACGACCATAAGGCCCTCGCCAAGTGGTACAACGACCATTTCGGCATCAACGACCAGGACAACGGTTGGATCTGGCAGCAGGATGCCGGGCCCACCGTGTTCTCGCCCTTCAAGCGTGACAGCGACTACTTCGATGCCGAACAGCAGTTCATGCTGAACCTGCGCGTGCAGGACATCGACGGCTTGTTGAAGAAGCTGGAAGAAGCCGGCGTTCGCATCGATCCCAAGCGCATGGACGAGGACTATGGCCGCTTCGCGTGGGTGTACGATCCCGAAGGAAACAAGATCGAGCTGTGGGAGCCGAAGTAGTGCAAGGTCAACCACAGAGGCACGGAGACACGGAGCAACGCCGAGAATGCACGAAGCAATGGCAGCGACCACTGTCCTCTGCGCTTCTGCGGTGAAATGAAACCCCATGAGAACGATCCGCATGATGGAACACATCTCGCTGGACGGCGTGATCGCGCCGCCGGGGGATGATGACTACGCCAACGGTGGATGGACGGCGCCTTTCCGAAGCCCTGAAGGCGGTGCGGCCGTGGCCGAAGCGCAGGGCGACCAGTTCGATCTGTTGCTGGGCCGCAAGACCTACGACCTCTGGTCGGGCCACTGGCCGAAGATGAAGGGCGGTCCCTTCGCGGACAAGATCAACGCCGCGAGGAAATACGTCGCAACGCATCGCCCCGAAAGCCTGGGGTGGGGACCGATCGGCGACCTCGGCACCGACGCCATCGCAGGCATTCGCCGACTCAAGGCGGAGGACGGCCCCGACCTGCTCATCTGGGGCAGCACAACCCTGACCACCGTGCTGCTTCAGGAAGGCCTGGTGGATGAGCTGGTGCTGATCGTCTATCCGATCCTGCTGGGCCACGGCAAACGCTGCTTCCCGGAGAACATGGACCCGAGCCAGTTCAAGTTCGTGGATTCGAAGGCTTCGCCGACGGGATTGTTGCTGAACACATATCGGCACGTGGGCTTTCTGAAAAGGCTGTGATCGATCGTCCCAGGTAAAGCGCACCGTAGATCCAGACCTTCCGTGCATCCCTTACTTTAGGGGCATGAAGGAGATCATCTTCGTCGTGGAAGAATCACCCGAAGGCGGCTACGAAGCCCGCGCACTGGACCACTCCATCTTCACGGATGGCGATGACCTGGAACAGCTGAAGACGAATGTGAAGGATGCCGTAGCCACCCACTTCGATGCGGCGGATATGCCCAAGGTGATCCGCCTTCACATGGTGAAGGAGATCGTGATCGCCGCATGAGGATCCCGCGTGACCTCACGGGCCAGCAACTGATCAAGGCACTGGGCAAGTTGGGGTACGAAGCGACCCGGCAAAGCGGAAGTCATATCCGCCTGACCACCTCGCGGAACGGCACACATCACCTCACCATTCCGGACCATAGGCCGATCAAGGTCGGCACGTTGTCTGCCATTCTTGGCGAAGTGGCCGCTCATCACCGCATCTCGCGCGAAGAACTGTTCTCCCTGCTCTTCTGAATACCCGACTCCGGTCCATATGCGCCCCCTCCGCCTCCACCTCAACCTGACCTTGGACGGCTGCTATGACCACACAGTGGGTATCCCCGATGCCGAGCTGCACCGCAACGCCATGCGGTTCATTGCTGAGGCCGATGCGCTGCTCTTCGGCCGCGTCACCTACGAGATGATGGAAGCCGCGTGGCGCCTACCGGTTTCCGACGCCATGCCAGAGTGGACCCGACCCTTCGCCCAAGCCATCGATGCGGCCAAGAAGTTCGTGGTGTCCAACACCCTGAAGCAGGTGGACTGGAATGCGGAACTCGTAACCGGTGATCTCGAAGCCTTCGTGCAACAACTCAAACAACAGCCCGGCAACGGGATCGCCGTGGGCGGTGTGCAGCTCGCCATGGCCCTGACGGAGATGGGATTGATCGACGAATACGAGTTCGTCATCCATCCGCGCATCGCCGGTCATGGACCCACCTTGTTCGCCGGGCTATCGAAGTTGGTGGACCTGCAGCTCATCGGTCGCAAGGAATTCAGCTCGGGAGCGGTTGCGCTGCAGTACCGGGTGAAGCGATAGACCGGATGACCGGGGCTTGTCCTATGCGCATCCTCTTCGCAACTTCGCAGCATGCCCCGCCCGGCCAGGACGCACAAAGCACCTTCCCCCGTGCTTTCCGGTGGCCTCCGTTTCGCCACGGTGCAAGCATTGCTCGACTTTCTGCCCGCCGATGAACGCGTGCTGATGGAGCAACTGCGCGAGTTCATCATCAGCGAGGCCCCTGAACTGCGCGAACGCCTCTCCTATAACATCCTCGTCTACAAGCTGCGCTTGGATGTATGCTTCATCTGGCCGGCGTCCGTGCTGTGGGGTGGCAAGAAGACCTATGACGGGGTGCGCTTCGGCTTTTCCCACGGCCACCTGCTCTCCGATCCGCACGGTTACCTGGACCGCGGCGGTAGGAAACAGGTCCTTTGGCGCGACCTGCAGCACTTCACGCCAACGGACGAGCGCATGCTCCGCCAACTCCTGCACGAAGCCTTGGAACGGGACCGGGAGCGCACTTCGGGTCTGCGCTGACCTCCACGCGGTACACATCGACGCCGGAGGTCCTGCCAGTAGAGCCCGCTGGTACTCGTCATCCGCCATCCTACCCCATTCATTCGAACCACAGATCCACACGGATGAACACGGATGGAATGCCCGTTCATCCGCGATGGGCCCGCTGACCAAGCCTTTGCAAAGCCCTCAGCGGAGCAAAGGGGCGAGCGGAACAGGAACGAGGTCTACTTCTTGATCTCCACACTGATCACGCGCAGCGCAACCGTGTCCACATTCTCCAGGGAATGCGGCGGTAGCGGCTCACCCCAACGCACGATGTCGCTCTGGAGCAAGGTGCCGGCCTTGCGGGAATCGAAGAGGACCTGGCCCTCGCCATCGTAGCGCACCACATGCGCCGCGCTCTTGACATACTGCGTCGCCGGCCAGCAGTGGGTGTGCACCCGGGTACGCTCGCCCGGCGGCAGCACCGTCTCCAACACACGAACGTGTTCGTTCTCCATGATCAAGCGGTGGTGTTCCGGTGCAGCGGTGAGCGCATCCAGTTCCACCGGCCATGGTGCATTCATAATACCGGGTGTCTTACGCTCCATTGCTGCTGCTTGTCATGCGTGGATCGAACGGGAAGATCTGCTGGGCGACCGCGGTGCGGCAACAGGCACACGCACAACCAAGCCGAAGGTGATCCGCATCATCAGGGGTTCGTTGCCTTGGGAGCTTCACGCATCATGCTGAAGTAGTGCACGCAGCCGTTCTCATAGGGAGCGCGGCGTAGGACGAGCGCTGTATCCGTGAGGCTCTGGATGATCAACGTGTCCGCACCGAAGGGGTTGGTGACCATCAAAAGGGTGTCCGCCTGTTGGTAGGTACCGTGCGAAGTGATGTCCGCACCGATGCCGGAGCCGTGCACGTTGGTGCATTGGCCATCGGCCTGCAGATCAAGGGAGATGGTGAGCGGGCGGTAGTTCGGTGGCAGCATGCCCGGTTGCGAACACTTCACCGTCATCCAGCCGGACCATCTACCTACGATGCTCGCTTGCGGCCCGCCGCAGCCTAGCAGCATACCGGCGAGCAGAACGACGGTAGTGATGGAACGCATGTTCATTTCCTCAGGATCTTCTCCATTGCTCTGCCCTTGGCCAATTCATCCACCAGCTTGTCGAGGTAGCGCACTTGCCGCATGATGGGATCCTCGATCTCCTCGATGCGGCAGCCGCAGATCATGCCGGTGATCATCGGTGCATTGGGGTGCATCCTGGGTGCCTTGGCGAAGAAGGTCTCGAAGTCCGTCTTCTTGTCGAGTACCTGCTGAAGGCCCTTCTCCGTGTAGCCCGTCAGCCAGTGGATCACGGTGTGCAGCTCCTCCTTGGTGCGGCCCTTCTTCTCCACCTTGGTCACGTAGTGCGGATACACGCTGGCGAAGGCCATTCGGTACACACGTTCGTTGTTGGCTCCGGGTTTCATTGCCTCAAAGTTGCGTACTCCGGCCCAACCTCGCACAGTGCTCCGGAACAACGCTCCCTTGTCGTCCATGCATGGCGAGCTGACGTTGGTGGAATGAGCGCCGTCCACCTCGGGTGAACGGCGCTCCTCCCTCCGATAGGGCCTTTCACGTGCCCCTGCTTCCGCTCAACGGATGCTGATCGTGCGTGTCTTCGGCTTCGCCTCCTCGCTCTTGGGGATGGTGAGTTGGAGCACGCCGTTCACGTACCCGGCCTGGATGCCTTCGGCCTTCACGCTCTGGGGCAGCACGAAGCTGCGCTCGAACGAACTGCGGCTGAACTCGCGCCGCGTCCAGCGCACCTCGTCGTTCTGGTCCTCCACGGTGTGTTCGCCGCGGATGGTGAGCGTGTCGTCCACCATCTCCACCTTCAGGTCCTTCTTGTCGAAGCCCGGCGCCTGCATCTCCACCCGGAACTCATCGTTGTTCTCGACGATGTTCACCCGAGGCGCATGGTCCAGAAGGCCATCGCTCCCGAAGAAACGGCTGATGTTCTGGCCGAAGATCTCACTGGCCAAACGGTCCACCGGCGAAGTGCTCATCACCGGCGCTTGCTTGTACTTCACGAGTGTCATGACGTGTTTGGTTTTTGCCGCCCCGACCACCATGACCGGGGTCGGACCTCCACGTTCAAGGCGTTTGCCAAGCCCCCAGGAACTGACATCGTGTACAGCGCGTTGATCAATTTTTACAAAGCCACGGCCGGCACCGCTGTCGATCTTTCAGCGGCAGCGAAAAAATGACAAGGGGGCTGCTCCGTTCAATGCCGATCGAGGGGTGAAACCATGGACGATGAGGGGCTCGATCAAAGGCGGATACACGCTGGCGAAGGCCATGCGGTACACACGTTCGTTGTTGGCTCCGGGTTTCATGCTCCCCCAAAGTTGGCGGCTTTTCGTCGTGGACACGAACTCCACGCCCTTGCGCCAAGTAATATTGGAGCTACTTGACCGGCGTAAACCCACCTCAAGACAATGGGAGAGATCAGTACAGAGGAGCTGCTTCAGGAGCTTCATGGTGAACAACTGAGCGCCGTAACGTTCGTCCAGAACCACTTGCAGCTCTGGTTCGATGGTCCAGGCATCAATATCACAAACCCGTTGACCGTGCTCACGGAATCTGTATCCGTCACCTCGTGGCAGCCGGGTTTTCGCGACGCTCTCTGTGCACAGATCACCAAGATCGTCGCTGAAACGGAGATCCGTGATGGAGAGGCGTTCATCATTCGATTCAAGGATGGCTCGCTTTTGTCCGTTTCGCTGCGCCACCAGGACTACACATCGCCTGAAGCCATTTACGCCCACGGATTTCGCGACAGATCAGCGATCGTGATCTGAAAGGGTACTTCTTGTATCATTGGTAGAACAAGAACGTCGTTCAGCCATTACCCTCCATGCCGAGATCCACCACCCTCGCTTCGGTATTCGCGTTCATCCTGAT
>DASWWQ010000003.1:0-41350 GCA_036405935.1 Flavobacteriales bacterium
TGAAGCCCGAGTACTTCGATCCGCAGTTGCTGGACCGCACCCAACAGCAGATCACCGCGAAGGAACTCACCGGCAAGAGCTACGAGGAGAAGGTGCACGCCCTGGATGCCCAGATCGATGCGCTCGCCGGCGGGATGCGGATCAAACTGGAACAGGCAAACAACAGGATCCAACAGGCACGCTTCCGGTTGCAGAGCGACAGCATCCGCGTGGTGGCCGCCGAGACCGAGATCAAGGTGGCGGACGACCAGTTTGCGCGTGGGCAGCAACAGTTCAAGGAAGGGTTGGTCAGCAAGGTGGAGCTGGAGCGGCGTCAAGTGGCCCAGCAACGCGCCAATGCCACGCTGATCGATGCCCGGAACAAGCTGCTCGATGCCCGGAACGAACTGCTGAACGCACAATTGGAGATCAGCGGCATCCGCAACGACTACCGCGACAAACTGAGCAAGGCCGAGAGCGAGAAGTACGCCAGCATGAGCCAGCTGTACACCACGGAAGGGGAGGTGAGCCGGATGCAGGTGGATCTGGCGAACTATACGGTTCGGGCCGGGAACTACTACGTCACCGCGCCGCAGCAAGGCTACATCACCAAAGCGGTGGTGACCGGTGTGGGCGAAACGGTGAAGGAGGGCGACCCGCTGGTGAGCGTGATGCCCGCACGGTTCGATCTCGCGGTGGAGCTCTACGTGCGTCCGATGGACATGCCGTTGATCAACAAAGGACAGGAGGTCCGCTTCATGTTCGATGGGTGGCCGAGCATCGTTTTCAGCGGATGGCCGAACAGCAGCTACGGGACCTACGGCGGTGAGGTGGTCGCGATCGACAACTTCATCGGTCCGAACGGTAGCTACAGGATCCTGGTGGCACCGGCGAAAGGGGAGCAGCCTTGGCCGCGCGCCTTGCGTGTGGGTGGCGGTGCGGTGGGCTTCGCCCTGATGAGCGATGTACCGATCTGGTATGAGCTGTGGCGTCGGATCAACGGATTCCCGCCGGATCTCTATACCGATCCACTGAACGTGAGCACCAAAGGCGACCAGAGGATCCGATGATCGGTAGACCGGAAATGCGGGGTTCCTGGCGGGTGATGCTACGCGGTCATTCGCTCGCTGCGCTCATTATGCTCAGCAATTTCCTTTTCGGTGGTGCGGTGCATGCGCAGGTGCCGACCGTGCTGACCCGAGAAGTGTTCGTGCGCATCGTGCTGGACAACCACCCGGTGGCCCGGCAGGCGGCGTTGCGGCCCGGGCTGGGGGAGGCTGCGGTGCGCAGTGCGCGAGGCGGGTTCGATCCGCTGGCTACGGCCAACTACGATGAAAAGCGGTTCGAGGGGAAGGACTACTTCCAACTGTTCGATGCCGGGCTGAAAGTGCCCACCTGGTACGGTGTGGAACTCTTCGCAGGGTTTCAGGAGAACAGCGGTGAGCTGCTGGACCCGCAGAACACCACACCGGGTGATGGCCTGGTCAAGTTCGGTGGAAAGGCCAGTGTGGGGCAGGGTCTGTTCATCGACCAGCGCCGGGCCACGCTCCGGAAGGCCCAAGCCTACCTGCGCGCCGCACAAGCCGAGCAGGAGCAGATGCTGAACGACCTTTTGCTCCAGGCGTTGAGCGATCATACCGATTGGGTGGCGGCATACCGCGCACTGGAGGTGAGCAACAGTGCGGTGGACCTTGTAGCGATGCGCCTCGAAGCCGTGCGTGGCAGCTGGCGCGGTGGTGATCGGCCGGCCATCGACACCCTTGAAGCGTATCTGCAGCTGCAGGACCGTCGGATGCGCCAGCAACAGGCCGTCCTCAACTTCCGCAACGCGGGCCTGCGCTTGAGCAACCACCTGTGGAACGCTGCGCAGCAACCGCTCGAGTTACAGCCGGGTGTGGTCCCCGATCCCACGGACCTCGCTTCACCCGCGGTTCTCCAGGTGCCGGATACCGCCATCACGGATGCCATCGCCGCTCATCCCTTGCTGGTGCAGGCCGGTGTACGCATCGACCAACTGGAGATCGATCGCCGCCTGAGGAGCGAATACCTGAAACCGGAACTCGACCTCCAGTACCAATGGCTGGGCAACGGTGGCGCTTGGAACAACGAACCGGGCGCCGCATTTCCCGATGATGGTCATCGGTTCGGTGTCGGTTTCCAGGTTCCGCTACTGCTCCGGAAGGAACGCGGTGAACTCAGCATCGCCAAGCTCCGGGTGACCGATGCATCGCTCGGGTTGGAGCGCGACCGGCAGCGCATCCGCAACCGCATCCTCGAGCGCATCAACGACATCAGCTTCTTCGCCGATCAAGTGCGCTTGGGCGCCGACATGGTAGCGAACCATGAGCGATTGCTCGCCGGGGAGAACCAACGTTTCGCCGCTGGTGAAAGCGCGCTGTTCCTCGTGAACGCACGCGAAGTGCCGCTGATCGATGCGCGCATCAAACAGGTGGAGTTGGAAGCGCGTCTCCGCAAGGCCTACTTCGGTCTGGACCACGAAGCGGGGTCGCTATGGCGGGCTTGGGGGCGATAGCCGGTTCCTCGCGGAACTGCTCCGGCCACTGTCCATCACCTGATCAGCTCGAAGCTCTCCTGCGCGCGCACTTCACCGTTGACGATGATCGCCACCACATGCTCCCCAGGATGGTGTTTCCGCGTGCTGAGGTCCACGATGTGTTGGCGTTTGGTGATGCGCACGGAGCTCTTCGGCGCGAGTTCGAGCTCCTTCAATTTGAACACCTTCTTCGATGAGCTTCCATTGGCCTTGCGGTAGTGGATGGCGTGATCGACCACGAGTTTCCGGCTGCGCGGGTCTTCCGATACCAGGGTGAATGCGATCTCCAGGAGGTCGCCCAGCTTCAGACGCCGAGGGGAGAGCTGCAGATGGTCCACGCGCACCTTCACCTTGCTGTCGAAAGCGAACAATGCAAGGGCATCCACGTTCCCCGCCTTGATCAAGGTCCGGCTGGCATGCTTGGCGATCCACGCGGTGCGCGGATGGGCAAGTCCCCACGTGCGCAGCAGTCCGAGCATATGTTCCGGATGGTCCTTGCTAAGGTCGTTCAGGTGGTTCGCCACCGACTTGCGCACATAGAGGGCGGGGTCCTCGCGCAGTCGCTCCAGGATGGGTGTGGTGAGCTTGGGGTCCTTCATCACCGCCTCCAGGCGGAACGACCACGGCAAGCGCGGCCGGCTGCCTTCGGAGGCGAGGCGCCTCACATGCTCGTTGTCGTCCTCGGCCCATTTGCGCATCACCTTCAACGTTCCTGCGGGATCACGACGGAAGAACTCGCGCACGGCGAACTCCGAGGAACCGAACGGGGTGAAGTACCTCAACGCTTCCAAGGAGAAGTCCGGGTCGCCCAGGCCGTGCACACCGATGAAGTCGGGATAGAGCAGGGCGGTGTAACCCTTCGGCATACGCGGTGCCACCTCCTTCAGGATCTCCACGGCCTTGCGGTGGTTCGGCGGAAGATGCTTGTGCAAGGTCAGGCTCGTGTGCCGCATGCGCGCGTTGAGCTCACGCTCCGCATTGCCGCGTTGCACATCCCGCAGGAAGGTCTTTTCGTCCAACGTTGGATGTACGGCCTTGATCGCTTCGGCCAACCGCGTGTAGTACGCGGCATTGAACATCTCCTTCAGGGGCTCCATGCGCGGAACTAACCGGCTGCACCGGTGCTGTCGATGGAAGCCTGCGCGCTGCGGTCCGAGTTCCAGATCTCGCGATGCACTTTCCAGACGCCGGCTTCATGCCGGTAGATGGCGATGAACTTGCCGTCGTCCAGCACCGTGCCTTCATCGTCGATCACGCGGTAGCGACCCACCTCGGTCACTTCCTCCGCGGTGCCGCTCACCTCTTCGCCCTGGATGTCCAGCGTAAGGGTGCGGCTGTCGCCGTTGTACCAATAGAACTTCGTGATGGCCTCGATGCCGCACACCTTGGGCATGTTCGGTGCGAACACACAGGCGTCGGTGGTGTAGCGCGCGGCGAAGTAGGCCGTGGTGCTATCGCGGAAACGACCGTCGTAGTGCTTGTTCATGCTGTCCAGCGCGGCCTTCGCAGCGGCGGTGGAGAAGGGTGCGCCGGATGCCGGCGTCTCGTGGGCGGTTGAAGTGCAGCCGATCACCGCGAGGGCCAGAGCGAGGGTGGGGAGAAGGGTCTTCATGGAACCGGGATGGAGGAAGGCAAGTTATCCGGCCTTCCGCTCGATGCGGTACACCAATGCATCCGGAAAGTGCGGGGCGGCCCTTTTTCCCACCAAGCGGGCGCCATGTTTCTCCAATACGCGGCGACTGGCATGGTTGTCCGGCGCCACCAGGGAGGTCACGGAGTCCAGGCCGAAGGTGTGGAAGGCGAGGTGCAGCAGCGCACCCACCGTATCCGTTCCGTGGCCCTTGCCCCAATGTTCGCGCAACAGCCGATAGCCCATCAGGGTGATGCCATCATCGCCCCGGCGCAGGGAGCAGCGCCCGATCCACGTGCCGTCCGGCAAGGTGATGGACCAACGACCGAAGCCGTGCGGCAGTTCCTTGCCGATGTTCGCGATCCAGCGTTCCGCGGCCGCCCGGTCGGGGAAGGGGGCATCATGCACATGGCGCAGCACCTCCGGGTCCTCGTTCAGGCGACGGATGTCCGCAGCATCCGTTGGGGTCATCACACGCAGTACCACACGTCCGTTCATGGGTGTCGATCCGACCGAGGATCGTTCCGCAAAGGAAAACGCTTCGGTGCCGAAGGATCGACACCTTCATGACACGGTCCAGGAGCACGGGAACCGGCTGAACCTACCTTTGTGCCGCTCCGGCACATCCCAGACATGTCCCAAACGACCTTCGCCAAGACCGCTCCCGTCTTTTTCCAACGCCTCCGTGAAGTCACCGAGGCCTATTTCAAGGAGAACAACCTGAAGAAGACCGGCGATGGCCGGCTGTATTGGAAGACCGCCATCCTCCTCACCGCCCTGGTGGGCCTTTACATCGTTCTGGTGTTCTTCACCCCGGCCTCCGCTTGGGTCGCGCTGGGTCTCTGCGCGCTGATGGGCCTGGTGGTGGCGAGCATCGGATTCAACGTGATGCACGATGGCGCCCACGGCAGCTACAGCAGCCGCAAGTGGGTGAACGAGATGATGGGGCATTCGCTCAACCTGCTCGGTGGCAGTGTGCACTTCTGGAAGATGAAGCACAACGAGAACCACCACACCTTCACCAATGTGGAGGGCATGGACGATGATATCGATATCAAGCCCTGGGTGCGGGTGCACGAGGGACAGCAGCGCTATTGGTTCCACCGCTTCCAGCACATCTACGGGCTGCTGCTCTACGGCCTCACCTATCTCTTCTGGATCTTCTACAACGACCTCAAGAAGTACTTCACCGGGAAGATCGCGGACAACACCCGCATGAAGCCGATGAAGCTGAAGGAGCACATCATCTTCTGGGTGACCAAGGTGAGCTATGTGACGATCTTCCTCGTGCTGCCGATGTTCTTCGCAGGTGTGCTGCCCACGCTGGCGGGTTATGGGGTGATGGTCTTCGTCACGGGTCTCTTCATCGCGGTGGTGTTCCAGCTGGCGCACGTGGTGGAACACACGGACTTCGTGCATCCTCCGGTGGACGGCGACCACATCGAGAGCGAATGGGCGGTGCACCAAGTGAACACCACGGTGAACTTCGCCACGCACAACAAGGTGTGGAACTGGCTCTTCGGCGGCTTGAACTTCCAGGTGGAACACCATCTTTTCCCGCGGATCAGCCACGTGCACTATCCCGAGCTGAACAAGCGGCTGAAGGCGGTCTGTGCCGAGTTCAACGTGGCCTATCGCGAGTTCCCCACGTTACGGAGCGCGTTGCTGTCGCATCTGGCGCACCTGCGGCAGGTGGGTATGGCCTGAGGGCGCTCAGTGTTGGAGCCGGAAGCTGCGGCGAACACCGCTGGCATCCGTGACCACCAGCACGTAGGTGCCCGGCGCCAACGCCGCAGGAAGCTGCACCCGTTGTTGCCCTTTCCCGGCGAGCCTTGCGGGCGGCATCACGGCGCGTCCCATCGCATCCAACAGTTCGGCCTGGATCGGTCCACTCGCTGTTGAGCCCACGAACACCTGATCGACGAACGGGTTGGGGAAGGGTGCGGCGATGGACGTGGTCGCATCCGCTCCCGTACCTACGGTCCCGCAATTCGCTGCGTTGCCGGGCAGGTGCGTGTCGAGCCAATTGAAGCGCGCCAGGGCGAAGTCCTTCAGCTCCTGGATCTCGCCCGCATAGGTGGTCGGGATCGGTGAAGGGTTCGGCCAGACGTATTGGCCCAGGATGGGCCAGGTGGTGAAGTTGCGCTGTTGCGCATGCTCCAGCACGGCGGCCACGGAATCACAGTACGCTGCGATGTTCGTGGGCGACAGGAGACCATCGCGCAGTTCGTTCCAACGACAGCGCACCAGGTCGCGGTAATGCGGATCGTCCAGCAAGCGCGACCACCAGAAGGGCACCTGGTTCGGATCGTCGCAGACATCGCCGAACTCGTAGGCCCATCCCGTGATCGCCGAGCCGGAGCAGTAGTCGGCGTTGCCCCAGGCGATGTCGTAGTCCCACACCGGACCCATGCGCAGCTTGCCCCCGTTGCTGTCCTTGTCCTTGAACAGATAGCTGCTCAACCGATACCCATCCACGTTGCGGCTGTATTCGTTCAGCAGGAAGACGTCCACGAAGGAGGCGGCATCCGCATAGGCCGCGTAACCGGTCTGTGGATCGGCCAGGTCCGGCCCGGCCAGTGCCGTCTCGAAGGCGTTCAGGTAGTCCTGGATGTACGTGCGCTGCTCCTCCACGATATCCTGCGGCTTGGGATAGCGGTATTCGAGATAGATCTGCTGCCCGCTGCTCCCCCCGGCCGGTGCGAAGGTCGAGGTGAAGCCGTTGTCCGGTCCCGCATCACGTTCCACACTGAGGATGTAGCCACCGGTGAGGTCGTCGCCGAAGGTCTCGCCCGGGTCCAGCTTCGCGATATCCAGCCGATCGCCATCCCGCTTGATCTTCTCCATCAACACGTACACCCCTTGGTATTCCCCATCGAGGATCACCTCCACATGCCGGTGCCGAGCGGCATAATGGCCCATCGCCCGGGCCAGATGGTAGGTCAGCGTGTTGTTCAGCAGCGATTTGTCGTAGTGGTTCGCGGAGAGTACCCAATCGCTTTCAGCAGGCATGCCCAGAAGCGGAGCATCGAGGTCGTTGCCGGATCCATCACGCAGCTCCACGCCGTAGGATTTCTTGGCTGTGAAGAGCTGCGATGAGAAGCCGCGCAGTTCGATGCCGATGTGCCCATCGTAGCCGTTGAAGGGGTCGGTGGGATGATTGAGGTCGCTCGGACCATTGTCCACGATGCCCATGGTGGCCGGTATCTTCTCCGCATCCGGGATCGGCGTGTTGTCGGTGTCGATCACCACCAAGGGTAGGTCCACGGCGTTGAAGGCGAGATAGGTGGCCGGTGCACCACCGAAAGTGATGGACCACGCGATCACTTCACCGGCATCGGCGAAAGGATAGGTGTCCAGGATGCGCAGGTGCCAGGTGCCATTGCCGTCCTGGCCGTTGTTCAATCCCCCCATCTGTCCTTGCGGACGGTAGGTGCCGTTGTAGGGCGACGAGGCCTCGGTGATCGGCGTCGTGGCATCCGCACGCAGGCAGGTGCCCTCGAAATGGTCCGTGTCGCCTCCTTGCCCCACCACCAGCAGCCGGGTGCTGCCGTCGGGTGCCACCAACCGGATGTCGAGGTCGCTGATCCATGTATGTTCGATGGTGAAACACACCTGTTCCAACCCGAACGCGGTGGTGTCCAATGCAGGAGGCAGCCCGCTCACCTCCAGCGGAAGCTCGAGCACGGTTCCATCGTCAGGTATCGCGGCCCCGGAACCCGTGAAGGTCTGCGCATCCAGCACGAAGGGAAGAAGGAAGGACGGAACGAAGAGGCTGCGTAGGATGTCGGGCACCGGCGGAGGTTCAGAGGTTGTGACCAAAATAGGTCAATGTGCCTCTTGTGTGAACACCGGATAACGGCATTGTTACCTCGTCCGTGCGATGCGATCACTCCAACACCATGGGCATGTCCTTCGGATGCTTCACGGTATAGGCGAAACCGACCTTCTTCGTCTCCTTCGGGGCCAACTTGAGCTTCCAGGTCAATAGGCCCTTCTGTTCGTCGGCCACGGCGCCGCCCTTTTCCTCCAGCTTCACCTCGACCTCGCTCTGCGGCGACAACGGATACTGATCGCGGATCTCCAGGTCCACAGCGGTGCCCTTGGTGTTGCGTGCGGTGATGTCCCAGCCGATGCCCACGGTGCGCTTGCCACCGATGGCGGCCTTGTCGTCCGTGGTCTTCCGTTTCACCCGTTCCACCACCACGCCCTTGTCGCGCCCGAGCGAGATGTCCAAGGTGTCCTTCGGTACTTCCAGCTCCAGGAAGCTCTGTCCGACGAAGGTGCCCTCGAAGAACACGTTGGCCTCGCCGCTCAGCAGGCTGAGGTCCTCCCAACCGGTGGTGCGCGCATAGAGGAAGGCGTCCTTGTCCAGCTTGGGGGTGGCGTAGTGCTGGTAGGTGGCCTTGATGCTGTGTTCCTGCACGCCGATGGTGTGGGGCAGGCCATCGCTGGGCACGTTGAACGGTGTGGTGATGTTGAACTCCACGGTGGTGGCGCGATCGCTGATGACGTTGCCCACGGTGTTGAAGGCGGCGACTTCCGCCATGGCCGGCTTGAAGCTCACCAAGCGATCCTCCATGGCTCCTTCGGCCTGGTCGTACCGCCCGGACTCATAGGCCTTGGCGCGCGAGCGGTGGCCGGTGGGCCTTGGACGATAGGTGTAGAGCGTCCAAGGTGAAAGGGTGGGCATCACACCACCCAACGTGGGGTTGCCGCTGCTGAGACCCAGCTCCACCTTCTCCCAATCCTCGCCGGTGTTGTTGACCACTTGGGCCTTCATCAGCAGTTCGATGGGTTGGCCCACGCCTTTCGCACGCAGATCGTAGGCCGGCGTCCAGCCCGCGTTGCCCACGAAGTAGCCGAGCAGGAAGGTGGCCGCCACCTCCGTGCTGCTGCTGATCTCCACCACCACTTCGCTCGTGGGACGCGGTACCAAGGCCTGCAGCTCGTTCATCTGCTGCTGCACCTTGCCCATCTCCTCCTGCAACGCGTTCAGCTTCTCCTGTTGCGCCAGCCAGTTGGACTTGGTGATGCGGAGCCGTTCGCGCACATAGTCGTTCACGGCCGTGAGCTGGGCGGCGGTGATGCCGTTCTGCTGTCCGCCGATGGAGCTGTTCTTGTTCAGCAGCTGTTCCTCGTTCACCCACACGTCCTGCATCGCCTTCTCGTACGCATGGTCCTTCTGCAGCTTCTTCAGCCGGTCCATCAGCTCCGCCAGCTCCTTCTTCTTCGGGCTTTCGCTGAGGTGGTTGATGCGGTGGTTCACGCTCAGGATCGTGTAGCCGCCTTTGCCGGTGACCTGGATGCTCTGGGGATCCAGGCCCTGCGCCAAGCCGATGAAGACCAGCTTGCTGGTACCTGCCGGTACGGTGGCGCTGGCGCTGCGCGTTACCTGAGCGCCTTGCATGAAGACCTTGGCTTCGGTGATCCGGGAGGGAACGGTCTTCTCCCCATCAGCGGCGTGGGCGGGGAACGACAGGAGGAAAGAGAAGAATGCGGAACAGATGAGCAGGATGCGGTTCGACATGGTGCTATGGGTCGCTGCAAAGGAACACGACGACCACCGGTACACATCGGCCGGGCGAAAGTTCACTTCACCCTTCACACCTCACCCTTCACACCTCACCCTTCAGCTTTCACCCCTCAGCTTTCAACCTTCACACTTCATCCTTCAGCTTTCACCCTTCACCCTTCACCCTTCCTACCTTCCCTTTCTCAAACCAACCCGTCCTTGATCGCCTTGCTCACGGCTTCGGTGCCACTGCCCACGTGCAACTTCTCGTAGATCTTGCGGATGTGGCTGTCCACGGTATGGTAGCTGATGCCCAGGTCATCGGCGATCATCTTGTAGCTACGGCCCTTCACCAGCAGGCCCAGCACGTCCTTCTCGCGATCGCTCAGCCGGTAGTCCGGTGATGGTGCGGGTTTGCCCTCCAGACCACGGTAACGGGCCAGCACCTTGGCGGCGATGCTCGGTGTCATGGGTGAACCTCCGTTGTACGCGTCGCGGATGGCCTTCACGATGTCCAGCGGATCCGCCGTCTTCAGGATGTAGCCGTTCGCTCCGGCACAGATGGCATCGAACACCTTGTCCTCGTCCTCGAACACGGTCTGCATCAGGATGCGGGCATCGGGGTACCTTGCCTTGATGGCCTTCACCCCTTCGATGCCGTCCATGCCGGGCATCTGGATGTCCATCACGATCACGTCCGGACGTGCGGCGGCGATGTCGCGCTGGAGTTGGTCGAGGTCGGCATGCACGGCCGCGCAGACCATGTCCGGCTGCGTGTCCACCAGCATGCGCAGCATCTCGCGCAGGTCCTTGTTGTCGTCGAAGGCGATGACGCGGATGGGGGCGTTATTGGGCATGTTCGGCGGCGAACGAAAGGTAGGTCAGGATGTACATGGACGAGGCGCGAAGGCAGGGGCGGGGATCGCCCAAAGCTCGATAGCTCCGCAGGACCCGGCAATGACGAGATATCGGGAGCTCAACGGGCGCGCAGGCCCGGGAGGTCCACGCTCACCGATATCGTGGTGCCTTGGCCGGGGGAGGAGCGCAGGGTGTGGTCTCCCCGGAGTGATCGGCTGCGCCGGAGCATGCTGCTGAGGCCATGGCCATCGCTGTGGAGCGCCGGATCGAAACCGATGCCGTCATCCTCCACCGTGAGCGTCAATCGTCCACGCTCCAAGGTGAGGCCGATCGTCACCTGCCGCGCATCGCTGTATTTGCTGGCGTTGTGCACGGCTTCCTTATAGATGAGCAGGAGTTCCTTGCGCACGTCCATGGACAACTTCAGTTCCTCCACTTGCGCATCCACCTCGAAACGCGTGGCGATGCCCTTGCTGTCCAGCAGTTCGGCGGCCACGCGCCGCATCCGTTTCACCAGGGCTTCTCCTTGGTCGTTCTTCGGATCGATGGCCCACACGATGTCGCTCATGCTGCGCAGGCTGCTGCTGCTGGTCTCCCCGATGCGTTCCAGTATCTCCTGCACCTGTTCGCTCTCACCGTTGCCCAGTCGCTGGGCCAACCGGCTTCCGATGGTGATGGAGCTCAACGAGGAGCCCACTTCATCATGCAGGTCGCTGGCGATGCGGTTGCGCACGTTCTGCAGGCGCAGTTGCTGGCCGTAGCGATAACGCGTCACCACATACACCAGGCCACCGGCCACGCCGGCAAGCACCGCGTAGAACCACCAACGCTGCCAGAGCGGTGCGGCCTTCACGATGGTGGCCACCACCTGGGGGGCGCTGGTCCGGCCCGAAGGGGCCACGGTGCGTGCGAGGATCCGGTAGGTGCCCGGTGGGAGACTGGCGTAGGTCAACGAGCCGTCCGCATTGGTCTGGCGGGGTTCGGGATCCAGCCCTTCCACCTGCAGCGTGAAGTGCGATCCGCCGGGCGAGGAAAGGTCGAGTGCGCTCACTTGGACCAGGAGCAGCTGTTCGTCGGAGGCGAGCTCCACGGTACCGTACGTGCGTCTGTCCATCGCGGACACATCGCCGATGCGCAGGTCCGTGAGGTAGGGGAGCGGTACCGTGCCGTTGGTGTCCAGTCCGAGCGGATCGAATCGGTACAACGCGTTCTCCGCAACGAAGGCGATGCTGCCATCGGCCAAGGTGACCGGTGCCGTCGGGGCCTGTGCCATCACCTGCGCGCTGGGGATCTCCACCCGTGTCCATCCGCCGTTGCGCGGATCGTACACCTCGAAGGAACCGCTCGCGGAGCACCATACGCGGCCGGAACGATCGAGCGCCAAGCCTTGCACATTGCTTCCGCTCGCACGGGGACAGTGCAGGTGCGTCATCCGTTCTCCGTCCCAACAGGCCAGGCCACCGTTGCGTGTGCCGATCCAGAGTCGGCCCTCGGCATCCGCGAGCAGGGCCAGCACATCGGCGTTGGGCAGGTCCTGCGGACCATTGCCCGCCCGGAAGGCGCGGAAACGATCGGGCTGCGGTCCGCCACGCCCTTCCCAGCGGTAGAGCCCATCGGCCGTTCCCAGCCAGATCGCTCCGTCCGAGGTACGGGCCAAGGTGCGAACGAGGTTGTTGCCGATGCTCTCCGTTCGACCTCTGTCCTGAATGATGCAGCGCATCCGTTCCCGCTCCGGATCGAGCACGGTCAGTCCATAGCCCAGTACACCCAGCAACAGATGCGGTCGTCCCGCGATCGTGTCGGCCAGGATGCTGCGGACCTGGAACAGCCCCGGCATTCCGCTCCGGTTGCTGACGGTGTCGGAAGGTCCGCTCTGCGTGAGGTCCATCCACGCTTGGGGCAACGTGTCCGCGCGATCCCCTGAGCCGCTCCACCGGAAGATGCCCTGTTCGGCGCCGACCAGGATCTCCTGGCCGTAGGACAGCAGGGTCGTGGTCTGCAAGGGACCTTTCGGACCGCGGAGCCGGACCTGTTCCATCCTGCCCTGGCGGTCCTGGATGAAGAGGCCATCGGTGGTGCACACCACCAGTCTTCCATCCTGGAGCATCCGGATGCTGAAGGGATGGATATCACCGGCCTGGGCTTGCGCATCGCCTTCCAACGGTACCGATCCCATCCACCAGACCTTGGGATCATAGAGGTCCAGCCCCCTGCGCGTACCCACCCAAAGCCGCCCTTCCCGGTCCTGCAACAAGGCGCGCACCCGATCGTCGGTGAGCGAGAGCAGGTCATCGCGTTGATGCCGGAACTGTTCCACTTCGCCGCTTTCGAGATGGATCCGCAACAATCCTTTGGTCCGTGTGCCCGCCCAGACCCTGCCGTCGGTGGCTTCGGCGAGCACCGTGCATTCATCGGGCACGGTGATGGACGTTCCGGATGCGGCGGGTCCGCGGAGATCACGGATATGCAACCGCTGTTGCCACCCGCACCCGATGATCCGTTCACCGATCACCAGCGCATCGGTGATGCTCTGATCGATCTGTGCGGTCTGTGTGAACGCGCTGCCCTGCGGAGCACCCGTGTGTCGGTCCACGATGATCTGCCGGTGCGAGAGCAGGAAGCCGATGGCCAAGCGGTCCGGTCCGATCGCGGTGAGGTAGTGGCACCAATCGCCCGAAGGAACCGGTGCGGTCACGGCCTCCCGCGGTGCGATGGGGCCTTGCCCGCTCCAGTAGGTGAAGGTGCCGTTGCGCGTGTCCAGGAAGCTCAAGGGGAACGACTCGCCGCCCACCAGCAACGTCGTATCGTTCAGGTCGAGCAAGCAGGTGAAGCGGATATCGATGCCCTTCGGATGGTGCACCTTTTCGAGCACACCGGTGGAGGAGAAGGTGGCGATGGTGTTCTCGCGGAAGCTCACATGGATGCGGCCATCGCGCGCTTGGATGATCGCGGTGACATGCGCCGCTTCGAGTCCGTCCTTCCGTTGCCAGGTCCACACATGATGGCCGTCGTACTTGTTCAATCCGTTCTCCGTACCGACCCAGAGAAAGCCGTCCCGGTCCTCGAGAAGCGCCGTGATCGCATTGTCCGTGAGTCCGTCAGCGGTGGAGATCGCTTGGAAGCGCAGCGGCTGTCCCACGGTGCACAGCGGCAGTTGGAGCAGTACGGCCAGTACGAGCAGCGCGCGCATCGAGCGGAAATGTAGGGCCCGATGCGGTGCGGCGCCAATGCACGAAGCCCCCTCCCGAGGATCCGGGAGAGGGCTTCGCTTGATGCGGGGAGGCTCAGTTCGCTTGGGCGGCTGCGCGCACGCTTAGCGGAAGGTTGCCATTGGCATCGGTCCCGGTGGCCACATCCACCCGCTGAAAGTGCGGCACATGCGGAGCGGCGCCGTCCTTGTAGGGACTGGACGTGCCGTAGATGCCCATGTCCGTTCCGTCGGTCCCGGCGCCCACCCCGGCGCTGGTGCTCTGCAGGTGCAGGTCGTCGCTGAACTGGTAGTCGGTATCCCCCTCGTTCACGAAGATGGATCCCACAGGTACGTTCAGGATATTTCCCGATGCGATGTGCCCGCTCATGTTGCTGACCAGGTCATCGCTCACCAGCAGGTTGTTCGTAAGCGTGGAGCCTCCGCTCTGCCAGAACGGTGCGCTGGTGCGGGTGAAGATGCAGTTGGAGATCACGGCTCCGACACTGTTGCCCACGCGTGTGCCGAGGCAGACGCAATTGAGCATGGTGAGCCCGCCATCGAAACCGCTGATCTCCGCACCCGTCCCGGCCTGGTAGTCGAAGATGCAACGCGTGAACTGCGCGGTAGCGTCGGCCCCGTAGACCGTACGGTTGAAGATGCACTCCACGAAGGCCGAGGAGGATGCCGCCGGTGCAACCGCACCCAAGGCAACGCCCTGTTGGAACTGGCAGCGATGGAACTCCACGCTCACCACGTTCTGGTCGCCCGCGCCTGTGCCCAGGCCGAAGCAAATGCTGTTCTCCGGCACGTTGAAACGGATGCCGTGGAAGGAGCTGCCGTTCGCCCCTGTGGTCAGTCTGAAATTGGCGGAGCTGCCCGTGGTGAGCACCGTGCCGCCGGTGGCTGCGCTGGTGTCGGTGTGGATGCCGGCACCGATGAAGTGCAGGGTCTTGTCCAGTGCAAGACCGCCGGGCACGTTGAACGAACCGCCGCTCAGGTATAGATCTGCATTGGAGGGAGCGGCGAGAATGGCTTCGGTGAGGTCGCTGAACACCTGGACGTTGCCGGCATGCTGCACCACGATGCGGGCCTGCTGCGCCTGCGTGCTGGCGGTGAGGCCGATCGCTCCGGCGAGGAGGATGAGGGTTCTCATGTTCGGGAGGATGGACGGGTTCATTGTTTCACGAAGGGTATCTGGAAGCTGCGTCCTTCCGCTTGGATACGCAGGAGGTATCGGCCCGGTGCGAGTTGGGTCACGTCCCAGCTGCGATGCACCGTGCCGTTCACGCCCCAGTTGCCCAAGGACTCCACTTGGCGGCCGGTGGCATCGAACACGGTGAGGTCGAGTTGACGATCGCCCTGCGCTTCGAGGCGCAGCGAGAGCTGGTCGTTCACCGGGTTCGGGAAGAGCAGGTAGTTGCTGATGCCGGGGAGCTCGTCCACACCGATGATGAAGCTGAAGGCGCTGCTCAACGGCACGCTCCAACCCCCTTCCTCGTCGCGGAAACGGATGGTGATGTGATGGTCGCCATCGTTGGTGGGTACGGGGAGGTTGGCGATGAGGTCCACCGTGCCGTCCGGACCGATACTGTTGGTCGTGCGCTCCGCGATGTTGTCATCCAACCAGTATTCATAGCCGTTGATGGCCCCGCCGTTGCGGGTGAAAGTGGTCGTGTACGGTACGCCGGCCACGCCGCGTCCATCGATGGTCCGCATCGTCACCGTATGGAAGCCCACGGGAAGTGCGCCCGCATCCAACGGAGCGGTGATCAACGGGTCCACCGCGGGCGTCACGTCGGCGGTCACCGCGGATCCGGCTTGATCATCGAACCAGTATTCGATGCCATTGATGATGCTGCTGCTCTGAACGAACAGGCTGGTCCAAGGTGCGCTCCAGTGGCCGTCCGCATCGCGGAACTGCACCGTGGCCGTATGGTGTCCGGGTGCCAATGCCGCCGCGTCCAGGACCAGTTCCGTGTCCAGCACCGGTGTCGCGGCCACGGTGACCACGGTAGCGGCCGGCACGTTGTCGTCGAACCAATAGCGGTAGCCCGTGATGTTCTGCGCTTGCACGGAGGCGCTGCCGGTCAGCAGCCCAACGGCCGCGACCAACGATGCAGGGAGGATGTTCTTCCGCATGGCTCAGTGGGATTGTGCGGCGGTGCGGATCTGCACGGGCAGCTCACCCATCCAGTTGGTGCTGGGTGCGAAGTCGGCCTGCTGGTAGTGCGGGTTGAAGGGAACGTAGCCGGGCTTTTGCGGGCTGTTGGATCCGTGGAGGCCGATGTCGCGTCCATCATTACCGCCGCCGATGCCGGGGCTTCCAGCGGCCAAGTGCAGGTCGTCGGTGAACTGCAGGGAGCCGTCCGTTTCGTTCACGAACAACGAGGCCGCGGGAATCCCGTAGGTGTTGTTCGTCTCGGAGTTGCCGCTGGAGTTGCTGAACATCGTGGATCCGGTGACCAGACAATTGCTGATCTGCACACCGCCCACCTGCCAGAGCGGGGCACCGTCGTAGCTGAAGATGCAGTTCTGTACGATCGCATTGGAGGAGTTCTGCAGGCGGGAGCCCATCACCACGCAGTTGCGCATGAAGAGTCCGGAAGGACGGAAGTTGTTGATGGGACCTCCATCGAAGATGCAACGGGTGAACACGGCACGGCTGCCCATGCCGCTCATGCCCATGTTGGAGGCACCCCGGAAGATGCACTCATCGAAGGTGCCCGACCCGTTGGCGCCTTCCTCGGCCCCCATCTGCACGTATCGTTTGAATTCGCAACGCTGGAACACCAATCCTTGGGGGTCGTCGTCATCCGCGTTGGTCCCGTAAACGAAACCCGCACCGTTCGTGCTGGGGCTGAAGATGATGCCGGTGAAGCTGCTTCCGCTGGCCGCCGTGGTGACGGCGACGTGTGCCTGCGAATTGCCCGTGGTGGCGATCGTGGTGGTGGCGGTGACGTTGGAGCTGTCCGGATGGATGCCCGCACCGATGAAATGCAAGGGTTTGCTCAGGGTGATGCCTCCGGTGAGCGTGAAGGTGCCGCCGCTCAGGTGCAGGTGGTCGCCCGGCTGCGCTGCAGCGATGGCCGTGGCCAGGTCGGTATGCACAGTGGGATCGCCGCTGCCTTGCAGCACGATGCGTTGGAGTTGGGCGGAGACGGGCGCCGCCAGCAGGCCGCTGAGGGCCAGCACAAGGGTAGGTCGTACGATCATGGTCGTGGTTTTGGGTTTCGGTGGAGGTTCAGGCGAGCAGGCCGTAACGCAGCGTCTTGGCCACGGCTTCCGTGTTGTTGTGCACCTGGAGCTTCTCGTAGATGCGTTTGATGTGGCTGCGAACGGTCTCGAAGCTGATGGTGAGCTGGTCGGCGATCATCTTGTAGCTGAGGCCTTCGACCAGGGCGCCCAACACCTCCTTCTCCCGCGGGCTCAGGCCCACCGCAGCGGCTTCCGTGTTCCGCTGCTCGTCGGTCACGTGCAGCATCACCTTGCGGGCGATGTCGCCCGGGACCGGACTGCCGTTCCGGGAGATGGCCTTCAGGGCCTCGATCAAGGTGGCCGGGTCGTCGCTCTCCAGGAGGTAGCCCGGTGTGCTGCGGTGCAGGGTCTGTCCGGTGCTGCTGTCCTCGTTCACGGCGAACATCACCACCATGCGCATCGTACGTTCCGGGGTAGTGGTGGGGGAAAGGGTGGTCATGGCGAAGGGTTCTGTTCGCTTATCGGAGGTCGCCCACGGATGTGAACGATCGCCCCGATCTTTTTTCCGCGGAGCCCCTTTTTTGCTGATCCGCATGACCCCTTGTTCACATTCCGGTGAGCTCCCCGATAGGTGGGGAAAGCGGGTACTTCCCGCGCAGCCCATGCCGTTGAGCACATCGCATTTTCCGTATCATCGTGTCCGCTCCAGTTCTCTCCTTGGATCGTTCCGACCATACCCCCTTGCGCTCGCCGGCCACATGGACCGATGGTCTGCGGCGCAACGACCCGGCCACCATCAAGGCCCTGTACGCCACCCACTTCCCGGCCGTGCGCGCGATGGTGCTCCGGAACAGCGGCTCCTCCAACGACGCGCAGGACGTTTTCCAGGAAGCGCTGACCGTGCTTTGGCTCAAGGTGAAGGAGGACCGGATACGGGCCGAGGACATGCAGGATCCCGGCGGTTACCTCTTCCGGGTGGCCCGCAACAAATGGCTCGATACCGTGCGGTCGGCCGCACACAGGCACATGACCGTGGTGAAGGATGAGACCTTCGATGGACCTCCGGCCGCAACCGAGGAGGGTCTCGAGGAACGACTCGAGCACCTGCGTTCCATCTACGACAAGCTGGATGAGCGTTGCCGGGCCGTGCTCGATCGTTTCTATTTCGAACGGCAGGACCTCGCCACCATCGCTGCGGCCATGGGGGTGGAGGAGGAGAGCATCCGCACCATCAAATACCGCTGCATGATGAAGCTGCGCAGTTACCGCCGCAGCCTTTCCGGCGACAATACCATCGGACCATGAGCGAAGGAGCGATCGATCGGAAACGCTTCGAGACCATCGAGGCCTATCTCCTCGGCACCTTGGACGAGGAGCAGCGTACGCGCTTCGAGCAAGCGATGGAGACCGACGCGGACCTGCGCCGGGAGGTGGAGATGCAACGCGACCATACCCTGGCCGTTCAGCTCGGCGGGTTCACGCGCATGCTCCAGGAGACGCGGGCTGAACAGGCGCGGATCGAACAGCGCTCCCCGGACCGGTGGGGTTTCCTGAAGTATGCCGCGGTCATCGCCCTGCTGGCCTCGGCCGCCGCATGGTGGTTGACGCGGCCCACGCTGAACGAACGCCTGTACGCCGAATACCATGTGGCCGATCCCGGACTGCCCGTACCCATGAGCATATCGGACCATCCGGCGTTCCACGATGCCATGGTGGCCTACCGTTCCGGGGACCATGCCGAGGCACGCCTCAAGTGGACCGCCCAGCTCGCCGCCGATCCCCTCAACGACACCCTGCGTTATTATGTGGCCGTGGCCACGCTCGAGGAGGGCCGATACGAGGAGGCCATCCCGATGTTGGCCACATCGGCCGCCAAGGAAGGTTCCGCCTTCCGGGCCAAGGCGCGGTGGTACCTCTTCCTGGCCTATCTGCGCGCCGGTCGTATCGACGCGCTGCAGGCGTTGCATTTGGAGGAAGACCCCACCTACGGGGGGCGGGCACGGGCCATCATCGATCGAGCTCGGCGATGAGGTGCGGCCGGTGGACCGCCGTACTCGTGTGCCTGTGCGCGGAGGCAGCGCATGCGCAAGCCCCCCTGCAGCGCATCGCCGCGCGCCATGCGTTGATCGATTCGCTCTACCACGAACGGCAATACGCCGCCACCGCCGCTGCCATCGACGCACAGATCACGGAAGCCACCGGAACCCCTTGGCAGGATTCGCTTTACACCTACACCTATCGGTATGCCCGCTCCGTATGGCGTTCGGTGGATGCGGAGGCCGGTGTGGCCGCCGGCGAACGGTTGCGCGCCATCGTGGAACGTGCGGATGCCGACATCGGTCATCGTTTGCGCGTTCTGGAGGACCTCAGCATGATCCACTACGAGGTGGGCCGCATGAAGGACTGTGTGCGTATCGATTCCACCGCCCTCGCACTCGCCCAACGGCATGCTTCCACAGTGACACCCCTCCAATTGGGCAAGGCCTATCACTTCCTGGCCTTCGATCACGGGGTGATAGGCGACCATGCCAAGGCCATCATCCTGGAACGCGAAGCGGTGAAGGCCTACGAACGCGCTTTGCCGTTACCCCGCTTGGCCATCGCCGAAAGCCATATGGGCATCGGGACCTCCAGCTGGCACAGCGGTCGTATCCAACAGGCCGATCGGGCCTATGCCACCACACTTGAGGTGATCGGCGACCACGCCGACCCCGAAAGCATGCTGCTCAAGGCGAGCGCCTACGGCAACCGCGGCATCCTGTGGCAGGCTTCCGGCGATGTGGGCCGCAGCAAGGAGAGCTACCTCCAGGCCATCGCCATACAGAACCAAGTGGTGGTCGATAGCAAGGATCCCAAATTGCGCGATCAGGCGGTGCTCAATCGCACCAAGGGCTATGTGAATCTCGCTACGGTCTACTTCGCCCTCGGCGATCTCGAACGTTCGGGCCAATTGCTCGATCAGGCTTGGCGCGATCGCAGTGCCATCCTCGAACCCGATGACCCGCAGCTGCTCCGGATCAAGGAGCGCATGGCGGATCTCGAGAGCGAACGCGGCGATCATGCCAAGGCCGAACGGCACCTGCGCGCCTATCTGGCGGGCATGGAGCGTGCCCAAGGACGCAACAGCACCTACTATGCCGACGCTTGCTATCGCCTCGCCGTGGAAGTGGCCGCCCAAGGACAGCTCGCCCGCGCCGATTCGCTCTTCGATGTCAGCATCGCCATCTGCCACGCCATCGGGGAAGCCGATACCGGGAGGGAGCTTGAACAGATCTTCCAGGAACGCGCCGAGGTGCGCATCCATGCCGGGCAGCTCGAGGCCGCATTGCACGACCTTGCCCGCGCATTGCCCATCGGCCAACGCATCTACGGACCGCGCAGCGCCACGGCCACGTGGACCTGCATCCAACTGGCCGAAACCTATTTCCTCCAGGGCGATCTGCAACGCTCCATGCTCTTCAGCGATTCGGCGCTCGCTGCCTTGACCGATCTGCGTCAGCACCTCGCCGCCGGTCGAACACCCCCGCAGGTGATGGCCCCGCACCAACTGGCCGGTGCCCTCTATTGGCGGGTGCGTGCCCAACGGGCCGCAGGACTTCAGGGGCGCGAACGGCAATGGGCCGATGACATCGATATGGCCATCGCTTCACTCCAGCAGCACAAGACCGCACTCTCCGATGAAGCCTCGCGCCTGCGCCTCCTCGGCGCACAGAAACGGATCTTCGACCTCGCCCTCGACCTCGCCTACGAGGACTTCCAACGCATTCCTTCCACGGAGCGGATCCAGCGCTTCCTCGATCTTGCCGAGGCCGATCGGTCCATCCTGCTCAAAGCCCGACTTGACCAGTTCGCCGGTATGCGATTCGCCGGTGTGCCCGATGCCGTGATCGCGCGCGAGGAGGTGCTCCTCAATGCACTCGCCGTGGATGAGGACGCCCCGCTCGTCGTGGCCGAGATGGACCGCAACGAAGCCGCCTACCGCGCCTTCCTCGATACCCTCCAACGCACACACCCTCGCTACCATGCCCTCCGCCACGGCGCACGCTCCGTACCCCTGGCCGAGGTGCGTCACGAACTGCTTTCGCCCAGCAGGCACCTCCTGCTGTATGCACAGACCGACGAACACCTCTACACCTTGGTGGTGCGCTTGGATACCACCATGCTGGTGCGTACTCCGAGCGGCGAACTGCGGAACATAGCCAACGAACTCAATGCATCCATCGCCGCACGCAACGGGGAGGACTATGCCCGACAGGCCTACGCCCTCTACCAACACGTGTTCGCACCCATCGATCCCCTGCTCACCGGCGATGAACTCCTCGTGGTGTCCGATGGGGTGTTGCATACCGTGAACCTGGAAGTGCTGCTCGATGCCCGCGTAACGGGGAATGATATCGGGAAACACCTGTTGCTCCGTCGTTTCGCCATGGCCCAGTTGCTCTCCGTCACCACCGCCATGCAGTTCGCCGCCCTCGATGCACGACGCTCCAGCGATGTGCTCGCCCTGGCGCCCGGCTTCACCGATGAAATGAAGCAGCGCTATGTGGTGGGTGTCCAGGATACCACGCTGCTCGATCGGCGTTATCTGCGCTACGCCCGGCAGCCTTTCGCCGTGCGCACCGCCGAGGGACTGCGCGGCCTGCTCTCCGCCCGCGTCATGGTGGGCGATGCCGCCAATGAACCCGAGTTCCGCGCACAGGCATCCAAGTACGGCATCCTGCATCTCGGTACACATGCGGAGATGAACCCCGCAGCACCCATGTACTCGCGCCTCGTGCTCGGCAAGAACGAGGAGGCCACGGGTGCCGACGGATACCTGCATGCCTACGAGATCTATGAGCTGGACCTTCAGGCGCAACTCGCCGTGCTCACCGCCTGCGAGACGGGCACGGGGAAGGAGGATGATGGTGAAGGCGTGCGTTCCCTCGGCTACGGTTTCGCCTATGCGGGTTGCCCCAGCTTGGTCATGTCCTTATGGAAGATCGACGAGAAGGTGTCTTCCGAGATCATCACCCGCTTCTACGAATATCTCGCCCAAGGGCTGCCGAAACACAAGGCCCTACAACGTGCCAAGCTCGATCACCTCGACACTGCGCAGGATGAATTGGCGCTGCCCTACTATTGGGCCGGCATGGTGCTCGTGGGCGATGTCGCACCCTTGGAATTGGGGTTCTGGCAACGTTGCCGTTCATGGATCGTCCCCGGAGCCCTGTTGATCGTCGTTGCGGGCCTCGGGCTGGTTTGGCGCAGACGGCGAACGGCGGCTTGATCATTCCAGGACCAACGCCATCTGCTTGGGTGCCTTCACACTGTAGGTGAACCCGTGCTTTGCGGAAGCCGAAGGCCCAAGATGGTCACGCCAAGTGAGGAAACCGGTGGCCTGGTCCTTCGCGGTGGCATCGTTCTCCAGCAGTTCCACCTCGATCTCACCGAGCACGGGCACGGGGATCTGATCGTTGATCACCACATCGATCGCCGTGGCCTTCTTGTTCCGGACCTCGATGGCCCAGCCGATGGTATCCAGGCGTTTGCTGCCGGTGAAGGTCCGTTTGCCCAGCTCCTGTTGTTTCGTGCGTTGCACGATGACCGCATGGTCCTGGCCCAGGGAGATGTCCAAGGTGTCCTTCACCTGGGCCACATCCAGGAACGACTCCCCGATGAAGGTGCCCTCGAAGTACAGGTTCACCGGTCCGGCCAGCAGGTCCAAACGGTCCCAACCGGAAGCCTTCGCGAAGAGGTACGCGGATGGATCGAGCTTCGGCGTGCAGTAGTAGCGGTACACGCTCGGCACCTGATGTTCCTTCACCGCCACCAGGTGTCCCTGTCCATCGCTGGGAATGGAGTAGGGCAGGGCGATCACGAACGTGAACTGCGTGTGCCCCTGCCGCGTGGCCACCTCGGGCAGCGCGTTGATCACGTCACCGTGGTTCGCCGGAATACCACCGGTGCCCACTTGCACCCCATCGACATAGAAATTTCCTGCATCGGCTCGTGCTCCACGGACGGTCGTGGCGACGGAAGCGATCGAACGCGCCGGCATTCGGGAGATCTGCTCCTGTGTGATCCTTGTCATTGATGCTCCGGCGTCCTTGTCGATCGAAGGCACTTTGTATCGGACCACTTCCACACTGGAGAGTTCCACGGCTGACTGCGCCAACTGCACGTTCATATTCCCGCTGCTGATCGGCAGGCGCTGCGTCTCGAACCCCAAATAGCTGAACACGATCGTATGGCCGCCGGGTGGCACCGCCACCGCGTAGTAACCATCGAAGTTGCTCTGGGTTCCGTTCAGGGCCGTTCCATCCGCGGTGGTGACCGCCGCCGACACAAAGGGTAAGGGCTCGCCCGTTCGGGAATCCCGGACGATCCCGTTCACCTGCCGCACCGTGGCGTTGTAGTTCGCCAAAGGACGCACGGGTTCGGGAGGCGGCGTGTTCGCACCCAAACGCCAGATGCCCATGACCGGCATCACACCGCTCTGTTGCGGGTCACCGGACGAAAGTTCCAGATGCACCTTGCTCCAATCCTCGCCGGTGCTCTGGTACACGTTCGCTTTGTAGGTGAGTGCCAAGGGCGCGTTCACGTTGTCCACCCGGATGTCGTATTGCGGGGTCCAGCCGGCGCTTCGCACCACGTAGCGCAGGGTCATGGTGCTCGTGACGGCCCTGTCGGAGGCGATCTCCACCACCACCTCGCTGTAGGCCTTCGGTTTCCGGCCTTGCAGTTGTTCCAGTTGGAGGTGTTGCCGCTGGGCGTTCTCGGTGAGTTCCGCGATGTGCCGCTGTTTCGTGAGGATCCCTTCCCGCACAGCCGTGATGCGTTCACGGAAGTAGTCGTTCACCGCTTTGATCCGCTCCACCGAAAGCCCTTGCGCACCACCGTCGAAGGATTCGTTCTTCAACAAGCGCTGCTCCTCGTTCTGCAATACGGTGATGCGGTTCTGCTCGTCCTGGATCTCCCGCTCGATGCCCTTGATCGCGGCCTCCAGGGTCTTCACGGCTTCCGGTCCTTCGGGCGGCTTGCCATGGTCCATGCGGTGCTGCACGCTGAGGATGGTGAAACCGCCTGTGCCCCGTACCTGGATGCTTCCGGGATCGGCCTCGGCGCTCAATCCACCGAAGACCAAGCGGGAGGTGCCCTTCGGGATCTCCGTTGTGGCCGTGCGTTCCACCTGTGCCCCACTGAGGAAGACGGTGACATTGCTGATCGTGCTGGGTATCGTTCGCTCATCGGCACCCCGCGTTCCCGATACCACCGCCGCCGCCATCACCAGAAGAAGGATCGCCCTGCGCATGCGTTCGTTTTTCCATGGGATGCAGGATGGGGGTGGATCGCATAAGGGTAGTTGGAAGGATCACACGCGATCCTTCTTGCGTGCCGGTGTGGCCGAGGTAGCTAAAGTTGGGCAGGCCGGTCATCGGGAAGTTGCCCACGTCGCCGCTGGTGGTGCGGTGCGCCTCGTCGATCAGCACGTAGCTGTTCTTCCGCGTGTTGAGATCTGCCGACAAGCCTCTATCAAATCTGCCCACCCACGCCCTTGAACTTCTCCACAAAAGCAGAAATCTTCTCGAACACGGTCTTCTTCTTCGTCTTGTACTGCGGATTGAGCGGGCTCATCTTGGGCAAGGTGGCGTTCAGCGCCGTCCCGTTCTCGGTCGCATACTCCCGCTTCAAGGATGCTTTGATGTAACGCCTTGCCTCCTCTTCGTTCAGTTGCTCTGACTTGATCAGGAATTCGGCTTCGCGCTTTTGTTCTTCTTGGGCGAAAGTGAAGAACGCATCGACCACACTTGCCTTGTCGCCGATGGCATCCAGGTCCGTCCGGTTGATGAAGTCCACGATCAGGCTTTCCTTGGCCCGGTTCCCGATGCTGGCCCGGATCACCCGCCTCATCTCATCGATCAGGTCGCTCTTGCTCTTGGTCTTCTTGTTGTGCTCGAAGATCAGTTCAAGGATGTAGTCCAGGTTGATCTCCTGCGACTTCAGCAGGTCCACCTCGAAGACCACATCGTCCCAATCCACGTTGGAGGGTTCCTTCTCCGCACCATCGCGCTGGCCCCGCAGCCAATCGCGCGTATCGTTGTAGGTGGACCGGTAGTCCTGGATCAGGCGTTCCGAGGGCACTGCGATGGTCCGCATCACGTCGATGTCGGTGTCGTTCAGGTGGTGCTTCACCTTGAAGGCCTCCACCGCCTGCGGATCCTGCAGGTCCACATCCTGTAAGGCCTTGAGGGCTGTGAACTCGTCGTAGTTCTGCAGGATGTTCTCCACCCGCAGGTATTCGCCGAACAGTTTCGCGAAGTCTTTCCTGTCCTGTTCCTTGAAGATGGCGCCCGGGTCGGGGAAGCGGGCCTGCAGTTCCTTCACCACCTCCACATAACCGCGACTGGCCCTGCCGGTGGCGATGTCGGTGAAGCCCTCCATGTACTCCCGGTAGCTCTTCTCCAACACCACGTTCTTGGTGTTGGCGTTGCCGAAGAGCGTGATCGCGTCGATCGTGGGCTGCTCCAGGTCGCGGAAGGTCACGATGTTGCCGAAGGTCTTGGTGGCATCGTAGATCCGGTTGGTGCGCGAATACGCCTGCAGCAGCCCGTGGTAGCGGAGGTTCTTGTCCACGAACAGCGTGTTGAGCGTGGGGGCATCGAAGCCGGTGAGGAACATGCCCACCACGATCAGCAGGTCCACTTCCTGTTTCCTCACCCGCTCGGCCAGATCGCGGTAGTAGTTCTGGAAGCCACCGCCATCCATGCCGTGGTTCATCTTGAACGTGGCGTTGTAGTCGGCGATGGCGGCATCCAGGAATTCCTTGGCAGTGCTGTTCAGGGCCGAAACCTCGAAGCTCTCGTCCGCGATATCGCCCTTTGCATTCTGTTCCTCGTTGGCCGCGAAGGAGAAGATGGTGGCCACCTTCAGCCGCTTTGTTTCCTCGGTGTCCGCCTGCAGCGTGCGGAAGGTTTCGTAGTAGGCCTTCGCGGCATCCACGCTGCTTACCGCGAACATCGCATTGAAGCCTTTGGCTCCCCGGTGCGCACGATGCGTTTTCAGCGGGAAGTTCTGGAGGATGTAGCCCGCGATCTCGCGGATCCGGTCCGGGTGCAACAGGGCTTCCTTGTTCTCGGCGGCGCTCAGCTTCTTCTCGTCCTGTTCGCGCTCGATGGCCTTGAAGCGGGGCCGCACATCGTTGTAGTCCACCTTGAACTTCAACACCTTCTCATCGCGGATGGCATCCGTGATCACGTAAGAATGCAGCTCGCGCCCGAATACGCTGGCCGTGGTTTCCGCGCCCAGCGCGTTCTGCGGGAAGATGGGCGTGCCCGTGAATCCGAATTGGTAGTAGCGCTTGAACTTCTTCGTCAGGTTCTTCTGCGCCTCGCCGAACTGGCTGCGGTGGCACTCGTCGAAGATGAAGACCACCTGCTTGGTGTAGATGGGCAGGTCGCCCTCACCCCGCATCAGGTTGTTCAGCTTCTGGATGGTGGTGACGATGATCTTGTTGTCGTCCTTCTCGATGTTCCGCTTCAGGCCCGCCGTGTTCTCCGACCCGTTCACGCTGTCGGGTGAGAACCGTTGGTACTCCTTCATGGTCTGGTAGTCCAGGTCCTTGCGGTCCACCACGAAGAAGACCTTGTCCACGAATTCCAGTTCGGTAGCCAGCCGCGCGGCCTTGAAGCTGGTCAGCGTTTTGCCCGATCCCGTGGTGTGCCAGATGTAGCCGCCGCCTTCGGTGCTGTTCCAGTTCTTGGCGTTGTAGGCGCCCTTGATCTTCCACAGCAGGCGTTCGGTGGCTGCGATCTGGTAGGGCCGCATCACCAACAGGGTGTCGCTGGTATCGAACACGGAATACCGCAGCAGCACTTCCAGCAGCGTCTTCTTCTGGAAGAAGGTGGCGGTGAAGTCCTTCAGGTCCTTGATCAGCGAATTGTCCGCCTTCGCCCAATTCATGGTGAAGTCGAAGCTGTTCTTGTTCCGCTTGGTGGTGTTGGCGAAGTAGCGCGTATCCGTACCGTTGCTGATCACGAAGAGCTGCACGTACTTGTAAAGCGAGCTCTCCGAATTGAAGCTCTCCTTGCTGTAGCGGTGCACTTGGTTGAAGGCTTCGCGGATGGCCACCCCGCGCTTCTTCAGCTCCACCTGCACCAGCGGCAGGCCGTTAACCAGAAGGGTGACATCATAGCGGTTGGCGTGGCTGCCGGCCTGCTCGAACTGCTTGATCACCTGCAGCTTGTTCCGCAGCACGTTCTTCTTGTCCAGCAGGTGGATGTTCTCGATGTGCCCGTCGTCGAAGACGAGATCGTGGATGTGATCGTCATGCACCTTGCGGGCCTTGTCGGTGCTGCTTTCACTGGCCGGTAGCAGGTACTTCTCCTGATAGCGCTTCCATTCCTCGTCGGTAAAGCGCACGTTGTTCAGTTCCTGCAGTTGCACGCGCACATTGGCCAACAGCGCTTCAGGGCTGCGGATGTCCGCAGCGTAGTCGTAGCCTTGGCCCTGCAGGTCTTGGATGAACTCGCGCTCCAAGGCATCTTCGCTCTGGTAGAATTCGTTCACCACGCTCGGCCGCTCGTACCGGTCGAGGACGATGAAGCGGTTGGACTCGGCGATGGGGGTGTAATCGATCATGCTTGGCTCTGAGTTTCTCCAGCAGCTTGGGTGCTTGGGCGCCAGAAGTGAAACCTCTTCTCCTCGTTGATGCTCTCAGCCAGGAACCTAAGCACGCGCTTGTCGTCCTCGTTCAGATCCACCATCTCATCACCTGCGTGCTTCGAATGGCTTCCCCAATTCACAATGCGCTTGGCGTACGCATCAACCGACCCATCACCAGTATTTGGCAATAACTCTTCCCATTTCTTGTAGCCGAGGAAGGTTGAGGTCTTCTCCAGGATGTTTCGCAGGAAGTTGAAATGGTACTTGTGGATCTGCCCGGCTGTGATCGCCTTCTTCAGCTCGGCGTGAAGGAAGAGATGGTAGGAGAACGGTGAGTCGGTTGCTTGGCCTTCAAGGTCGAAGCTGCCATCCTCCAACTTCACGAGTTTGTGCTTGGCGAAGTGTTTGGCCTTCCAGCTAGCCCGATTGTCGTCCGAATTGAACTCGTTGAACAGAACGTTGTAGAACAGCGGATTGTGCGTGGTGATGATGAACCGCAGGCCCTGCAGGTCAACGAACCGACTTTTCTTTATGAGGGAGGCGATATCAACGGCAAGCCTGATCAAATGATTGTCATCGAGTGAACTGACCGGGTCATCGATGAAGACATACTTCAGGTCTTTGAACTGTTGTGTGTCGCGCTCTTCTTCCGGTGTGTTTAACGTCTCCACCACCTGTTCCAGCAGCGTGTAGAAGACGCACCAGATGAAATTGCTCTCCTCGCCCTTGGATAGTTTGATATGGTTCTCCGGTTGCTCGTTTCCACGCTCATAGGAGAACGTTACTTCAGAGAACTCCTCATTGAACTTCGGCGTGAGCTTGTCACTTGTGTAGTGCTGGAAGTTGGTGATCACATTGCGATCCTGCCCTTGTGTGATCAACGCCCATTCTGTGAAGGCGTTCGCCTGGATCTTAAGCTTGGGAGCAACATCCTCGGTCAAGTCGTTGTCCCAATAGAAGAGATCCTCCGTGAACGCATTGTAGTAGAGGATCTTGGGATGCGAGGTGAAGGTGCCTTCTTCCTCGTTGACGCCTCCTTGCACTGGCGTTTTAGGCGAAACCAAGTCTTTGAACTCGCGTGACAGCCGCGTTTTCCCAGACCCATTGAAGGCATAGATCAGCTGGACCTTCTTGTCGCTCACCTTTAATTGATTGGCGATGTCCTCCAAACTCTTGCCCATCTCAAGCGTCCGCCTCCTGCACAGGTTTTGGGAAGTTCAACAAAAGGTCGCGGTAGTGCTCGTGCTGCTGTTGGCGCAGTTCGATCTCACTCGGTAGGCCTTCACTGTTGGAGTTGGTTAGCGTGTCGAACTTATCAAGGATGGCAACAATGCGGGCCTGTTCGGCCAAAGATCTCTTTCGGTCAGCGGGAAAGGGAATGGGTATGCTGGTCTTCTCTATCTTACCGTCTATCAGGAGTCTTTTCATCTTGCCTCGACTCACGTGCTGAACTTTCTCGGCATTGAACCTCGCCGTTTGCAGGTAGTAGGAAACAAACTTGGGGTTGATCGTGTGGCGGAAGGCATAGCTGTCATCATGAATGGCCACTTTCCCATCGCCTAGCCATGCGACAGCTTTGCCCACTTCTTCAACAGTTTCACCTACACCAGCAATCACCACATCACCCGGTTCCGCATAGCGGAGTGAGTCGGCCAGATTAGCACGTACTTGAGAGACAGCCCGTGTCGCTGATGTCCCGTAGTGCGTGTAGATCTCGCCGTAGTGGATAACCGGAATTCCGCCGGTGTCCACATAGTCCGCTTTGGTGAATCGTCTGCCTCTGATGAACTGACCAACCTTCGCCAAAGGCTGCCACTCAACTTCACCTGCCCTAAAGCTCAAGAGTTCTTCGCGATAGTACGCGAATTGCTTGGCTCTGGCTGTAAGCTCGGCTGTAAGCTCGGCTGTAAGCTCGGTGAAGCTATCCAAGATACGCACGATCTCCCCCTGGATCTTCAACGAGCGAACGGGATCATCTGGACAGGGAATGGGAATCGTCTTTTTCGAGTAGTTGCTGATCCAGTGCCGAGTATGGTCACCCTCGGTCAAGCCACTAGGGAGTGTGTTCAACCAGTAGTAGACATACTTCAGCAGCACGTTGGCATCTTCAGCGGCGGTTATCATCTTCATTGCCGATGACTTCGCCTTAAAGTCAAAGTCAACCCACTTATTGGCCGTTGTGAAATCGTCGAAGATGATAACCGGTGACTTCGATGCGGCATAGATGCCATCGACTTCATCTGTATATCCTAGAATGAATGTCTTACCCGCTGTCAACACAGGAGTCGCGAAGTCAGCATTGTAGTTCGTTCCTCTGACTAGATATGCTGCAGGCTGCTCATACTGCGTCACTTCCCCCAACGGCACCCATTTTATCTCTGCGCCGTCCAGAAGACTTTGCACGAAACTGTTCGCGCTCATGCCTTCCCGCCTTCAATTTCCGCCACAATGGCGTTGATGTCCTTGCGCAGCCCATCGATCCTGTTCACGGTGGCCTCGATAGCCTTGTTGAGCTTCGCGATGTCCACCACCTCGCGGGTGTCCCTGGCCTCCACATAGGAACTGACGGAGAGGTTGTAGCCGTTCTCCGCAATGGTCTCCATGCGCACGTTCTTGGCTACATGCGGCACATCCTTCTTGTCGGTGAAGAGCTGCATGATGGCGGCGATGTGGGCATCGGTCATCACGTTGTTGTTGGTCACCTTCTTGAAGAAGTCCTCACCCGATGCATCGATGAACTGCACATGCGTATCGGTCTTGTGCTTGGAGAGCACCAGGATGTTCACGGCTATGGTGGTGCCGTAGAAGAGGTTGGGCGCCAACGCGATCACGGTCTCCACGTGGTTGTTGTCCACCAGGTATTGCCGGATCTTCTGTTCGGCCCCACCGCGGTAGAAGATGCCGGGGAAGCAGACCAGGGCGGCGCGCCCCCTGGGGGAGAGGAAGTTGAGGGCATGCAGCACAAAGGCGAAATCCGCTTTCGACTTCGGCGCCAACACGCTTGCCGGTGCAAAGCGCTCGTCGTTGATCAGCGTGGGGTCGTCGCTGCCCACCCACTTCACGGAGTAGGGTGGATTGGAGACGATGGCATCAAAGGGCTTCTGGTCGCGGAAGTGCGGATCGGTGAGGGTGTCGCCCAGCTGTATGTTGAACTTGTCGTAGTTCACATTGTGCAGGAACATGTTCATCCGCGCCAGGTTGTACGTGGTGTGGTTGATCTCCTGCCCGAAGAAGCCTTCTTCGATCAAGTGGTCGGGCATGTGCTTCTTCACCTGCAGCAGCAGGGAGCCGGAACCCGTGGCCGGATCGTACACCTTGTTCACGCTCTGCTGCCCGTGGATGGCCAGTTGGGCGATCAGCTTGGACACGTGTTGCGGCGTGAAGAACTCACCACCCGATTTCCCCGCATTGGCCGCATAGTTGCCGATCAGGAATTCGTAGGCATCGCCGAACAGGTCGATCTCACTGTCCTCGAAGTGGCCGAAGTCGAGCCCATCCACGCCCTTCAATACCTTGGTAAGGCGGTCGTTCTTGTCCTTTACGGTACTGCCCAGGCGGTTGCTGGTGGTGTCAAAGTCCTGGAACAGCCCCTTGATGTCCTCTTCGGAGGCGTAGCCTAGGGCGGAGCTTTCGATGGCCGTGAAGATGGCCTTGAGGTCCGTGTTCAGGTTCTCGTTCCTGTCCGCCTTGGCCACCACGTTCTCAAAGAGCTGGCTGGGGTAGATGAAGTAGCCCTTGGTCTTGATGGCATCATCCTTATTCTCGGCTGTGATCACATCATCCCCGAGCTTGGCGTAGGTGATGCTCTCGTCCCCGCCTTCGATGTAGCGCGCGAAGTTCTCGCTGATGAAGCGGTAGAACATCGCCCCGAGCACATACTGCTTGAAGTCCCATCCATCCACCGTGCCGCGTACCTCATTGGCGATCTGCCAAATACGCTTCTTCAACTCCTCCTTCTGCTGAATGCTGGTCATTAGGTCAATTTCTCACTGGAAGGTCAAATGTCGGTGGAGTGAACCAGTCCCGGTTCCACATGGTGACCACTCGGTCGAAGGTTTTCAGCTGATCATGTTGGCAGAGCTCCGGTGCTTTGCGTTCCCTAGGCTCCCGTGTTCACGAAGAAGTCTCAACAGGACCGTGTCCAGTTCTTGTGCCATTCGAAGGATGAAACTAGGCGAGGGGAGAGCCTGTGGTGGTCGGAAGGGATCTGATGATCGCGAGGATAAGTATACGCTTTCCGTAGTGCGTAAATGAATTGGGCCGATCTCCTTGCGCGCACAGGGTGGGCGCTTACATATCATGGTGGGATGTCCGTTTCCATTCGTGCAGCCCCAAGGACGGATGCAAAAAGCCCCGACGCCAGCAGGCATCGGGGCTTTCCATGTGAGGGGTTATTACTGCGCTATGCTTCCGCCAGCTGCTCGTCGTACTTCACGCCGATGCGCAGTTCGTTGCGCAGCACCAAACGACCGTTGACCGGGCGCAGGAAGTAGAGCGCATCCACCTCGCTCACGGGCTCGGGTGCCGCGGTGATGGCCATGAAGCCGAGGTCGCGGGCCATGCCCAGCACAGCCTTCCGGTTGATCGCATCCAGCGAGTGCACTTCGTCCAGGAAGAAGGGCACGCGGGACAGCGGGGTCAGCTTCTTGGGATCCTCCTTCAGCATGCTGCGCAGCACGAGCAGGTTGAACAGCACCTTGATGGTGATGGCCGTACCGTGGCTCTCCACCTGCAGGTTGTCGTAGCTGTGCGTGCGGCCGCCCTTGGTGCTCACCGTGAAGCGGAGCGTGAAGAGGTCGCCGTAGTTCAGCGTGAGGCGTTCACTCAGCTTGTTGCGGAAGCTCTGGTAGGCCGCATCCAGCTTGCTGCTGCTGTCGAAGAGACCGGTGTGGTCGGTTTCGGCGAGCTCCTTCAGGGCCGTCACCAGTTCGTTCTGGTCCATCACCTCCATGCGCAGGCTCTCCAGGTTGGATACGCTGACGTTGGTGAAACGGCGGTTGAGCTTGTCGGCCGCGCTCTTGATGTCGTTGAGGCCGTTGAGCACGTTGGCGAAGTTGGCGCGCAGCAGATGCAGGTAGTTGTCCCAGTCCTTGCGCAAGGTCTCCTCGAACGTGGGCAGACCGTCGATCTGTTCGCGCATCAGGCGCACCGTCTCGGCCTCGGTGGGTCCGATGATGTCGCCCTTCAGCACGTTCTCGATCTTGCTGCGCAGCTGGTCCATCTCGCGGCTCATGGCCGTGTGCTCCAGCATGTGTTTGCTGTAGAGGGCGATGGCGTCCTCGGGGTCGTTCGGTACGGCGATCAGTGCTTCGCCCTTGGCCTCGGGGTCGGGCGGGGGAACGCATTGCTCCATCAGGCGCAGCAGGCGGTTGAAACGTTCGTCCTCCTGGTTGAGCGCGGTGCGCTGCTCGAACAGCTTCGCGCTGATCTCGTCGAGCTTCTCGCGGATGTCCTTGCGCTCCTTGTCCGCGGCGGCCTTCTCCTTGCCCACTTCGGCCAGCCATTTCTGGAGGCGTGGTTCCTGGGCCTTCTCCTCCACGAAGCGCTCCCAACGGTGCAGCAGTTGCACTTGGCTGTCGCATTCGGCCTGGACCTTCGCGCGTTCCTTCGCCAGCGTCTCGCGGTTCTCGATGGCGTCCATCAGCTTGCGCAGGCGGTCCTGCTCGGCCTTCAGGTCGGTGAGGGCCTTCTTCATCGCCTTTACATCCACCAGCTCCTTCCACGCGTTGCTGTTGTCGGGCAGCGGCAGGCGCATCACGGCGTCGTTGAACACGTCGTCCTTGATCTGGTCGGCGATGCCCTTGAGCATCGCGTCCACCATCTTGCGCTTCTTCAGCTCCACGCCGCCTTTCTCGACCGGCAGCTTCAGCAGCTCCAGGTTGAAGAGCTTCGAGAGGCTGTGCAGGTCCTCATCGCTCATCGTCTCGCGCAGCTCGGTGATCAGCGCCTTGTCGAAGTTGGCGATGGCCCGCTCCATGCTGTTCACGCGGCCGGTGACCTCCGCCAGGCTGCGCGCCGTACGCTGACGGTCGGCCTCCTCGGCGTTGCCCAGCTGACGGTTCAGCACATGCAGGCGCTCCTTGGCGTTGTGCAGCGTTTCGCGCTCCAGGGCTTCCACGAAGTCCTCCAGGCCCTTGCCCAGGTCGGTGAGGCGTTGCAGATCACCTTCCACACGGCCCTTGGAACCGGCGATCTCCGCGATCTTCTCGTCGAGGTCCTTGAGGATCTCGGCCGTGCTCACCTTCTCCTTCTCCAGCGCCTCCTGCTTGGCCACGATGGCCTCCTTCACATGCTTGTTGTGGTCGTGCGCCTTCCGACGTTTCTGCATCAGGTCGGCGTACACGAAGGCCAGCCGGGCCTCCAGGTCGAAACGCACATCGCTCATGCCGATGTACTTCTCCAGCCGCTCCTTCTCGCTCTTCAGCGTGTTCAGCTTCAGGCGGCGGTCGCGGATGCGTTCGAAGTCCTCCGTCATCAGCCGGTTCGCCTCCAGCGCGGGCTTGTTCGGGGGAATGCTCGCCAGCATCAGCAGGCTGCGTTTCATCTCCTGCTGATCGATCGAGCGCAGGCTGAGCAGGTTCTTCAGCACCTCCTTGAAGTGCCCGTAGCGCTCGGCCTCGGTGAGGTGCACCACGCCCAGTCCGTTGCTTTCGCCTTTCGTGGCCACGAGGATGGCTTCCCGATGGGCCGCGGCGTCCTTCAGTTCGCGGTAGTTGCGTTCGGCCAGCTTCGCGTTCACCACCTTGGGCTCCAGCACTCGGCCGTCGGCGCCGAGGTAGTCGTTCACATCGTAGGTGCCGTCGTAGGTGAATCGGATCGGATCGCCGCCGCTGGCCTTGCTCTGTCCGCGCCAGCCGAGCACGTAGGAGCCCTTCGGACCCGAGCATTCGAAGAGCAGGTAGCTGAAGTGGTCGGGGAAGTAATAGGCACGCGTGGCGTCGGGCTCATGGTCGCCGAAGGCCATCTGGTTGCGGTTGTCCAGATAGAGGAACTGCAGCGTGTTGATCAATGTGGTCTTCCCCGCGTTGTTGGGGCCCACGAGCTGGATGGAGGTCGCGAGCTCCACTTCGGCGTAGTCGTAACTGCCGCTGCGGATGGCGATGAGCTTGGTCGGTCCTAGTTGCATGGTCCTTCGATTGGTTCACCACAGAGGCACGGAGGGCACGGAGAATTCCATCTTCTCCGCTCCGTGGCGCGCTTGTGGGTTGAACAGCATTTGTATTTCCTCTGTGTGCTCTGTGCCTCTGTGGTGAAGCACGCTCAGTTCATTTCGGGGTCGATCGGTGCGGTCAACGAAGGCAGCACATCCCGTTGTTCGCGTTCGGCGGCCTCGCTGATCTCCTGGCACTTGTCGAACAGGCGGTGGAAGGGGCGCAGCAGGCGGAACGAGTCGTCCGGTGCGTATTCCGCCCAGCCTTTGGTGGCCATGCTCTTCACCAGCTTGCGCAGGCCGGCCTCATCCTCCACGTCCACCGCGCGCATGTGCGCCTTGTAGCGGTCGCTCTTCAGGTGCGGCAGACCCGCGAGGGTGAAGCGTTCCGAGAGCAGGTACTCCTCGATCGGACGCCCTTCGTTGGCAGCGGCCTCGATCAGGATGAAGCAGAACACCGCCATCGGCGCGAGTGATGCGGCGGGAGGTGTGCCTTCGGCCGTCTCCGTGTGGAAGTAGAAGAAGTCGCGCGCATGGCGCACCAGGTTCAGGCCGAGCGGTGCGAAGTAGTCACGGTACGACTCGTAGTCCTCCGCGATGGCCGCATGCATCGGTCCCTGTTCATGGGTGATGTAGGCGCCTTGGCGGAGCTTGTCGAAGATGTCCTTGAGCTGGGGAAGCGTGTTCATGGGATCGGCGTCGTGGCCCGGCGTGGGCGTTCCTTATTTCGCGGCGGGCGTGGCTTTGGTGATGGCGATGGTGCCGGCTTCGAGCTGGCCGTCGCGGGTGCGGTAGGACTTCATCCGCCCGCCCTTGAAGCTCACATCCAGCTTCGGGTCGAAGAGGAGCTTGCTCAGGCCGAGCAGAGCGTCCGCCGTGCCTTTCTCGGGGAAGTTGCTGGTGAGCCAGCTCGTGAGGTCCTTCACGGGCAGGTCCTCATGGATCATGTCCGGCAGGGCGTTCAACCACAACAGGCGCACGTAGTCCGGCGGTGTTTCCGCGCTTTCGGTGGTGTTCAGCACCGGCGGCGCGATCGGCGGATGCGAGATCACGTCGTCGATGATCGCCCGTAGCACCTCGTCGGTCGGCGGTACTTCGATGCGCGCGTTGGTGGTCTGCGTGGTGTAGTGCGCCACCCAGTCCTCCAGGCGCATCTGCCGCAAGCGGCCCAACGCCAGCGTAGCGCCGTGCGCGATGGCGCTGGAGCGGCGCAGCACGTCGTACAGCGGCTGCAGTTCCTTGCGGCTCTCGTTCAACGTATGGATGGCGCGGCGGCGCAGCACGCGGATCTGCCGTTCGTTGCGCTCCACCATGGCCAGCTCCACGTACACGCCTTGTTCGCGTGCGGCACGCAGCACCAGATCGGTCTCGTCGAGCGTGCTCTCCAGCAGGCCGTCCACACGGACGATCTCCACCAGCGGATGCACGTACTGGTCCATCAGGCCGAGGATGCGCTGGTAACGTTCGCGGACGCTGACACTGCTGCGGTCGGCCTTGTAGCGTGCCACCTCGGCCATCACCGCGCGGTGCGTGGCATCGAGATCGTCCTGCATGCGGCGCAGGGTATGGTCGATCTCGTTGCCGGCCATGGCCACGCTCAGCGCATCGCCCGACTCCACGCCGGCGGCGATGCGCTTGCGGGCGCTTTCCAAAGCGGCGATGTATCCTTGGATGATCTCCGGGCTGGTGGGGAGCGCGTCGTTGTACAGGAAGTTGAGGAGGTGCAGCAGGGGCTGGCTCATCACGTAGTGCGAGCTGCCTTCCTCCAACGGCACGATCACCTGCAGTTCCAGCAGGCGCTGCCAAGTGGTCTCGGGTTGTTCCTGTGCGGTATCGCTGAAGGTGCGGATGATCTGGCGCACCTGGGCCTCGCTCACATCGCCGGGCTTGGTCGCGATGGCGTGCAGCAACGGCACGTGCGACGCACAGAAATCGAAGAAGCGTTTGGGTGTCAGTTGCATGTGCGCTCCGGGAACGCGCCTTCGCCAAGGGCCTTCGGCCTAGGTGGACGCGGTTTCCAGCCGTGAAAGTAGACGGGTGCCACCGCCCGCAACGGCTCGAAGTTTCAACAGGTGTTAGTAACCCGCAGCCCCCACCGGGAACCCCTAGAACCGCTCGCTGAAGGACGCGTTCAGCAGGCCGTTCGGCTTCAGGGAAAGCCGCTTGTTCCGTAGGTCGATCACGCAGTTGAACCGCTTCAGCAGGTCACCGCCGAGCACGTTGGCCGCGAAGCGGGATCGCGGGTCCATCACCTGGATACGGACGTCGCGGAACACCTGATCGCCGATGGTGATCGCCGGGGTGCGCGTGGTGACGTTCCGCAGCACGTTGCCGAAGGAGTCCGTGAGCTTCTTCACGCCCAAGGTGTCCAGCGTGACATCCGCTCCCAAGCGTGCCCTGAAGGCGGTGCCCAGGATGGCGGTGCCGCCGTAGCCGGTATGCAGCATGAAGCGGTCGGTGTGGACACTGTCCTTCATCATGATCGAGGCGGCGATGTACAAGCTGCCTTCCGATGCGATCAACGGGATGGGCGTGTACCCTGCGGAGGCGTCGGGCGGATCGGGATGGACGACCATCACCTGCCGGTCGTGATCGATCTCCAGCACGCGATCCGCGAAGAGGTCGTAGCCGAATTTGCCATCGCTGCCGGGACCGCTCTGCTCGTCGATGGTGACCATCACGCTGTCCCACGTTTGACGTCCGATGCGGATCATATTGTGCAGGCTCACGGAGGAGCTGGCGCTTCCGGCCCAGCTTTCCGCCGTGCCTTCACCATCGATGCGGATGGACGTGCAGCGTTGAAGCCCCTCCCGTGTGAGCGCGATGCCGGTGAAGGCGCTGTGGAACATCAGTCGCACCGTGTCCTGTCCGTTCAGCACGACCGGTACGATGATGTTGTTGTACTCGGTCCGCGCGAAGGGAATGGTGTCGGGGACGATGCACGCCTTGGCCAGCGGTCCGAACCCCAAGCTAAAGGTGGCCAGAAGCATGGACCCGGAACGATACCTGCCGTGTACCATCGGCACGGTCAATAGGCCATCACAACGGTGGAGAAGTTCTGCGCACCGATCCGGACGCGCACCAGATACGGTCCGGCGGCGGGGAGCGGGACATCCACCGTGTTGCCGTGTGGTATGCGGGAGAATATCTTCTGGCCCACCAAGGTCCAGACCTCCACCTGCTCCAGTCGGGCCTCTCCGCTGATGTACAGTTCACTTTCGCTCACGTAGTGGACCCTGAACGGAGCGGCCGCTACGGGATCGCGTGTCGATAGAGCCAGCACCGGATACGGGGCGGAAGTGGCCTCACAGCCATTCGCGTCCGTGATGATCACCGTGTACGAACCATTGGAGGTGGGTTGGTGGTTCATACCGTTCGCACCGGGGATGGGCTCGCCATCCAGTTGCCACGTATAGGTCACCGCCGAGGTGGAGGTCAATGCATCGCCCACTTCGGAAATGATCGGTACGACGGGGGCGGGGTGTGTCCCGAGGGATACCGTGCTGGAACCGAGCAGGCATCCGTCGGTGGAGCGGATCTCGATCGTGTAGGAGTCCGGTGCCGAGAGGATCACTTGTACGGAGTCCGCCAGCTCGCTCAACGCCACCACGGTGGGCGGCTGCCAATGGAACTGCATCCCTTCCATGACCATGCTTGTTCCTGCGACCAGAACGGCTGTGGAAGGCGGACAAAGGTCGGGTTGGTCCACGGCTATGCTGACGGTCATCCAACCCGCTGTTCGCAGACGATAGATGTACGGTGTGGTGCATCCTGCAGGGAAGGTGCCGTCCTGTACCAGGATGTCCGCATCCCCTTCCACGGTATGGACCAATACAGGGCCAGTACCCAAGGTGTCACCGGATCCGGATGCAATGCTCCAGATCGGTTGCACCATTCCCGGAGGAGCTTGCAGGATGATGGTGTCGCCGTTCACGCAAACGATGCTATCCCGTCGGAGTGGCGTGGTAAGGGAATAGCCGTAGGCCTGTATGGTGGTTCCATACAGCGTACCCGAGAACCCGGAGGGGGCTTCGAGGGTATGGCGTCCGAAGGCGACCTCGAACGTGGTCCAAGCGCGTTCATCGCAAGCGATGAAGGGGGTGAAGGCCGTAACCGGTACGGGAACGCCATCGAGCAACAAGGAACCGATATCCGATGTGTCCACCACCACATCCATCCGATGTGCGGTATGGACCGTAGGCCCCAAGGTGCTGAAGGTCGATCGCTGGATGCGACGGTCGTCCGCACGCAGCACCAACAACGATGGGTCACCCCAGCCCGCACAGCTGAAGCTCTGCTTGTACTGCCCGATGGCCACCGGCTTGTTGGAGGTGATGCAGAGCGGTTCCGACACGTTCGAGGTCTCATGGAATCCTCCGGCCATCAGTTCGGGTCGAGGTATACCGTTCACATGGTACACGGTGCTGTCCTCGGCCGCCAGTACGCGGTAGGTGTATCCATCCGCTTCATGGAACGGAGTGATGAGGTAGCGTGTGCCCCAATCGGTCAACGGGGGCATTTGCTCGTAGAGATGGTCGCAGGCCGAGCAGTCCAGTGGTACTTCACCGCACTGCGTTCCGCCGAAAACGGCCAAGCGCTGGCAGGGAGTCGGTGAGGGGATCCGCACGCGGGTCCCCGTCAGGTCATCCCCTGCCGATGCGCCCAGGACCAGATAGGTCTGGCCTGCTTGGAGCGTAACGTTGAAGGGTTCGCCCGCCGGTCGTCCGGTGGAGGTCGGGCAGCTCGGGGTGATCTCCACCTGGGTGCTGTCCATTGTGGCGAGTACAAGGAGTTCGGATCGGAACAGGTTGCCGCTGGGCGAGCCTCGGTAGGCCATCGCCCGATGATCGGTACCGAGTTGTGTTTCATCCAGGATCATCGTGGCATCGCCGGAGAAGTTCATGGTGTTCGAGGCGGTGATCGTCACGGGGTGACCGGACTCCACCAATATTCCTTTGCCTTCCACCGTATCCGCTTCCACGCATAGCGCGGTGGCCGGCACCTGTATGTTCACGAAGCCTTCAGCGGGTAGAACGAAGGCCTCCGCCCAACCCTGCTGAGGTAGACTCACCTGTCCGGTGGTGCCGGGCGCGCCGGCGATGTCCACGCGCAACACGGTCGGGGTCAACGCGACCGCGTTCTGCATGAAGCCCACCCATGCGCGATGGGTCTGGGCCGCTCCGTGTATGCATACGGCCATGAGCACCGCCAAACAAAGTGTTCTTCCTGCTTGCATTCGACAACATTTGGCGACCAAAGTTCCTGGATATCTCCGTTGGGCGGGATGCTCCGAACCTGGAAAGGCGAGCGCCCCGGCCGTCCCGGATCCGCCACCGCACGATAGCACGATCGCCGGGACACGAAGGAGGTTGAGCGCCGAAGGCATCGTGTAAAGGTGGTGCACGGAACGCAACAAGCCCCGGCGATGCCGAGGCTTGTGCAGGGAACGGAAAGCGGCGTGCGTTCGTCGATCAGTTCCTGATCAACGGGATCTGCGTGCGCTGCTGTCCGGAGGTGAGCACGATGCTGTAACGGCCAACGGCCAGTTCCGCGATATCCAGATCGAGCAGGCCCGTGCCTTGGAAAGCGAAACGTCGGGCTTCTACCACCGTGCGACCGGTGACGTCCTGTACGCTCACCAGGAGGTCCTGTGCCGTGTTCGCATCCAGGCGCAGGGTGGTGTTGTGCGTGGCGGGGTTGGGGAAGAGCAGTGCGCGCTCCACCCCGGGCAACTCGCCGATGGCGGTGATCAGGTCGAAGTTCCGCACCACGGGCACGCTCCAGTTCCCCATGGCGTCCTTCATGCGCCAGAGCAGGGTATGCGGTCCGTCGGGCAATGCGCTGGCATCGATGTCGGTGACCACGTTCACGGCGTCATCCGCCGTCACGTTCACATCCACCCGGCCGGCAACGTCCGTATCGAACCAGTACTGCCAGGCGTTGAGGTCCGCGCCGCTCTTCGTGAAGTAGTGTTCCGTGGGAGTGCTCCAAGCACCGTTCGTATCCCGGAACTGCAGGCTGATCCTGTGGTGTCCGATGGATAGGGCATCCACCGGCAGCGGCGTGTTCAGCGTGAGCGAGGGAACGGGTGCGATGTCGTTGGTGGTGATCGCCGCCAGGTCGTTGTCGATCCAGTAACGGTAGCCGTTGATGTTCTGCGCGCGTGCCGCGCCGATGACGAGCACGAGCGGTAGGCAGAGGCCGAGGTGTTTCGCGATGGACATGATCATGTGCGCTGGGGGTGATCAGTTCGTTTGACGCGTTACGGTGATGTTCACCGGAAGTCCGCCGTTGGCGTTGGTGGCCGGCGCGATGTCCAGGTGCGTGTAGTGCGGGTTGTAGGGAACGGCACCGGCCTTCCAGCCCATGCTTCCACCGAAGATGCCCGGGTCCGAACCGTCCGAGGCGATGCCTTCACCGGGGTTCCCTGTTGCGATGTTGAGGTCGTCCGTCCACTGGAAGATGAGGTCGGCGTTGTCCACGAACGGATCGGTGAGGGAGTACACCGAGCCGTTGTTGATGGCGGGTGCCGTCAGTGCGATGTTGTAGAGCAGGCAATTGGTGTAGCTGCCGCTGTTGGTGCTGGTGGCGCCGTTGGTGTTCACGAGCACGCAGTCCTGGAACACGGTGGAGGA
>DASWWQ010000004.1:0-9250 GCA_036405935.1 Flavobacteriales bacterium
GGCCGGTCCAGGCGAAGGTGTAAGGAGCCACACCCCCGCTGATCACCGCATCGATGCTACCATCGGCACTGCCGCTGCAACCCGTGTTGCTTCCACCGGCATACAGCGAAGGCGTCAGGCCCATCGCCAAGGGGGAAGGAGCGCTCAGCTGGTACTGTGCGGACGATCCGCAGCCGTTCGCATCCGTCATGCTCAGCACGTAGGTCCCGGGTGCGAGGTCGCTGATATCCTGAGTGGTGGCCGAGAAGGCGTTGGGGCCGGTCCAGAAGTAGTTGTATCCGGGCGTGCCGCCGGTGAGGGTGGCATCGATCCAGCCATCGTTCGCACCGGCGCAGCTCACTTGGAAACCACCGGCGTACTGGCTCAACTGCGCGGTGATGTTGAACATCCCCGGTTGACCCACATTGAAGGTGTTCGCGTGCTCGCATCCATTGGCATCCTGCACGCTCACCTGGTACACCCCGGCGAAGAGGTTGCTGATGTCCTGCGTGCTCGCGGAGAAGGCGGCCGGACCGCTCCAGGCCCAGGCATAGGGGGCCACTCCGCCGGTGGTCGTCAGGTCGACCGCGCCCGTGGCGGAACCTTGACAGGCGGCCGTGCTCACAGCACCGCTCGTTCCGACAGCGGTGGGTTGCGTGATGTCGAAGGCTACATCCGTGGAACAACCATTGGCGTCCATGACGTGCACCGAATAGTTGCCCGCCACCGCCCCGACCACATCCTGGACGTTGCTCACGAATGCGGATGGACCGGTCCACGCGTAGGTGTAGGTGCCGCTACCGCCGATGACACTGAGATCGATCGAACCGTTGGAACCACCGTTGCACGGGATGCCGAATCCATTGAACTGGGGCACCACACCGGAGGCCGCGAGCACAGCAGGCGCGGTGATCGTTGCTTGGCGCACGATGGAACAACCGTTGCCGTCCGTGATGGTGGCCGTGTACGTGCCCGGGGCCAAACCACTGATGCTCCACGCCGAGGAGGTGAAGCCCGAAGGACCGCTCCATGATACACCGAGAGGCACCGTGCCGCCGCTCACCTGTAGCTGTGCGCTGCCATCGTCGGCACCCGCGCAGCTGATCCCCGTTCCTCCGGCGAAGGAGCCCGTGGTCAATGTGGCCTGCAACGCCGAAGGTCCGATCAGGGTGATGCTGGAGGTGATCGTGCAGCCGTTGTTGTCCGTCACCGTGAGGTGATAGGTTCCCGGTGCAAGACCGCTGATGTTCGGCTGGGTGGAGGTGTACCCGCTCGGACCCGTCCATGCGGCAGCATAGCCCGGTGAACCACCACCGATCACGGCGGTGATGGATCCGTTGGGTGCTCCGTTGCAGGTGACGTTGTAGCCACCGGCATAGGTCTGTGCGCTCAACATCAGTGTCAACGGATCGGGCTCCGTCAGGACCTGCGTGGAGAGACCTTGGCAACCGAAGTGGTCCGTGAGCACGAGGAAGTAGGTGCCCGCGTCGATGCCGTTGAGGTCCTGGGTGCTTCCTTCCGCACCATCGATACTGGACCAGCTATAGCTGTACGGCATGGTGCCGCCGCTCACCGTCATGTCGATGCTGCCGTCGGACCCGTTCGCACAACTGATGTTGTCCGCATCGTGCTGGCTGAGGATCGGCGAGAACGTGAAGGTGCCCGGCTCGGTCACATCATAAGCGCTCAGGCTGACACAGCCGTTCGCGTCCGTCACGTGGATGAAGTACACACCCGCATACAGCGCCGAGATGTTGCGCGTGCTCGCGGTGAACCCGTTCGGGCCCGTCCAAGCGAACCCGTAGGGTGAGGCTCCGCCGTTCACCGTGAGTTGGATCGAACCGCTGTTGTCGCCGTGGCAGATCGCGCTGACGATCACAGCCGAGGTGGTCACCGCCGTCGGAGCGATCAGCGTGGCGGAGCTTTGTATCTGGCAACCGTTGGCGTCCAGGACACGCAACGTGTGCGTACCGATACCCAGGCCGCTCGGATGCGCTCCTGCGGACGTGGTGCCGTTGGGATGGGTCCACTGGTACGTGTAGGGCGGCGTACCACCGCTCACGTTGCTGTGGATGGAACCATCGGTGTTGCCCACGCACGACACGTTCGCGCCGCCCGTATAGGTGTAGGGCACCAGGTCCAGGGCCAGCGCAGCGGAAGGACCGGTGATCGTCACGGGGAACTGCAGCGGTGTAGCACAGCCGTTGTTGTCCGTGATCGTCGCGGTCCAAGTGCCGACAGGAAGGTTGGTGGCCGTGGCCCCCGTCTGCACCGGCGTGGTGTTCCACTGCACGGACCAGGCGCCGCTACCACCGCTCACCGAGATCGATGCCGTTCCGTTGTTCGCGCCGAAACAGGTGACGTTCGTGCGCGATAGCAACGCAGCGGAAAGAGGTGCGGCAGGTTGACCGATACTGATCACACGCGATGCGGTACAACCATTGGCATCCGTCACCTGCACCGTGTATGATCCGGCGGCCAGACCCGTGGCCGTTGGCCCCGTTTGTTGCGGCGTGGTATTCCAGACGTAGGTGTAAGCCGAAGTACCACCGGAGGCCTGCACCGTGGCTGTCCCGGTGGTGCCTTGATGGCAAAGCACATGGGTGATGTTCGTGGTGCTCACGGTGAGCGCGGCGGAAGGACCGGGAACGTTCACCGTGGCGGAACCCGTGCAACCGTTCGCATCCACCACACCTACGGTGTAGCTGCCTGCGATCAGTCCGGTGGCCGTGGCAGCGTGTTGCGCGGGCAGCGTGCTCCAGTTCCAGGTGAAGGGGCCGGTGCCACCGCTCACCGTCATGGTGGCCTGCCCGTTGGCGCTACCGAAGCAGCTCTGCCCCGTCACCGGACCAGCGCTCACCACGATCGCCGGTGCGGCGTTCAGGGTGATGGTCTGCGTGGCGATGCAACCGTTGGCATCGGTCACCTGCAGCGTGTACGTGCCGGCGGGCAATCCGCTGGGATCCTCCACGTTCGAGGAGAAGCCGTTCGGGCCGCTCCAGCTCTTCGCGTACGGAGCGATGCCACCGCCGATCGTGGCGTTGATCGACCCGTCGGATCCTCCATGGCAGCCCACCGCATGACCGTTGTGGTCACCCGCCACCAATTGGATCGACAAGGGCGAAGGTGCCGTCAAGGTGTAGCTCGCACCCGTGCCGCAGCCGTTGGCATCGGTGATCGTCACCGCATACGTTCCCGAGGGCACACCGCTGATGTCCTGCGTGGCCGCAGAAAAACCGTTCGGGCCGGTCCAGATGTAGGTGTAGGGAGGCTGTGCACCGCTCACCGAAAGATCGATCGAACCATCGCTGGATGAAGGACAGGAGACGTTCACGCCGTTGTGGTCGCTCAACACAGCGCCCACCGTGAACAGGCCGGGTTGGCCCACTTCGAAGGTGCGCGTGGCCGTGCAACCGTTCGCATCCGTCACCACCAACGTGTACCCACCGGCGCTGAGGCCGCTGATATCCTGAGTGGTCGCGCTGAAGCCCGGACCGCTGCTCCACGCATACTGGTAGGCACCGGCACCGCCGGTGACCGTGACGTCCACCGCACCGCTGGCCGCACCTTGGCAGAGCGCCGGCGTGATGGTGCCGCTGATGGTGATCACGGCCGGCTGGCCGACCACCGCGTTCGTCGTGGTGACGCACAAGGCCGCATCGGTAACGGTGACCGTATAGGTACCTGCAGCGAGGCCCGTGGCCGTGGCCGTGGTCTGCACCGGGGTCGTGTTCCAACTGTAGGTGTACGGAGCGGTTCCACCTCCACCGACGGCCGTTGCCGTTCCGTTCGCACTACCGAAACAGAGCGCATCCGTCCGGGAAGGCACCGTGGCCGAGAGGACAGCGGCCGGTTGCGTGAGCGTCACAGGAACCGTGGTCTGACAACCGTTCACATCGGTGATCGTGGCCGTGTACGTGCCGGCAGGACGTCCGCTGATCGTGGCGCCGTTCACCGCAGGTGTGGTGTTCCACACATAGGTGTAAGGTCCAACGCCACCTTGCCCCTGCACCGTTGCACCACCGGTGCTGGTACCGCGACAGGCGATGTTCTGTTGTGCCGCGATGGTACCGCTCAAGGGTTGGGCGGGCTCCGTGATCGTCACCGGAAGTGATACCGTGCAGGAGTTCGCATCCGTCACGGTCACCGTGTAGGTACCGGCCGGACGGTTGCTGATGCTGTTACCGTTCGTGGCGGGACTCGTGTTCCATTGGAAGGTGTACGGTGGCGTTCCACCAGCGGCGCTCACCGATGCGGAACCCGTGGCGTTGCCGTGGCACAGCACATTGGTCCGCGAGGCGAGCGAAACCGTGAAGGCCTGCACGGGACCGTTCACCACGGCCGTCATCGAGGTGGTGCATCCATAGACATCACGCACCAGCACCTGGTAGGTTCCCGGTGAAAGTCCCGAAGCCGTGGCGGTGGTCTGTACCGGTGTGGTGTTCCACGTGTACGTGTAGGGCGGCGCGCCACCGCTGGCGATCACGTTCACCGAACCCAGGTGATCGTTGTAGCAGATGCTATGCGTGACGGGGCCCGGCGTGGCCTGCAACGGTCCGGCCGCGGCCATGGAGGCCGAGGCACCGGTGGTGCAACCGTTGGCATCGGTCACCTGCACCGTGTAGTTGCCTTCACCCAGGCCGCTGATGTTGGGCGTGGTGGCCGCATAGCCGTTCGGGCCGCTCCACTGCACGGTGTAGGGTGCGGTGCCGCCGGTGATCGCGGAGTTGATGGAGCCGTCGCTGCCGCCGCTGCACGAGATGTTCTGACCGAACACGAGCAGGCTGGGGCTCAGCGAAACGGCGAGCACCGTAGGTTGGCCCACATTGTAGCTCTGCGTACGCGAACAAGCGGCATCCTGAACGGTGACGGTGTAGGTGCCCGCAACAAGACCGGTGAGGTCCTGCGTGTTCGCGGTGAACCCGTTCGGACCCGTCCAGCTGTAGGTATAGGGCGCGATACCGTCCGCGATGGACAGGTTGATCGCTCCGTTGTTGCCCCCGTTGCACAAGGGGCGGGTGACCACTGCCGACAAGGCGAGCCGGCTCACGCGCACGTTGCGGTACACCGTACGACTGCAGCTTCCCTGCGTCATCTCGATGCGGTACTGCGTGGTGGTGGTGGGTGAAGCCCAGGGATCGGCGGAAGTGGTGGAGCTGAGGTCCGTGGCCGGCGTCCAGCTGTAGCTGAGGCCCGGGGTGGCCTGGAACTGCACGGAATCACCTTGGCAGATGATGGGACCCACGGGCTGCACGGCACCGATCAGAGTATCGAGCAAAAGCACCTCGAGGGTGTCCAGTGCCGCTGCGCTCGGACAGTTGGGGTTGCCGAGGATGATGCGGATCAGCTCACTGCCCTCGTTGAGGTTGTCCGCCACCGTGGCGAACGGCTGGTCCACGTAGGTCTGGTTCGCGGGGATCACGACCGTCTTGGGTACGCTCGGGTCGGTGTTCCCGATGGCCGCATAGTCCGTTCCGTTGGTGGCCGTGCCCGAGAGGTAGTACTGCAGCGTCAGGGGCAGGGGCGTGGCGATCTGGCGTGAGAAGCGGACGTGACCGTTGTTGCAGCCCTCCACCAAGTACGGTGCTCCACTGGCCGTGATGGCCGACATGGTCACGGGATTGCTCTTCACCTCGGCGATGAACACCCCCGAATCGAACTTGCGGTCCGACGCATCGGCCACGATCAGCTGCAGGTGGTAGGTAGCACAGGGTTGCACCACGGCCACCGCGGTGAGGTTGCGGGTGAAGCCATCGTACTGGATGTGCTGACCACCGGCGTTGTTGTAGTAATAGGCCTGATTGGAACCCGCGTTCACGTTGTTGATCGTCACCGGCTGGCCGGTCACCGGCACGCGTGCGATGTTGTGGTTGGCACCGACGCCGGGATCCCCCGTGATGCCCGGACCGCTGATGAAGAAGCCGAACACATCGTTGTATTCGGAGCCCACCCATTCGTTGTATTCCTCGGAGCCCAGCGCGAAATCGAACTGCAGGCTGTCCCCTGCGGGGATGATGTCGAACTCGAGCTTGCACGCATCATAGGTGGTGCGGTTGGTCACCACGTTCAGCAGCGTGTTGCCCGGCGTGTTCGCTTGGAACGACTTGTTCTCGACGTTGTTCGGACCCACGGCTTCCGTCAGGCGGCCGGTGGTGAGCAGCACCCCTTCATCGATGCCGAGCAAGCTGCCCGCATAGGTGAATTCACCGTAGCCCTGTGCATGACAGGTGATCTGCGGGTTGATGATCTGGACACCCGTACCCGTGATGGACTGGGCCAGATGCTGGAGGTTGGTCTGTGTGTTGACGGTGAGCTGCGCCTGCACGAGACCGGAAAGCAGAACGCTTCCGGCCAGCAGGCGGAGACGGTGGTGGTGGGTGGCGATCGTGCGGAGAGTCACTGCGTTCATTGTCCCCGTGCGGTTGCGCAGCGCCGTTCAGCGTCCTGCTGTTCGATGTCGGACTCCATGATGCGTGGTGCCGGAAGCAGCGCGCCTACCCTGGCCAGCAGAACCTCCCGCACTTCCGCGGCCGAACGTTCGGTAGCGTCATGTTCCAGGATGAGGATACCGGCCGGCACACAGGCATAGGCCACGCGCATGCCGCCGTCCGCCTGCAAACGCCGGTTCAAGGCATCCCTTTCCTCGGAGGTCAGGGCCTGTACCTTCAATCCCATGCGAAGAGCGGGAGGTTCTTGGGCATGAACGCCCCGACCCGCCATCAGCAGCAGCAAAAAGGCCAGTACACGCAGGATTCCGTTCGTCCGTATCATCTTCTCTCAGGTCTTCTGCCCATCGGTCCTTGTGCCTCCTCCGAATGAGTGGGACACACGTTGACCCGATAGGGGCGGACCGTTATACCGGCCCCGTGTCAAGAAGGTTTCCTGGGAATTCCGACGAATCCGTGCTTCCGGTGGGGCGAAGCGTTCAACCCGACCGGCGAACGATCACTTTTCGGCCTGCCTCTGCCGAAGCACCTCGTGCAGGGCGATCCCGGCGGCCACACTGACGTTCAGCGAACCGATCTCCCCGGCCATGGGGATCCGGCCAGCGGCATCCACCATCCGCATCACGCCGGATGAAATGCCCTCATCCTCAGCGCCCATCACCAGGACAAGCGGCCCTTGCAGTTCGAGTTCGGCCAAGGTCTTCTCGGCCTTTTCCGTACAGGCCACCACCTTCAGGCCATGCCCTTTGGCGGTCTCCAGCCCGAGACGCAGGTCCATCACGCGACAGACCGGCCGGCGGAGCAAGGCCCCCGCGCTGCTCTTCACGGCATCCGAGCCCAAGCGGGCCGTGCCTTGTTTGGGCACCAACAGGCCGTGGGAGCCGAAACACTCCGCACTCCGGGCGATGGCCCCCATGTTCCGCACGTCCGTGACCCCGTCCAAGGCCATGATCAGGGGCGTCTCCCCTTTCTCATAGGCTGCGGCGATCACCTCGTCCAGGTCCTGCATCTCCACTTGGCTGATCAGGGCGATCACCCCTTGATGCTCTCCCGTGGTGAGGCGGTCCAGCTTTTCGGCCGGGACGGGTTGCCAAGGAATGTCCAGGTCCCGCGCCAGTTGCTTCAGTTCGCGCACTCCATCCCCCCCGGCGTCGCGACGCACCAGCAGCTTCTCGATGTGTGAGCCTCCCCGTAGGGCCTCCATCACGGGATGGACACCATAGACGAGGTCGCTCTTGGGCAGGGGCTTGGCGGGGCGGCGGTTGAAAGGGCGTTCCAAGGGAAGTACGGGGTCAGTTCTGCATCACACGGCCGTTGCGCCAGCTTTCCACATTGCGGTACCAAGCGCTCTTGAACTGGGCATCACGCCGTAGCACCATGTCATTGCCGGAGTACGGATCCTCCTTCCGGGTGAAGGTGAAGACGAGGCTCATCAGGTTGGTCTCCTCGCCATAGATCCAGGTCTCCACCTTCTCGCTGCGACGGATGGTGCTGGGCATGCCGAAGATGATGTGCACCAGCCCCCGGTCCGTGCGCCAGCCCTCCTGTTCACCGGTGAAATAGCGGTTGGCACCTTCCACCCGGGTGTAATAGGCCTTGATGGCCTCGCGCGCACGTTCCCTATCACCGGCGGCATCGAGCCAGAAGCGCTCCACCTCCTTTCGGGGGTCGCTGCTCTTGGTGATCCGTTCCCATTCCTGACTGCTCGTGATGTAGCGCAGCGGGGGTACCATGGCGTCCACCGTGGCCACATCCGGATAGCTCTCCCCGCTGGAGAATACCGTGAAACCTTGGTTCCGCGTGGTGTCGGCAAGGAAATGGGTGAAGCCGCTCCGTGCCGCCGTATAGGGGAACCAGCCATCCGGACCCACCACCACCGTCCAGGTGCTGTCGGGCGCCGAGCGGACGGGCGAGGAGCTTTCGGCGAAGACCGGCATGGGCAACTTGGCGGCTGTGGCGAAATGCTGGGCCACGAGCGTGCTGTTCGGTGCTTCCTCATGCATCACCCGCATGGGTGTTCCCGGCGCCACATGGTCATCGAAGAGGGGCAGTCCCATCCCGTCCATGGGCAGGAAGGTCTGGCGGCTACCCGGTGTTCGGTCCACCGTGATCATCACCGTGCTTTCGACGTCCCGGTTCAGGTCGCGGGCACTGAGCATGATCAGGAACTGCTGGCGGGTGTTGCCGCGCATCTCCAGACTACCGATGAGCTCCTTGTCCTCATTGCTCACCGCGCTCTGGTCCTTCACCAAGGTGCTGGCGCTGTCCAGCAACACATGCTCATCCCAGCTGGCGTACGAGCTGTACTTCAAAAGCACCTGCGCCCGGAAGGGTCCACCGCCGGAACTCTTGTAGAGCAGGTCCGCCGTGTTCAGCTTGAAGTAGATGACCGAGCGCTGGGCATCGGCATGGTATACGCGCGCCTGCAGGCGGAGCCCCCCGGAGCGTTTCCCGTAGAGATAGGCGTAGTTGTCGCCCACGGTCACCGGCTGCGCCCCGCCGCAGGCGGTGAGCAACGCGATGAGGATCGCGAAGGCCAAGGGCAGGGTGAGGGTGCGCTTCATGATGATGCTCCTTCCTCCAATGAACGTTCCAGCAGCTTGGGATGGATGGACTTGTTGGTCTTCGCACCCAAGCCCTTCAGCATCTCCACTTGGCGCAGCAGGTTCCCCGGACCTTCGCTCAATTTGCCCAAGGCCTTCTCGTAGCTGTCCTTGGCATCGTTGACGTGCTTGCCGATGCGGCCGAGGTCCTCGGTGAAGCCCACGAACTTCTCGTACAACGCCCCGGCCCGATCGGCGATCTCGAGGTGGTTGCGCGCAATG
>DASWWQ010000005.1:0-2500 GCA_036405935.1 Flavobacteriales bacterium
GAACTCCTGTTTCCATCGTCCGGCAGCGCAGCTGTCCAACGCGCAGGCGGCCTTGGTTGCTGCCGTGCTTCCGTCACCCCGGAAGTTCAACGCCTGCGCGCCGTCGGGTTACATGCTCAAACGCCAAGGGGCCATCATGACCCAGATGCGCATGATCGGCGATCAGTTCGATCCCGCTGTTCGGGAAAGCACGGCCAAGCGGATCGAACAGGAAAAACGCGGACGCCGGAAGTCCCGTTAGCCCTTCTTCTCCGGGTCGCCGTCGATCGTCACTTGGGTGGGGAAGGCGAACTCCAGACCTTCGGTGGCGAAGCGGTCGAGGATCGCCAGGTTCACCCGGCTTTGCGCCGCTTCGATATCCTGACCCTTCCGGATCCGGTATACGAACACGATGTTCAGCGCCCAGTCCTTGAAGGCGTTGAAGAACACCGTGTGTTCGGGGGAGAGGTACTGCCCTTGTTCGTGCACGATCTGCGATAACAAGGCCATGGCCCGTTCCATGTCCTGCGGCGTGGTGTCATAGGTCAAGCCGAGTTCCAGACGGACCCGGCGGTCCTTTTCCTCGGAGATGTTCTCCAGGATGGTATCGGTGAACTTGAAGTTGGGCACCACCACCACAGGGCCCTCCAAGGTGCGGATGCGGGTGCTGCGCATGCCGATGCTCATCACCGTACCGTCGTATCCACCGATACGGATGCGGTCGCCGATGGTGAAGGGCCTGTCCGCGAACACCGTGACGCCTCCGAAGAGATTGGCCACCGTGTCCTTCGCCGCCATGGCCAAGGCCAGGCCGCTGATCCCGATGCCCGCGATCAATGCGCTCACATCATAGCCCACGTTGTTCAAGGCCGCGATGAGTCCCATGCCCCACAGCACCACCGTTGCACTGCGCACCACGAGTTGGAGCATGTTCTCGTTCATCGCCGAGCTGCTGTGCCGCTCGGCCATCGGAACCAGGAACTCGCGCAGGAGTCCTCCGATCGCGCGGACCACCAACCACGTGATGCAGATGGTCCAGGCCGCCTTGAATCCGTGGAGCACGTTCGTCTCCACCCGCGCGCTCACCTCCAGTTGCTGGAAGGCGATGAAGAACCCGATCAAGGTGACCACGACCACCGCGGGCCCTTGTAAGGTGCTCACCAGCACATCGTCGAAGCGGTTCTTCGTTCGGGCGGCCATCCGGGTCATCCAACTGGAGGAGATCCGATACAGCAATTGACCGATCACCCATCCCCCGGCCGCGATGCTCAACGCCAGAAGCCAGTCATGCAGGGTCTGCCCCAGGATCGTCTGCTGCCACATGCTCATGCCACACTTCTACTTTTGACCGAACCCCTCCGCACGAGCGGGGTGGGCGAAGGTAGAACGCACGAAAAAGCACATGCAGCGGATGGAACAACGTACAGTGGTGGTCACCGGGGCCAGTCGGGGCATCGGTCGGGCCACGGCCTTGGAACTCGCCGTGGTGCATGGATGTCGCGTGTTCGCCGTGGCCCGTGATGCGGAAGCCCTGGCCGCTTTGGTGCGGGAGGCCGCGGATCGGGATGCGCACATCGTGGCGGTGGGGTTGGACCTGGCACTGCCGGACGCTCCGGTGCGGTTGGCCGAAGTGGTAGGGCCGGAGCGGGTAACGGCGTTGATCAATGATGCCGGCCTGCTGATCAAGCGGCCCTTCGGGGAATGGACCATCGAGGATGGACAGCGGCTCTTCCACCTGAATGCCGTGGTGCCGCTGTTGCTGGCCCAGGCCTTGGCCCCGGCGATGGCCGGAACCCCGGGCGCCCACATCGTCAACATCGGAAGCATGGGCGGCTTCCAAGGCAGCTCCAAGTTCCCCGGGTTGGCCTTGTACAGTGCCAGCAAAGGAGCGCTGGCCACCGTGACGGAATGTCTGGCCGAGGAGTTCAGGACATCGGGTGTGCGATGTAACTGCCTGTGCATAGGGGCAGTGGACACAGTTATGCTGCGCGAGGCCTTTCCGGGCTATGAGGCCCCGGTGAGCGCGGCTACCATGGGGGCCTATGTGGCCGGCTTCGCATTGGAGGGACATAAGCTCTTCAATGGCAAGGTGTTGCCCGTATCGGTGAGTACCCCGTGAGGCGGACACTGAAAAAATAATGCTCGGGGTGTTTGCACTTTTGGAATGTCCCTTTACATTTGCAGCCGCTTTCAGAAAAATGTTCTTTGAAGCGCTCGCCGAAAGGCGGGTATGGTGGCAGGAGAGGAGTGAGGTAGAGCAGGTCCTGAAAAAAGTTTTTCAGGTTTGCTTGTGGGAATGAAAAGAGACAGTACTTTTGCCACCCCTTCGACGGGAGGCCGGTAGGACCGGACCGCTGAAGAGGCTTGAACGACGCAGAACTCAAGGCCGGGTGAAGGCCCGGAACCCTGATAACGTTCTTTGATTTATTGTCCATTTCGAGAACAGCAAAATGCCCTTTCGGACCTACGTGTCCGATCGGGAGACATCGGATAAGGGTCAGATCAAAACTCACATTACAAT
>DASWWQ010000006.1:0-9818 GCA_036405935.1 Flavobacteriales bacterium
CAGTCCGCGGAGTTGTACGGTACCTCGTACTGCTCCAGGCTTTCCTTGATCCGTTGCTCGAAAGGGTCCTTACCGTTCCTGAGTACAGCCATCGTTCAGATCAGCTTATGCTCCTTGCGGAGCAGTTTGCGCAGGTTGTTCTTCGCTTTCGCGAGGTTGCTTTTCGAGGTGCCGATGTTGATGCCCAACGCTTCGGCGATCTCCTTGTGGGTCATTTCCTCGAAAACGTACAGATTGAAGACCGTTCGATATGCAGGGGTCAGCTTCTGCATGGCGTTGATCACATCGGCAGGCTTCAGCTCGATCTCGTCCTCTTGTTCGTCCTCGATGATGTCCTCCTCCTCGTGGTCCGCGAAATCCTCGATGCTGCGCTCCTCGCCCAACAAGAGGTACGCGTGCTTGGCCCTCCGGAAGTGATCGATCGCCGTGTTCACGATGATCCGCCGGATCCATCCCTCGAAGCTGCCTTCGCGGTTGAAGCGGCCCACGCTCTTGAAGACCTTGATGAACCCGTCCTGAAGGATGTCCTTGGCCTGGTCGTGGTTCTTGGTATAGCGCAGGCATACGGACATCATCTTCCCGTAGAAGAGTTCGTACACCCGTTGTTGGCTGCGCCGTTCCCCCGAGATGCATCCATCGATCAACCCGGAGTAGCCGCGTTCCACCTCCATGCCTTGCCATGTGCGGCTTAGACGCGGGTCCTCTGCAAGGGTTGCCGGTAGGGTGGTGGGCATGGGCTGGTCAGGCCAAGATAGCTTTCCTGCCGTGCCCCCGATCATGGTGTTGGCAAATCGTGCTTCCCGGCTTGGAAGGTGCTCCTAATTTCGCCCCCGCTCCCGGGTCGGCCAACGGCCCCTCCATCCAAGAAAAGCGAACGAAAGCAATGAAGATCACCGTAGTAGGCGCCGGCAACGTGGGCGCCACCTGTGCCGATGCCTGTGCCCGTTGGGAACTGGCCCAAGAAGTGGTGTTGCTCGACATCAAGGAGAACTTCGCCGAAGGCAAGGCCTTGGACATCTGGCAGACCGCGCCCATCAGCCTCTTCGATAGCCGCCTCACCGGTAGCACCAACGATTACAGCAAGACCGCCAACAGCGATGTGGTGGTGATCACCAGCGGGCTGCCCCGTAAGCCCGGCATGAGCCGCGATGACCTCATCGCCACCAACGCCGGCATCGTGAAGAGCGTGACCGAGAACGTGGTGAAGCACTCGCCCAACGCCATCATCATCGTGGTGAGCAATCCCCTCGATGTCATGACCTACTGCGCCTTCCTGAACAGCAAGTTCCCTGCCCAGCGCGTGTTCGGTATGGCCGGTATCCTGGATACCGCCCGCTACCGCGCCTTCCTGGCCACCGAGCTCGGTGTGAGCCCCAAGGACATCCAGGCCGTGCTGATGGGCGGACATGGCGACACCATGGTGCCCTTGCCCCGATACACCACCGTGGGCGGTATCCCCGTTACGGAGCTGATCGCGGCGGACAAGTTGGAGGCCATCGTGGAACGCACCAAGAAAGGAGGCGGAGAGATCGTGAACCTGCTGGGCACGTCGGCCTGGTATGCTCCCGGCACCGCTGCCGCCCAGATGGTGGAGGCCATCGTGCGCGACCAGAAACGCATCTTCCCCGTTTGCGCCTGGCTGCAGGGTGAATACGGCCTGAAGGACGTGTACCTGGGCGTGCCCGTGGTGCTCGGTCGCAAGGGTATCGAGCGCATCATCGAGCTGAAGCTCACCAAGGAGGAGATGGAACTCACCGTCTCCAGCGCCAAGGCCGTGAAGGAGGTGATGGATGTGCTGGACAAGATGAACAGCGTGACCGCTTAAGGTCTTCCTCAAAATGAAAAGGGCCGCTCCGGAAGGACGGCCCTTTTTCATTTCATGGACTTTACGCGACCCCGGTCCAGGCCCCATCAGGAAAGCTCACGGCATGCTCAACCTTGTTCCGAGGGCTTCCGGGGCAGCTCGCAGCTGTCCTTCAACCCCAGCCGGTGCCGATTGCGGGCCACCAGGTCGTAGCCCCAGTTCCGGAGGAACCGCGGGACCCAGCTGAGCAAGGAGCCCGACAGGCCCCATCCGGGCAGGGTCCGGAGCACCCGCCAAGCGGCATCCGAGCGGGTATGGGCCTTCCCACCGGTCACGAGCACCATGGAGTCGATGGTGGAGGGGATGTGGTGCCGTGCCCGCAGTGCGGAGCCCTCTGCACTTTCCAACGGGGCGAAGCGGAAGCGCCCATCGCGATCCCGGGCACGGATCCATTTCACCCAGCCGTTGCAGTAGGCGCAATCGCCATCGAACAGGATGATGTCCTGGGCGCTCATCTAGTGGAGCACCACGAGGCGTTGGGTCCACGAACGCCCCTCATCGGCCAAGCGCAGCAGGTACACCCCGTTCGGCAGGTCCGTGGTGGACAACGTGAGGCGTTTGCTGCGCACGGGCAGCGTCCGCAGGATCCGGCCGGTTCCATCGCACAAGGACAGTTGGACATCCCGGACCAGCGGAATGCCGATCACCAGGTCGGTACTGGAGGCCGAAGGGTTGGGGGCCAAGGTGAAGACATTCTCCGCAGGCCAGTCGCTCGGATCTTGGGAGCCGATGCCCACACTGAAGTCGTTCCGGAAGAAGCTGAGCCCCCCCCGGTAATTGCCCACCACGGCATCCGGGTCCGCATCCCCGTTGAAGTCGTGCACCACCACGGCCGTGCGACCGCCCTCCCGGATGTCCATCCACATGCTGTCCACCAGGTTCCACGCTCCGTCGAGATGTTCCTCGATGTCGTTGTAGTGATGGATCCACCCCGATTCACTGCCGCACAGGAGTTGGCGATCCCCGGCCTCATTGCGGTAGATGAAGGGTGTGCTGAAGCCGGTGACGTTCCAGTATTCACGCGTGTCCACCTTGCCCAAGGAATCGGTGACGAACTGCCAAGTGGGAGCGGACGAACTACCGATGTTGCGGTAGTGGTTCAGGTTGCCGTTGCGTTCGCCCACGATGAGGTCCAACAGGCCATCGTCGTCGAGGTCGTGCAGCAGCGGGGTTGCGCTTTGTCCTACGTCGATGTTCTGGCCGAGGTCGTTCTGCACGGCTGCCTGTGCCAGCTGGAACGAGGCCACCGGACCTGTGCTGATGTTGCGGTAGAAGTGGATCAGCCCCTGCAGATCACCGATGTACAGGTCCAGGTCGCCATCCCCGTCCACATCCCCGAAGGCCGGATACATGGCGTTGCCGATCCCACTGGTGGAAAGGCCCATGTAATCGTCCGTGACCTGTGTGAAGGCCGGCTGCTGCGCCGTTCCGGTGTTCTCCAGCAAGGCGAATTTGCACGGATAGGCGCTGTTGGGGCTGTAGTAGCCATAATTGGCCACGATCAGGTCCATCAGTCCGTCCCCGTTGTGATCGAAGAGCACGGGCCAAGCGCCTTCCCCCAGATCGATCATGTCCCCTTGGAAGAGGTCCTCATCCACTTTCTGCAGCACCACACCGGCCGTAGCACTGGTGTTCCGGTAGTACCAGACGCTCACCTTGTTCTGCGAGAGGCCTTGGTAGCTGGGGGCCACCATCAGGTCGCGCCGGCCATCGTTGTTCACATCCACATGGAAGGCCGCCGGGAACACCGTAAGGTTCGCCGGAACATCGTAGCTCGGGAACTGGATGTCCTGCGACACCATCATGGCGCTGTCCACTTCGCCGCCGTTCATCAGGGCCACCAGGTTGGGGTAGGCCACATCGCCCAGCACCAGATCGATCACCCCGTTACCGTCCAGGTCGATGGGGGTGAGGGTACTGCCGAAGTGGGCTGCACTGAGGCGTTCCTGGACTTCCCCGGCGCGCGAAGGGTCGGACCGGAGGAGGTCCGCGAGTTCCTCCACTTCATCGGGGGAAAGCGGCATTTCCGGGTTGGGCTGGTTCCAATCGCACGGAAAGTTCAACGTGACCGAGTTGTTGTTGCTGTTCTCGTAGAAGAAGCCCCAGCAGTTGTTGCGTCGCTCGAAGGTCAGGCTGTCGCAGGTGCCGTAGAGCTCCATGCTCATGTTCTTCATGTAGTCCACGTGGCTGCCTTCCACACTGAAGGTGAGCACGTCCAGGTCCCCGTCGCCGTCCACATCGATGATGCCCGGGATATCGATGGAGGCCACGTACAGGTTGGGGCTCATGGGCGGATACAGGCCCCCCACCACTTCCTTCACCAATTCGAAGGACAGGTTGCTGCCCACACTGGTGTTCTTGTACACGGCGAAGCCGGCCGTACCGATGGGACTGGTACAGGTGAAGATGTCCTCCTTACCGTCGCAGTTGTAGTCCCGCATCAGGGTCCAGTCGCGCAGGAAAGGGAAGGGGAGCACGTTGTCGTACTCGTGCGTGAGGGTATACGATTCGGCCCCCGGCGTGCCTGTATGGAGCAGGCTGATGGCCTTACCGCCGGAACGGTCGAACAGCAGCAGGTCCGGCGTGCCATCGGCGTTGAGGTCGATGTTCGAGAACTGCGGATAGTTGAGGCCGCCTCCCCAGGCCAGGCCCAAGGGCGCTCCATCGCGCACCACCGGGACCGTGGGGTCGAAACGCAGTTCGAACTGTGCCTGCCCGGCAAAGGGCACCGCAAGCAACAGGCATATCAGGGAGGATCGCATGGGAGCAGCAGCCGGGGAAGGGGCCGGAAGCACGAAAGTAGGGGGTGTTCAAAGCCGTGATGGGGAGCGGTCGGCCACCCTTTATGCACCATCCTTGGTGGGGTATGTGCTTTCCCGGTGCGGGGTGGAGCATCCTTCTATATTTGCCGCTCTTTTCAAGTAACCAACCTCCTTCTCATGCAGAATCGTGGCGCGCTGTGGGTGTTCACCATCCTCCTGGCGATCGCATGTCTTTGGCAGATCTCCTTCTCGATCTTCACCGGACGTTTGGAGTCCAAGGCCGAGGGCATCGCAGCCCAACAGGCCGATTCGGTGTTGGCCGTGGCCGGCAATGGAGCCTTGGACCGCGATTCGATCCAACTCTCCTTCGAGAACGCATACCTCCGCGACCACAACGAGGAGCAGGTCCATCCTTTCGGATACTCCTACAAGTATTGCAAGGAGCGGGAGATGAGCATGGGTCTCGACCTCAAGGGCGGTATGGCCGTTACCTTGGAGGTGAGCATTCCCGAACTGGTGGACAACCTTAGCGGAGAGAACCAGGATCCGGCCTTCCGCGCGGCCTTGGCCGCGGCCCGCAAGCGCCAGCTCACCGACAGCAAGGACTATATCACCTTGTTCGATGAGGAATTCCGCAAGGCCGCACCCAACGGTAGCCTTGCCGCCATCTTCAGTTCGCAGGACAATACATCGATCTTCCCCCGGGAAAGCACCAACGAGCAGGTGATCAAGACCCTGCGCGACCAGGCCCAAGCCGCCCTGAACAACACCGAGATCATCATGCGCGCCCGTATCGACCAGTTCGGCGTGGCGCAGCCCATCATCCAGAAGCAGGCCCTCAGCGGACGGATCCAGATCGAACTGCCCGGGGTGAAGGACAAGGCCCGCGTGCGCCGCGTGCTGCAGAGTACCGCCAACCTCGAGTTCTGGGAAACCTTCGACAACGAGCAGGTGTACACCAAGCTGATCGAGAGCAACACCAAGCTCAGCGCTTTGTTGCATCCGGAGCTGGCCAAGGCCGATTCCGCCACCGCCGCAGCCGATAGTACCCGCAACGACAGCCTCATCGCCCAAGCGGCCGATACGCTGAAGAAGGACAGCTTGGACGTGGACAGCTTGGCCGATGCCGCTGCTGCTGCCGATACCACCAAGGCCGATACCACCGAGATGAGCCGTGAGGAGGTGCTCAAGCGCAATCCGCTGCTGGGCCGTCTGCAACTGAACATCGCCGACAACCAGGTGATCCGTGGGGATGTGGTGGGTATGGCCGCCACGAAGGACACCGCCGAGGTGAACCGCCTCTTGGCCTTGGCCCCGCCCCAAAGCCCCGACCCCAGCCAAGGCCTGAAGCTCGCTTGGGGCCGCAAGGGACAGCGCTTCGATTTGCCTGAAGGCGGCTCTGTGGAGATGTTCAGCCTGCATGCCCTGCGCACCCCGCGCAACGGCAAGCCCAAGCTGGACGGGTCGGTGGTGGTGGATGCCCGCCAGGATTACGACATCAAGGGCGACGCGGAAGTGGCCATGCAGATGAACTCCGAAGGGGCGCAGACCTGGAAGCGCATGACGGGTGAGAACGTCGGCAAGCAGATCGCCATCGTCCTCGACGGCTATGTGGTGAGCGCTCCCAACGTGATCGGGGAGATCCCCGGTGGCCGCAGCAGCATCAGCATGGGTGGCGGTGATCGCAACGCCCAGATCGATGAGGCGGTGGACCTGGCCAACGTGCTCAACGCCGGCGCCCTGCCCGCCCCCGCCCGTATCATCGACGAGACCGTGGTGGGCCCTTCCTTGGGTGCCGAGAACGTGGACAAGGGCCTGGTGTCCTTCGCCGTTTCGCTCGTGGGTGTGCTGCTGGTGATGGGCCTCTACTACAACCGGGCCGGTTGGATCGCCGACATCGCCCTCCTGGCCAACGTGTTCTTCCTGATCGGCACCATGGCCAGCTTGCAGGCCGTGCTCACCCTGCCCGGTATCGCCGGTATCGTGTTGACCATCGGTATGGCGGTGGATGCGAACGTGCTGATCAACGAGCGTGTGCGTGATGAGCTCAAACAGGGCCGCGCGCTGAAGAGCGCCATCGATACGGCATACAGCAACTCGGGTGCGCTCTCCGCGATCATCGACTCCAACGTCACCACCCTGATCACCGCCGTGATCCTGTTCTACTTCGGCTCCGGACCCATCCGCGGCTTCGCCACCACGTTGGGACTGGGTATCCTCACCTCCCTGTTCACCGCCATCTTCATCTCGCGCTTGGTGATGAACAACCGTCTGGAGAAGGGCAAGAGCATCTCCTTCTCCCGCCCTTGGAACGTGAACCTCTTCCAAGGCGCCAACTACAACTTCATGGGCAAGCGCAAGGTGTTCTATGCCGCTTCGATCATCATGGCCGTGATCTGCATCGGCTCCATGGCCACCCGAGGGTTCAATTGGGGTGTCGATTTCTCCGGTGGCCGCGCCTATACCATCCAGTTCCAGAACGATGTGGAGGCCGAAGCCGTCCGCTCCGCGCTGGAGGCCGGACTGATCGAAGAGGGTAAGGATGTGAGCACCTCGGCCAAGACCTACGGCAGCAACAAGCGTTTCAAGGTCACCACCAATTACCTCATCGAGGACATGACCCAAGGGGTGGATCAGCGTGTGGAGGCCAAGCTCACCGAGTCGCTCGCCGCTTTGGGCAATCCGTACAGGATCGAGGAGAGCCGTAAGGTGGACGCCACCATCAGCGACGACATCAAGACCGGCGCGCTGACCGCCGTTGGCGTGGCCCTGATCTTCATGTTCCTCTACATCGCCGTGCGCTTCCGCCGCTGGGAGTTCGGTTTCGGCGCCGTGATGTCCTTGGTGCATGATACCATCTTCATCCTCGGCCTCTATTCCATCCTCTGGGGCGTGGTGGGCTTCTCCTTGGAGATCGATGAGGTGTTCATCGCCGTGATCCTGACCGTGATCGGTTACTCCATCAACGACACCGTGGTGGTGTTCGACCGGATCCGCGATTATGTCACGGACCACAAACGCGAGCCGGTGATGACCATCTTCAACAAGGCCATCAACTCCACGCTCAGCCGTACGCTGAACACGGGGGTATGCACCATGTTGGTGCTGTTGATCATCTTCTTCTTCGGTGGGATCTCCATCAAGGGCTTCGTGTTCGGTCTGTTCGCGGGGGTACTTACCGGTACCTATTCGTCCATCTTCATCGCATCGGCCATCGCGGCCGATATCTACAAGAAGGAGGACAAGGCCTTGGTGCCCCAGCAGAAGGCCGTGGTGGCGTGAGTCCCTCCCGATACGACCTTGGAAAGGCCCCTGCTTCGGCAGGGGCCTTTTGCTTGGGTCGCCTGCGCGAGGGGGCTACCTTTGGCCCCGTTGGCGATGCATTTCCCCCTTCTTTTCGACATCAGCGGCGGCGAACTGCTGGTGGTGCTGCTGTTCGTCCTGCTCTTCTTCGGCAGCAAGGGCATTCCCGGCATCGCCCGCACCATGGGCCGCACCATGCGCCAGATCCGGGATGCCAGTGCCGAGGTGCAGCGCGAGATCCAGAGGGGTGCCAATGACGTGAAGCAGGGTTTCGAGGAGCAGAAGCGGACCTTCCGCATCGAGCCGCCCGAACATCTGGCCCCTCCGCCGGCTCCCGCACCCGAGGAAACGCCGGGTGAACCCCGCGCCTGACCTCCTTTTTCACGATTTCGCACCGGAACGCGTCCGAAGGACGCCCGAGTTCCTGCGCACCGGAAGGTGTGAAGGCCTGCTCTGCTGATCAGGATGCCATGGAATTCATGATTGTGCGCTTACACCCCCGTTCTGAACAACTGTTGAAAAGGAAGAAGGGCATTTTTTTGACGAGCACCCCCTCATTCGGATACCTTCGCGGCCACAAAAAACCGATTTTCCGATGGCATACCCCCGTTTCAGAGCCAAGGCATTGGAAGAAGCCCATGCCCGTCCGGTCCGCACCTTGGAACAGCCCGGGCAGCGCATCAGCGAGTACTACGGCTCGCAGGTGTTCGGCGAGGAGGCCATGCGGATGTTCCTCACGGAGGATGCCTACTACGCCGTACGTCAGGCCATCCTGGACGGCAGCCGCATCGATCGTAAACTGGCCGACCAAGTGGCCAGCGGCATGAAGGAATGGGCCGCCAGCAAGGGAGCCACGCATTACACGCACTGGTTCCAGCCGCTCACCGGTGCCAGCGCGGAGAAGCACGACGCCTTCTTCGAGCCCATCGCCGGAGGACGAAGCATCGAGCGTTTCGATGGCAGCATGCTGGTACAGCAGGAGCCCGATGCCAGCAGCTTTCCCAACGGGGGTATCCGGAACACGTTCGAGGCCCGCGGCTACACCGCCTGGGATCCCGGTAGTCCGGCCTTCCTGATCGGTGGTACGCTCTGCATCCCCACGATCTTCATCAGTTACACCGGCGAGGCGCTGGACTTCAAGATGCCCCTGCTGCGCGCCATCCGCGCCGTGGACGAGGCCGCGACCGCGGTGTGCCAATATTTCGACAAGGATGTCACCCGCGTGATCACCACCTTGGGCTGGGAGCAGGAGTATTTCCTGATCGATGAGGCCCTGTACCTGGCCCGTCCGGACCTGGTGGCCACGGGCCGCGCCCTCTTCGGCCATACGCCGGCCAAGGGACAGCAGTTGGAGGACCACTACTTCGGCAGCATCCCCGATCGGGTGCAGGCCTTCATGCGCGATTTCGAGGGGGAATCGTTGCGCTTGGGCATCCCCGTGAAGACCCGCCACAACGAAGTGGCCCCCAACCAGTTCGAGTGCGCTCCGGTGTTCGAGGAGATGAACCTCGCGGTGGACCACAACATGCTGCTGATGGATGTGATGGAGAAGACGGCGCGCAAGCACCACTTCCGTATCCTCTTCCACGAGAAGCCCTTCGCCGGCGTGAATGGCAGCGGCAAGCACAACAACTGGAGCCTGGCCACGGACACCGGCAAGAACCTGCTGCGCCCGGCCAAGACGCCCAAGGAGAACATCCTGTTCCTGGCCTTCCTGGTGAACACCATCAAGGCCATCCACAGCCACGCCGACGTGTTGCGCGCCAGCATCGCCTCCGCCAGCAACGACCATCGTCTGGGGGCCAACGAAGCCCCACCCGCCATCATCAGCGTGTTCATCGGTGAATACCTCACCAATCTGCTCGATGAGCTGGAGAAGAACATCAAGG
>DASWWQ010000007.1:0-4783 GCA_036405935.1 Flavobacteriales bacterium
GCGGTTGTTGAAAAATGGGATAACCAAAACGGCCGGATCGCGTTCCACGAAGCGTTCAGAATCGACTCTCCCCTATGACCAAACGAATACCCACACTGTTCGCCATGTTGGGAACAGCCATGCTCCCGCTGGCGGCCCAGACCATCTTCTTCGAGGATTTCGACGGGGTCGGTGGCCCCACGGCCGGTGGTGCGGGCACATACTCCTTCCCCAGCGGCTGGATCCTGGCCAATGTGGACAATCGCACCCCGGCCGCGCAGGTGGCCTATGTGAACGAAGCCTGGGAACGGCGCGAGGATTTCAGCTTCAACGTGCTGGATTCCGCGGCTTTCAGCACCAGTTGGTATACATCCGTGGGCAGCGCGGACGATTGGATGTGGACCCCGCAGATGACGCTCACCGCCCAGAACGTACTGAGCTGGAACGGTGTGGGGTACGATCCCCTCTACCCCGAGACCTACGAGGTGCGTCTGATGGTGGCACCGAACACGCCGAGCGGCGGCACGGGGACATTGGGCAACATGGTGTCCGCTTCCACCCTGCTCACCACGATCACCGAAGGCAGCAATTGGGGCGCACACAGCGTCAGCCTGGCGCTTTATGCCGGGCAGACCGTGCGGATCGGCTTCCGCAACATCTCGAACGATCGTTTCCTCCTGATCCTGGACGACATCCTGGTGGAGGCCCAATTGACGGCCGAGTTGCAGATGCTCGCCGCCGATACCATCACCCCCTACACGATGATCCCTCTGGAGCAGGCCTCCCCGCTCCACTTCGAGGGTACGATGCGCAACAACGGGTTGAACGCGCTGTCCGATGTCTCGGCCGAAGTGCAGGTGCTGCGGAACGGTACCGCCGTGCATAACGCTTCCTCCACCCCGCAATCCACGTTGGCCCCGGGCGCCACCACAGGCTGGACGATCCCCGGATACACCCCCGATGCCGTGGGTGATTACACCGTGCGTCTCATCGCGCGGCACAGCGCCACGGACCAGGCACCGCTGAACGACACGCTGACCCGCTTCTTCACCATCTCCGACACCACCTATGCCCGCGATGACGGCGAGCTCTCCGGCAGCTTGGGCATCGGAGCCGGCAATGGCGGCTACATGGGCCAATCCTTCGAACTGGCGAACGCCGATACGCTGACCTCGGTGGGCGTAGTGTACTTCCGCGGCTACACGGGCCGCCAAGCCGCAGTGGTGATCTGGGACATGGTGGACGGCATGCCGAACAACATCATCGCCGGTACGGATACCATCCTCTACCCCGATAACGAACTGCTCGATATCCAACTCCCCATCCATGGTGGCGCAGCCGTGCTTCCGGCCGGCCTGTATGCGGTGACCGCCGTTGAGTTCGATAGCACCTTGGCCTTGGGCCAGACCACGAACCTCTTCACCCCCGGCACCACGTGGGTGGATTGGCCCACGAGCCCGATCCCGGGTTGGGCGAACAACGAGGACTTCGGCCCCAGCTTCTCGAAGAGCTACATGATCCGACCCAACTTCGGGCATGCGTGTGCCGGTTTCGGCGTGGAGGCCGGCTCCACCTCCGCCACCTGTGCCACCTGCGCGGATGGTGCGGTGAGCGCCACCACCGGCAACGACAGCGACGTAAGCTTCACCTGGGATCCGCCTGTGGGCAACGGTGCCACAGTGCCTGATGTGGCCACGGGCACCTACACGGTAACAGCGATGAACGGCATGGGCTGCATCGCAACGGCCACGATCACGGTGGCCTTCGATACCTGCGCCTTCCTCACGGCCGCGATGATCACCGGCAACGCCAGTTGCGCGAACTGTTCCGATGGCACGGCCAGCCTGGAGGTGAGCGGGGACAATGGTGGGTTGCAATACGACTGGAGCAACGGTTCCACTGCCCCCGAGGTGGAAGGCCTGCTGCCCGGTGCCTACACGGTGACCGTGACCGACCAATACGGCTGCAGCATCGAAGTTTCCGGTGCGGTGGACTTCAGCACGGGCATGGGCGATAGCCGCCCGTTGGCAGGAGCCGCGGTGCACCCCAACCCCAGCTCAGGCCGTTTCCGGATCGAGCTCGGCGCACCTACCGGTCCGTTGGAGATCACCCTGCACGACGCCCGTGGCCGTAAGGTCTGGAGCACCCGTTGGAACACCTCGATGCAGAACACCCTGCTGGTGGAACAGGAGCTGGCCGCCGGCAACTACACTCTGCGCCTCGTCGGCAACGAAGGCACCCGCACCCTCCCGGTGATCATCACCGCCCGTTGAGCACCCTGAACAACAGGAACGCCGTGCAGCCCTAGGGTTGCGCGGCGTTCCTGTTCAGGGGCTGAGGACCCGACTGGCAGGGCACCTCGGGAAGCGTCATACCGGGCATCGCACGCGCGGGATCACGCAGCACCCACAGGCCCTCGCGCTCCACCATTTCGCCCGACAGCACCACGGCCTCACCGGCCTTCAGCAGGAAGAGGCGCTGTTCGCGCGACCGTACCCCCTCGGCCTGGTAGGTATAGACCGCGGTCAGCGTGTCGTTCCTCAGGGAACCTTGCAAAGTGCCCACCATGCGGTCCTTCTCCTGCGGAAGCCATTCGTATGTGCCTTCGGCGCGATCCCCTCGGAACGAGAGGCGCATGCGCAGGGAATCGGCGATGGAACCATCCGCACTGCGGGTCACGCTGAGGAAACAGCGTTCCCGGGTCGGCTCCGTAGGGGCGGCGGTTCCGGGTGCCGAAGGGGGAGCAGGACCTTGGCAGGCGAACAGGATGGCCGCCAAGGCGGCGATGAACAGAAGGCGCATGGGAGAGGCCTGAAAAGTAGAACGGGGAAAGGGCCGACGTGCGGGGAAACGGTAGGAAAAGAGGAAAAAGCGGGGTTGCATCTTGAACCCTGGGCGATCGCTGCCTACTTTTCGGCACTGTACGCCTCTCCCATGGACCTCCCACACTTGTCGACCGCGTGCCGGATCTCCTCCGGTATCAGCGCCTGGGTCCATGGCGTGCATCCTACTCTCACTTCCACGCAAAGCTCTCATGCTGGAAAGAACGCGCTACGGAACGGCGGTCCTCCTCGCCGCTCTGTTCACGATAACAGGTTATAGATCGGCACCTCCGGGTGATGGTGATGGGCGTACCGCGGGTGCGTTGATCCGTGAGCACGCCATGGTGGTGAGCGCCCATCCGCTGGCCACCGAAGTGGGGCTGCAGGTGCTGCGCGACGGTGGCAATGCCGTGGATGCGGCGGTGGCGGTGCACCATGCACTGGCGGTGGTGGCCCCCTGGGCGGGCAACATCGGCGGTGGCGGTTTCATGGTGGTGCGCATGGCCGATGGCACGGTCCACACCCTGGACTTCCGCGAGACCGCCCCTTCCAGTTCCACCCGGGACATGTACCTCGACGAACACGGGGTGGTGGATCCGAAACTCTGCCTGGTCGGCCACAAGGCCATCGGCGTACCGGGCTCGGTGGCGGGCATGTTCGCGGTGCGGGACAGCTTGGGACGCCTCCCGATGGAAAGGCTCCTGGACCCGGCCATCGAACTGGCCAACAAAGGTTTCCGTCTCACCGCGAACGAGGCCGAGGAACTCAACAAGGCCCTGCCCCTGCTGCGCGCCAACAGCACACGCCCCAACGCCTTCACGGCGAAGGAGACCTGGGCCGCGGGTGATGTGATGCGCAATACCGAACTGGCCAACACCTTGACCCGCATCCGGGACAATGGGGCGGCCGAACTGTACACGGGGTCGACGGCCGAACTGCTGATCGCCGAGATGCAGCGGGGCAAAGGCACCATCAGCCGATCCGATCTGGCCGCCTATCGTCCACGCTGGCGCGAAGCCGTGCATGGGCGCTACCGCGGACACGACATCTACAGCATGGGACCTCCCAGCAGCGGAGGCACCGCCTTGATCCAACTGCTCAACGCCATGGAGCCCATGGACGTGCACGGCTCCGGATGGCACAAGGCGCCGACCGTGCATCGTATGGTGGAGGCCGAACGCCGCGTGTATGCCGATCGTGCCACCTATATGGGCGACCCCGATGCGGTGCCCATTCCTTTGAGCGGATTGCTTTCACCGGGATACATGGCCCAACGGATGGCCGATCTCGATCTCTCCAGCGCGACACCCAGCGTGGCCGTGGCCGCCGGCGCGCCCCCGCACGAGTCGGACCAGACCACGCATTTCTCCATCGTGGATGCCGAAGGCAACGCCGTATCCTGCACCACCACGCTCAACGCCTTCTATGGATCGCATGTGGTGGTGGGCGGTGCGGGCTTCGTGCTGAACAACGAGATGGACGACTTCAGTGCCGCTCCGGGCACACCCAACGCCTATGGCCTGGTGGGTGGCGAGGCCAACGCCATAGCGCCCGGCAAACGCATGCTTTCCAGCATGACCCCCACCATCGTGGTGCGCGACGGAAAGGTGGTGCTGGTATTGGGCACGCCGGGTGGATCCAGTATCATCACCACCGTTTTCCAGGTGATCATGAACGTGTTGGACCACGGCATGACCATGCAGCAGGCGGTGAACGCGCCCCGGTTCCATTTCCAATGGCTACCGGACATGATCCAGACGGAAGCGGGTGCCATCACCGGTGCCGATAGCCTGGAACTGGTGCAGATGGGCCACACGTTCGTCAATCGATCGCCATACGGACGCGTGGATGCGATCCATGTGCTGGACGACGGCCGTCTGGAAGGGGGCGCCGACCCGCGCGGTGATGATCACGCCGCAGGCTATTGATCCGGATAGGTCTTCGTTCAGGTCCACTCGATCAACGAGAACCCGATACCGATG
>DASWWQ010000008.1:0-9306 GCA_036405935.1 Flavobacteriales bacterium
CGGTGTCGCCGGTGCGCGTGTAGATCTTCATGGTGTGTTCCGTGCAAATGTCGGGTGCGTCACCCGCTCAGTACTTCAACCGGAAATGCTCCTTCGCCTGTCCGCTGTGGAAGAACACCAGGCCCATATCGAAGAGGTCGACCGTTACGGTGACCTGCGGATGCGCCTTCACCTCCTCCCAAGCCGCGTGCATGCCCGGGCTCCAGTGGATATCGTCGAACACGAGCAGGCTGTTCCCGTGCAGGTGCGGCAGCAACCGATGGAAGAGATCCCCTGTCGCCGCCCGCTCATGATGCCCGTCGAGGAAGGCCAGGTCGATGCGGGGATGGTTGCGCAGCACCTCCGGCAGTCGATCCGCGAAGCGGCCTTGCACCGCGGTGATGTTCGTGGCTCCGATCGTGCGGAAGTTCTCCAACGCCAGCTCGTGCGTGGCCGGGCAGCCTTCGAGGGTGATGACGTGGCCCTGCGGATCGGCTTGGGCGAGATGCAGGGTGGTCAGACCCAGGCTGGTGCCCAGCTCCAGGATCGTACGGGCCCCGGTGAAGCGGACCAGGCCCGTTAGTTGTCGTGCCCGGCGCGGGGATTTCAAGGCCGTTCGAGCGATATCGGCCACGCGCCGTTCGCGTCCCTTCAGCACCAGCGAGCCGGCCCCGTGATCGGTGACCGTGATCTCACGATCGCTGCGCAACAACCGTTCACGCAACGCCTCGATCGTTCGGTAGGGTTGGGGATCATCCTTGCGCAGCACCTCGTTCACCAAACGGAAGATGAAAGGCGAGTGCACGTCGTGGCGGTCCCCCGCTTGCAGCCGATGACGGAGGTACTGCCGGATGCGGAACAGCGTATGCGCCATGCGCCGCGAAAGTAGCCGCACCGCTCCCGGCATGACGATCATCATGTGGCGCGGTAGTGGACCCCGCTAGGTTCGCGTTCCTGTGCAAGCCGCGCATTCCCTGAAGGATCCGATCCATGGTGTCGAGGGGCTCCGGGCCGCCCTGCTCCGAGGTGGTCCTGAAGCCCACCCGGCCAAGGTGCTCGCACGTACCCGGATCCCCTTGGACCGGCTCTCCGGTCGGCTATCCTGGGGCAAACGGAAGTACGAACGCGTCTGTCTGGCCAGGGAGAAGGACTTCGAGGTGCTTCTGATCGGCTACCGACCGGGCCAAGGCACCTCGATCCATGATTACGACAGTGCCGAGGCCTGGGTGATGCCGGTGTCGGGCGAACTGCAGGAGGAACGCTTCGATCTCGATCCGGCCGGACGACCATCCCCGGTCACCACGAGGATCATCGGCCCTTGGACCATCTCGTACCTCCCCCAGGAGCGGAGCGTGCATCGCTTCACCAACGTGGGGCCGGATCCCTGCATGACGCTCAACATCTACGCCGGTCCGGTGAAGCGCTGGCGTGTTTACAGCGGGTACGGGCCCGCTTGGATGCCCGTTGGTTCATGAAGGATGCGGAAATTCGCCATGAACAAGGCCCGCTCTCCCATGGTCGATCGTTTCAACGAAGAAGGTTTGGCGAGCATCAGTGAATTGCTGTTCCGCACCGCGGCCGAGGGCTTGGTCGTGGTCGATCGCGAGGGCACCATCCGGCTGCACAATCCCCGCATGGCCGAACTGTTCGGCTATGCCGAAGGGGAGTTGGTGGGGAAGCCCATCGAAGCCGTTGTGCCCGATGCCGCCATGGACCGCCATCGCCGCCACCGCGAGCGTTACATGGAGCAACCCGCCAAACGCGCCATGGGGGCGGAGCTGGACCTGTACGGCCGTCGCAAGGACGGCTCGGTGTTCCCGGTGGAAGTGAGCTTGAACCATTTCCGGCTCGACGGAACGATGTTCGCGATGGCGCTCGTCAGCGACGCCACCCAGCGCAAGGCTTACGAGCAGGCGCTGCAACGCAGCAATGCGGAGTTGGAGGAACGGGTGCGGCAGCGCACCGAGGAACTGCGTCAGGCCGAACAGGGTGTTCGGGATGCCTTGGAGAAGGAACGCGAGTTGAACGCCTTGAAGTCGCGCTTCGTGAGCATGGCCAGCCATGAGTTCCGCACCCCCCTGAGCACCATCATGGGGTCGGCCGACCTGATCGCACGTTACAGCGAAGGACAGGAGAAGGTGACGAAGCATACCACGCGCATCCGGGTGAAGGTGCGTGAACTCACGGCCATGCTCAACGATTTCCTTTCCCTCGAGAAGTTGGAACAGGGGGTGGTGGAAGTGCATCCCTCGCATTTCGATGTGGTCGATCTCTGCATCGATCTGGTGGAGGAACTGCGCTTGGCGGTGAAGACCGATCAGCGCATCGACTATGCCCATGAGGGCGAGCGTGCCGTGGAAATGGACCGGCAGCTGATGACGAACGTGATCACGAACCTGTTGAACAACGCCGTGAAGTACTCCCCGCCCGGTACCACCATCACCCTGCGGACCACCGTTCTGGCGGAACGGTTCACGCTGACCGTGGCGGATGAAGGCATCGGTATCCCCTTGGAGGACCAGGTGCACCTCTTCGAACGTTTCTTCCGTGCCACCAACGCCGTCACCGTGCAGGGCACCGGTCTAGGCCTCAGCATCGTGAAACGGCACCTCGAACTGCTCGGCGGTACCATCCGCTTCCACAGCGTGCCCGGCCAAGGCAGCACGTTCACCGTGCAGGTTCCCCTGTCCTTCAACACCCCGAACGAGACCCAACGATGAAGACGATCCTGCTGATCGAGGACGATCCCGATATGCGCGACAATACCGCGGAACTGCTGGAGTTGGCGAGCTACCGGGTGCTGAAGGCCGAGAACGGCCGACGGGGCATCGACATCGCGCGTCAGGAGCCGCCGGACCTCGTGATCTGCGACATCATGATGCCCGAGCTCGACGGCTACGGCGTGCTGCATCTGCTGGCCCGCGATCCATCCACGGCGGAGATCCCCTTCATCTTCGTCAGCGCCAAGGCCGAGCGCGCCGAGGTGCGCAGGGGCATGGACCTCGGGGCGGACGACTACCTCACCAAGCCGTTCGAGGAGAGCGAGCTGCTGAACGCCGTGGAAGGCCGATTGAAGCGCAGCGAACTGTTCCGGCAGGGCTTCCGTTCGGGCACGGCGGACATCCCCGGGCTGATCGACCTGGCGCGAGGGGTGAACGGATTGAAGGACCTCACGAAGGATCGCAAGCGCCGCACCTTGGCGGCCAAGGACAGCCTGTTCATGGCCGGCGACGAACTGCGGCATGTGTTCCTCATCGAGAAGGGTAAGGTGCGCACCTATGCCATGAACCGCGATGGCAAGGAGATCGTCACCGGCCTGCACGCACCGGGGGACCTCATCGGTTTCATGTCCGTTCTCGAAGGGGGACGAACCCATGAGAACGCCGAAGCCTTGGAGGAGACCGAGCTTTCGTTGATCCCGCGCGAGGACATGCTCGCCTTGCTGCACCGCGACCGGGACGTCAGTCTACGCTTCATCAAGATGTTGGCGAAGGACGTGAAGGAGATGGAAACACGGCTGCTCGAACTGGCCTATGCGGGTGTGCGGCAGCGTGTGGCGCAGGCCTTGGTGCGCCTGCGCGATCGCTATGCCGGTGCGGGCAGCGACCAGCTGGGCATCCGCATCAGCCGGGAGGATATCGCCGCCATCGTCGGCACCGCCACCGAATCGTTGATCCGAGCCCTGAGCGATCTGCGCGACGAAGGGATCATCGGCACCCATGGACGCGAGATCCGTGTGCTGGATGCCGCACGCCTGGAGAAACTGGCCCGGACCTGACGTTCGTCAGTCGCGGTTGTCCGGCGGATCCTGCCCTTTGCACCATGAAGGTCAAGGAGCTGGCATCCGTCACTTGTTTCCATTGCGGCGACGTTTGCAATGAGGACCATCGCATCCATGCGGGCAAGGATTTCTGTTGCCAAGGTTGTCAGGTGGTCTACGACCTGCTGAACGAGGCGGGATTGTGCGACTATTACACGCTGGAGGCCGAACCCGGGATCAAACGGAAGGAGAACGCCGACGAACAACGCAGCGAGTTGTTCGGCTTGGGGGAAGTGCGCGACCGCCTGGTGGAGTTCAGCGAGGACGGCATCACGCGTGTGCGTTTCCATGTTCCCCAGATGCACTGCAGTTCCTGCATCTGGTTGCTGGAGAACCTGGCCCGTATCGACAACGCCATCATCCGTTCACGTGTGTCGTTCGCGGACAAGGAGCTCATCGTCACCTTTCGGGAGGAGAAGCTGTCGCTGGCCGCGCTCGTGCAGCTCTTGCGGAAGGTGGGCTACGGCCCGCAGTTGACCAACGAGGCGGGGAAACGGAGCGGGGCCGGCGTGCCGCGGATGCTCCATGTCCGCCTCGGCGTGGCCGGCTTCGTGTTCGGCAACACCATGATGTTGAGCTTCCCCGAATACCTCGGGGCGGACAATGAGGCCGGACTGAAGGAAGGCTTCCAATGGCTCATCGTGCTGCTGTCGTTCCCGGTGGTCTTCTTCCTGAGCACCGATTTCTTCCGCAGTGCCTGGGCGGGGATCCGCAGCCGCACCGTGAACATCGATCAGCCCATTGCGTTGGGTATCGTTGCGCTCTGGACGCGTAGCCTGCACGACGTGCTCACCGGCGCCGGTCCGGGCTATTTCGACTCCCTTGCGGGCCTGCTCTTCTTCCTGCTGATCGGTCGCTGGTACCAAGCGTATACCTATCGGGCACTGCGGTTCGATCGGGCCTTGGAGGACTTCCTCCCGTTGGTGGTGTTGCGCAAACGCGGTGTGGAGGAACAGCCGGTCCAGGTGGCCGACCTGGTTCCCGGCGATCGCATCGTTGTCCGCGACCAGGAACTGGTGCCTGTGGATGCCGTTCTTCGGTCCGGCACCGGCCATATCGACAACAGTTTCATCACTGGAGAGCCATTGCCCGTCCGGAGAAACGTAGGGGATACGATCAAGGCGGGTGGCCGCCAGCGCGGGTCCGCCATTGAATTGGAGGTGCTGCATTCCTTCGCCGACAGCCGCTTGAAGAAGCTCTGGGCGGAGCAGGGATCCGCGCACGAAAGGCCGGTGATGCCGCGGTTGATCGATGGCGTGGCGCGCCGTTTCACCATCGCGGTGCTGCTGATCTCGGTCTGTGCCGGTCTGTATTGGTGGGGGCGTGATGCCGCGCAGGTCTGGCCGGTGGTCACCGCCGTACTGATCGTGGCCTGTCCGTGCGCGTTGGCGTTGAGCATGCCCTTCGCCTACGGTCACACGATGCGCTTGATGGGTCAACGCGGTCTCTTCCTGCGGGATGCGGAAGTGGTGGAGCGCATGGCGCATGTGGACGCCGTGGTGTTCGACAAGACCGGAACGCTCACGGCGCGCGAGGCGCACGAGGTGGATCGGTCCGGCATTTCCCTGTCGGCGCAGGAATGTTCCTGGGTGCGTTCGCTGGCCCGGAACAGCACGCATCCCTTGAGTGTGGTGCTGTTCCACGAACTGAAGGGCGATGTGTTGGAGGTGTCCGACGTGGTGGATGTGCCGGGTCGAGGGGTGCAGGGCGTCGTGGACGGCGTGCCCGTCCGGCTCGGGTCCGCGCTCTTCTGCGAGGGTCCGGAAGCGCCCTGCGCAAGCGGCCATGCCCAAGTGCACGTGTGGATCGATGGACACCATCGGGGCCGTTACGACATCCGCAAGCACGCGCGCGCCGGCATCCTGCAAGCCGTGGAAAGGTTGGGTGCCAAGGCCAGGGTGGCCCTGCTTACGGGTGATCGCCAAGTGGATCCGGAACTGGCTTCCGCTTTCTCCCGGGCGGATGTCCGCACCTCCTGCTCACCGGTGGACAAGACCCGCGCGATCGTCGGATATCAACAGCAGGGGCATCGGGTGCTGATGGTGGGTGATGGACTGAACGATGCCGGTGCGTTGGCCCAGAGCGATGTGGGCATCACCGTCACCGAGACCAGCGCCGCACTGACACCGGCCAGCGATGCCATCCTGGATGCGACCGCCATCGCCCGCCTTCCACATTTCCTGCACATGGCGCGGCAGGCCCGGCGCATCGTGATCGCCAGCCTGTGCATCTCCCTGTGCTACAACATCACCGGGGTGTCATTGGCCGTTGCCGGATACATGACCCCGCTCATCGCCGCCATCCTGATGCCCCTCAGTTCGGTGAGCGTGGTGGGCTTCGTCACCCTTGCCGTGACCTTGACCGCCCGGAGCGGACGCCGGAACTGACGAAAGTCATCCCGCTCCATTGACCACGGTCAGTATCCACCCTTGGGCACCGCTGGACTTTCGCGGTGCAAGAAGCCGGAACACAATGAGCGTCATCTTCCTCCTGCTCACGGTCAGCACCCTGGTGGCCGGGGTGTTCCTGGTCGGCTTCATCTGGGCGGTACGCCAAGGGCAGTACGATGATGATCGTTCGCCCGCCGTGCGCATCCTCAACGATAACCTCCCGTCCGTCAACGAATCACCCCTCCGATGACCGAACGTTTCCAGTACGACAACCGCATCGTCAAGAACTTCCTGTTCATCACCATCCTTTGGGGGGTGGTGGGCATGCTCGTCGGCCTTATCGCGGCGCTGCAACTGGTGGTGCCCGAGCTGAACTTCTCGCAGTGGACCACCTTCGGCCGGATCCGCCCCCTGCATACCAACGCGGTGATCTTCGCCTTCGTGGGCAACGCCATCTTCGCCGGTGCCTACTACAGCCTGCAACGCCTGCTGAAGACCCGCATGTTCAGCGATGTGCTGGGCCGGATCCACTTCTGGGGTTGGCAGGCGATCATCGTCGCCGCAGCGATCACCCTGCCCTTGGGCATGACACAAGGCAAGGAGTACGCGGAACTCGAATGGCCCATCGACATCGCCATCGCGCTGATCTGGGTGGTGTTCGGGATCAACATGATCGGCACCATCCTGAAACGCCGGGAGCGCCATCTCTATGTGGCCATCTGGTTCTACATCGCCACGTGGGTCACCGTGGCCATGCTGCACATCGTCAACAGCATCTCCATTCCGGTATCGCTGGGCAAGAGCTACAGCTGGTACGCCGGTGTGCAGGATGCCTTGGTGCAATGGTGGTACGGGCACAACGCGGTGGCCTTCTTCCTCACCACGCCCTTCCTCGGGCTGATGTACTACTTCCTGCCCAAGGCCGCCAACCGCCCGGTCTACAGCTACCGCCTTTCGATCATCCACTTCTGGTCGCTGATCTTCATCTACATCTGGGCCGGGCCGCACCACCTGCTCTACAGTGCCTTGCCCGACTGGGCGCAGAGCCTGGGCGTGGTGTTCAGCGTGATGCTGATCGCCCCCAGCTGGGGTGGCATGCTGAACGGCCTGCTGACGTTGCGGGGAGCGTGGGACCGGGTGCGTGAGGATCCGGTGCTGAAGTTCTTCGTGGTGGCCGTGACCTGCTACGGCATGGCCACGCTCGAAGGCCCGCTGCTCAGCATCAAGAGCATCAATGCCATCGCCCACTTCACCGATTGGATCGTGGCGCATGTGCATATCGGCGGTATCGGGTGGAACGGCTTCATGGTGTTCGGCATGACCTACTGGCTGGTGCCACGCCTCTTCGGAACCAAGCTCCACAGCGTGAAGCTCGCCAATGTGCACTTCTGGCTGGGTACGCTGGGGATCATCTTCTACGCCATCCCGCTCTATTTCGCCGGTTTCTTCCAGAGCCTGATGTGGAAGCAGTTCACGCCCGACGGTTATCTGGTGTACAAGAACTTCCTGGATACGCTGCTGGAGATCAAGTACGCCTATTGGCTGCGGGCACTGGGTGGTTCCATCTACCTGATCGGGGTGTTCGTGATGGTGTACAACGTGTACCGCACGGTGAAGGCCGGACGCCTGATCGCGAACGAGGATGCGGAGGCGGAAGCGCTGGAGAAGGTGAAGGTCACCGGCGGGCACTGGCACACCTGGATCGAACGCCGGCCCATCCAGATGCTGGTGCTGAGCTTGGTGGCCGTGGCCATCGGCGGCATCCTGGAGATGGTGCCCACCTTCCTGGTGAAGAGCAACGTGCCCACGATCGCGAGCGTGCATCCCTATACCCCGCTCGAGCTGCAGGGTCGCGACATCTACGTACGGGAAGGGTGCTACACCTGCCATAGCCAGATGGTGCGCCCCTTCCGGAGCGAGACCGAACGCTACGGTGAGTATGCCAAGGCCGGTGAGTTCGTGTACGATCATCCGTTCCAATGGGGCAGCAAACGCACGGGTCCAGACCTGTTGCGCGTGGGTGGCAAGTACCCGCACAGCTGGCACTACTATCACATGCTCGATCCCACCACCATGAGTCCCGGATCGCTGATGCCTGCGTATCCGCACCTGTTCGAGAACGCCTTGGACACCAGCACCACCGCCGGCAAGATCCAAGCGATGATCACCCTCGGGGTGCCTTATGCGGCGGACTTCCCCGCGCGCGCCAATGCCGACCTCGCCGAGCAGGGTGAGGCGGTCGCAGAGGGGTTGAGGAAGGATGGTATCGATGCCTTGGCCGACCGGGAGATCATCGCCCTGATCGCCTACCTGCAACGCGTGGGCACGGACATCAAGGGTGAAGCGAAGACCACGACGGCCATGCGTTGAGCCATGCTGAAGTTCATCAAGCATCACCTCGATACGATCTCCGGGATCGGCATCTATCCGCTGGTCTCGCTCGTGATCTTCTTCGGGATCTTCCTCATCGCCCTGCTCTACGTGCGGGCCTCGCGCCGCGACCACATCGATCACATGGCCGGTCTTCCTCTTTCGGACGACGGCCGCCCAACGGACCACGCCTCATGCTGAACATCGGTTCCTCCCTCGCGCGAAGCGGCACCACCCTGTTGTCGGTCTTCGCCCTTGCTTCTTCCTTGACGGCCGCGGACGGCTCGGTCGAAGACCACCTCTTCGCGGTCAACGACGGCATGCTCTACGCGCTGGTCGTACTCGCCGTGGTGCAGGTCATCTTCATCGTTTCGCTCGCCGGTATCCTGCGCACCTTGGGCGGTCCCGGGGGCTGGGTGAAGAAGCTGATCGCGAGGAGCGGGCGTGTAGCGGTACTGGCCCCCCTGTTGCTCCTGGCCGGTCAGGCGAATGCGCAGGCCTACAAGGGCGATGGCAATGCCATGGACGCCTACACGCTGTTCTGGTGGCTGGTCGGGGTGAACCTCCTGCTGTTCGTGCTGCTGTTGGTGCAGATCCGCTTGGTGCGCTCCCTGGTGATCGTGGTGGCGGATGTGCAGGAGGAAGCCTCCGTCGTCGTGGAAAAAGGACCCTCATGGGTGGATCGCCTGATGAGCAGGCTCACCCGTCAAGTGCGGATCGAAGAGGAGCAACGGATCGATCTGCACC
>DASWWQ010000009.1:0-8070 GCA_036405935.1 Flavobacteriales bacterium
GGCCACCCTCACGGATATCGGTCACGTAGCGCAGGATCACCTGCGTGGTACGTTTCTCCGTGCTCTGCATCCAGCGGTCCATGATGTTGAACCGCTTGGTATAGGGTTGGTCCAGGAAGCCGTCGTTGTTCTGGTCCATGGCGCCTTGGAACAGGTTGCCCTGTGCCATGATCAGGTTCGCACTGTTCTCGCCGGTCTTCTGCGCGGCGTTCACGTTGAGCTCGGTGCGCCCTTGGCTGTTCACGTAGAGGTTGGTGAAGAGCGTGGGAGCGGTGAGGGGATCCAACAGGCAGAGGTCGATCTGGCCCGTCATGGCGTTGGGTCCGTTCACGGCGGTGCCGATGCCCTTGCTCACATTGATGCTGCCGATCCAAGGTCCGGGGATGAGGGTCATGCCGTAGCTGCTGCTGAGACCACGGATGAAGGGGATGTTCTCCAGGCTGAGTTGGGCGTACTTGCCATCGAGACCCAGCATGCGGATGGCCTTTGTGCCACTGATGGCATCGCTGAAGCTGACATCCACCGTGGCATTGGTCTCGAAACTCTCGCTGAGGTCGCAACAGGCGGCACGTTTGAGTTCTTTCGCGCCCAAAGCCTCGATGGCCTGCAACGTACGGGTGCTGAGCACCGTGTTCTGCTGGCGTTCCACCACGCGGGCCTCGCCCAGTTGGACACTGCCGTCCAGGATCAAGGCGAGCGGTGCTGTGGGGGCGGAATCGAAGGTGAGCGTATCGGGCGGGTAACCGACGGCGCTGATCACCAACGCAGCTGGCCACTGCGGGGGTGGAACGATGGTGAAGCGGCCATCGAGGTCGCTCAGCACGGCCGTGCCACCGAGCCAGAGCAGACGCGCTTCGGGAACGGGTGAGGAGCGGCCCTCACTGTCCTTGCCATGGACGGTGCCGCTGATATCCTGCGCATGGAGCAGGTGGCCCAGCAGCAGGGCCCCGAGGAGGTATAGGGTTCGTTGGAATGACATGGGTCTTCTTCAAGAGGTGGACGAACGGAAGAACAGGCCATGCACGCACCGTGCAGGCCCGGAAGAAGACCCTGTTCTAGATCAGCAGGCGGCCGATGACCGCCAAGCGCCGCCCCGTGACATCCGGTGGTGGCAAGGAGAAGTGCCGTTCGGCGGAGAGCGCGATCACCGGCATTCCTATGGCCGGCAGCATGATGCCGTCGAGCACGGCCAACGGCATCGGAAGGGAAACCAGGAGATGACCGACGAAGTCCGAACGCTTGGGCTCGGTCTTCACCATCTCGCAGCAGGTCGCCTGCACGGTGGGGCCATCGGCATGCTCCTCATGCGGGCAGCAGTCGCCGGTGGTACCGAGTTGCACCACGGAGTGGCCGCCGTTCACACAGGTCATGCGCGCCAAGGCGGGTACCGCCGTCCCCAACAACAGCAGCAAGGCACCCAGCAAGGGGAGCCAGCGGCGTTGGCGGATGGACGACAGGGAGGACATGCGGTGCAAAAGTAGGCCCTGTCTACGACGCTGGAGGCGAAGCGGTTGCGCCGATCCTTGAAAGGCCACGACCTGCCAAGTGAGGATTCACCACAGAGGCACAGAGGACACGGAGAAGGCGTGTGCCGGAGAGGTATTGGCCAGGTCTTCGCCCTACCCTCGTTCCTACTCCCAACAAGACCCGACAAGATCCTCCGTGCCCTCTGTGGTGAAAAGAACCCCCTGACCCCACCGTACCTTTGCCGCCCATGGAAACGCTCGAAAAACGTCCCCCGGTCACGGTCTACGCGGAAATGACCCCGAATCCGCTCACCATGCGCTTCGTGGCCAGTTCCCTGCTGATCCCCGACGGGCGCATGCTCGAGTTCCGCTCCCCGGCCGAGGCCGAGGCTGTATCGCCCTTGGCGGCCCATGTCTTCAACCTGCCCTTCGTGAACGGCGTGTTCCTGGCGGGGAACTTCATCACCGTGACCCGGAACGATAGCGTGGACTGGGACCTGGTGCAGTTGGAGCTGCGCGAATACATCCAGGACTACCTGCGCACCGATGGCCGTATCGTGAACGATGATGCGCCCGCGCAAGCCTTGGCCGACGCCAACGAACGCGCCACCACGCACGTGGAGCCCACCACGGATGATGAACGTCGTATCGTGCAGGTGCTGGAGGAATACGTGGCCCCAGCCGTGGCCGGTGATGGTGGGCACATCAGTTTCCGTTCCTTCCAGGATGGCGTCGTGGCCGTGGATCTGCGCGGCAGCTGCAGCGGCTGCCCCAGCAGCATGCAGACCCTCAAGGGGGGTATCGAGAACCTGTTGAAGCAGATGGTGCCCGGCGTGCGGGAAGTGGTGGCCGTGGAGCTCTGAACGGAAGTCCGGAGCTACTTTCGAAGGGGCCGTTGCAGGCGGCCTGCGACATGGAACACCTCAAGAACTCGGCCTTCACGCGCTTCGCCAAGCGCACCGCATCGGTCACCGGTAAGCCCGCCACCTTCCTCCTGGCGGTCGGGGTGATCCTGGTCTGGAGCCTCACCGGGCCGTTCTTCGGCTATAGCGACACCTGGCAGCTGGTGATCAATACCGGTACCACCATCATCACCTTCCTGATGGTGTTCCTCATCCAGAACACGCAGAACCGCGATACGGAGGCCCTACAGATCAAGCTCGATGAGCTGATCCGCGCGCAGGAGCAGGCCAACAATGCCCTGCTCGATCTGGAGGACCTCGATGAAAGGGAGCTGGACCGCATCCGGGCCACCTATATCGCCTTGGCGCGGAAGCAAAGGGAAGAAGGGAAGTGAGCCGGGCAACATCGGGCCGGGTTGGTGTGTCTTGCTGGAAACCCGCTCTTCCATGCGTCGTCTTCTACCCGTGCTTGCCGCATCCCTGATCGGCACTTCGTCCCATGCCTGTTCCTGCTTCGGTAACAGCAGCTATTGCGAGACCCTTTCCCCGGACTGGTGGGACAACCCCGACGCCACCGCCTTGGTGGTGAAGCTCTCCGATGTGCACTACGGCATCACCGTGAAGGTGCTGCAGACCTTCGATGGCAGCTCCTTGCCGAACGACACGCTCACCGTGTGGGGCGACAATGGTGCTTTGTGCCGCATCTATCTCAACGGCTTCGCGGTGGGGGATACCTTGGTCTTCGGACTCGATGCCACCGATCTGATGGGCAATACGGTGTGGAACTCGGACTATCCGCCGGATCTCGAGAGCGAGGGCGACTACATGGTCAGCGTCTGCGGAGTGCATGCGCTGAACTATGCGGATGGTATCATCAGCGGTTCGATCACCGGTGCGGCGACCGAGAGCCTGACGGTGGCCGAATTCGAACAGGCCATCGCTTCGTGCAGCGGAACCATGGGGGTGGATGATCCGGAGCTGGATCCCTTGGTGGTGCGCTATGTCGACGGTGCTCCCGTGCTCGAATTCCCCGGATGTGCGGGCACCGCGGACCTGCGTGTGTTCGATGCACAAGGCCGCTTGCTGATCTCGCGCTCGTGGAACGGAAGGCCGATCACGTTGGATGATGCGGTCACCGGCATGCATATCGCCGAGGTGCGGTACGCCGGCGCGCGGTGGTCGCGCAAGCTGATCGCCTTGGAGCGCTAGGCAACGTGGACCGAGCGGTGCTGCGTCGAAGGAGAACAGCCGCTCCATGCTCCGCTCCTTCCTTGCTTCCTCCTTGATCGCATTGCTCGCCGATGCGTCCAAGGCCCAACCCGGTTCGCTCGATCCCACATTCAACGGCGGCGGCTTCGTCACCTTCGACCAGGCCACGGTGCAGGACCATGGCCGGGCCATCGCCGTGCAGCCCGATGGACGCATCGTGATGGCCGGATACGGTTCCGCGGCCTTGGTGCTCGCGCGCTTCATGCCCAATGGTGCACCCGACCAGAGCTTCGGAACGGACGGCGAGGTGGTGCTCGGCGATACCGTTCTGCTGGCCTATGGCATGACGCTGCAGCCTGATGGACGTATCCTGATCTGCGGTGCGCAACGCATCGGCATGGAGGTGGAGATGGTGGTGATGCGTTTCAACAACGATGGCTCGCCGGACCTCGCCTTCAACGGGGATGGGAAAGTGGTGCTGGACAGGCCCGGCACGAACGACCATGCGAACAGGATCGTGGTGCAGTCCGATGGCCGCATCGTAACGGTCGGTTCCAGTTGTGGCGACTTTCCCGCCTGCGATATCCTGGCCACACGCTTCCTATCGAATGGGACCTTGGATGCCTCGTTCGGCAATGGTGGGGTGGCGGTGATCGACCTGACACCCGATGAGGACATGGGTTACGGCCTGCTCCTGCGTCCGGATGGCAGGTTCATCCTTGGTGGACAAAGGGGCTCGCAGCAGGTGAACACCATGGCCTTCGTGGGTCTGGAATCGGATGGCACATCGGATGCCACCTTCAGCGCCTATGCGCCCAATGAGGTCGGTAGAAGCGTATCCTATGATCTGGCCTTGCTCCCCGATGGCGGTTTCCTGGCGGTGGGCAGCTCCTTCAATGGCATGGAGAACGACTTCGCCGTGGTGCGCTTCGATCCCGATGGCTGGCCGGATGTGGACTTCGGTATGAATGGCGTGGTAACGACCGACTTCGGGGGCAGCACCGATAACGCGGTGTCGATGGTGGTCCAACCGGACGATCGGATCATCGTGATCGGCGTTTCCATCGGTCCGGATTGGAGCCGTGATATCGCGCTGGCGCGTTACGAGGCCAACGGTGATCTGGATGTCAGCTTCGGTTCCAACGGCTTGGTGCGCACGGATATCATGGGCGAGAACGAGCTCGCCTTCGATGGGGAACTACAGGCCGATGGTAAGCTCGTCGTATCCGGCATGACCACCATCGATGGTGACGAGGATTTCCTGATCCTGCGATACCTCACCGGACTGCCGATGGCGATCGATGATCCATCTGCATCGGATCCCTTGCGTATCCAACGGACGTCCGAAGGCGCGACCCTCTCCACGCCGGAACCGATCGTGGCGCAACTGCAGGTGATGGATGCCACGGGCCGCACCCTGGTGCAGCAGGCATGGAACGGGCAAGCCTTGCGGATCAACCCGGGTTCCGAAGGTGTGTATCTCGTGGATCTGCGCACCGCCCAAGGGCGATGGACGCAACGGATCGTGCTCGGTCAGGAGTGATCCAACTGCGCACCCTCTTGCTGCGTGAACTCTCCCTCGGAGACCTGTACGATCCGTAACGCCTGCGCAAAGGTGACACGGTCACCATCGTCGTCTTCGGCAGATATTATTCCAAGGATGCGTCGAAGGGACAAGAGCTGTTCAGGGGGTTACTAGGTGAACGCCGCCATGACCATGCACACGAGGATCATGGCGATCAGATGGTACGCACCGGTCAGTGTGCCATAGGGCATCGGATGTGGCATGTTGGGGTTGATGGCGATGTTCATTGTGTTCGTCACCAGGTAACCGAAGCCGATAACCAGTGCGAACGTCAGCGCGGCGCCGTATGTCGTAATGCCCAGCTGTTCCATCAGGATCGCGGTGGTGAGGATCACCAGGAAGTTGCAGATCATCGGTCCCACGAAGTAGATCGGGTTTTTGCTCTGCGGCTCGTCAACCGGTCGGCCCAGCGTACGGAGGTAGGGTTTCCTGAACAATACGGTGAACCAGATGGCACCGAGAACGGAGGAGAGGACGAATGCCAGCGCGATGCCGAGCCAAGGCAGGTTGGAAAGGTTGATGGACATGGGTTGGTTGTTCTGTGCGGCCAAAAGTGATCGCGCGCTCGGACAACCTTATGTCAGGGGTGTCGGAGCGGTGGGGGTCCTCGGGTCTTGATCACCGTGGAACCGCTCGAAGAACTGTTGCAGCGTCATGTCGTGCGGCACGAAAGGCTCGTCCAGCACGGCATAACGCTTGATCCGGTCCAGCCGGAAGTAGCGGAACTCCTTGCGCAGCCGGCACCGGGCGACCAAGAGCCAATTGGCCGTGCTCAACAACGCGAACGGCTCAACGGACCGCCGGGAGGGCCGTCCCTCCGCATTCGTATAGTCGATGCTCACCACCCGGAAATTGGTGATCGCGAACTGCAGCTCCGATAGGCTGTCGCTCGTGCGTTCAAGCCGCTCGATGTTCCTGAACTGCGTGCGGTCCACGAGCAGGTTGATCTTCTCCTTGGCTCCGTGGTCCAGCACCGACGTGATCTTGTCGATCGCCTCCGCATAACGCGCGATCAACGAGGAATCCGTGGTCTTCAGCACCAGTTGTTTCGCAGCGATCAGCGCATTCGCCTCTTGTTCCGTGAACATCACGGGAGGCAGCCGATAGTGGTCCATCAGGAGGTAACCCTTGCCCTCTTCCGTGATCACCGGAACGCCCGCTTCCTCCAAAGCACGGATGTCACGATAGATCGTGCGCTCGCTCACCGCGAACCGTTGCGCCATCTCCGCAGCGGTCACCAGACGTTTCGTCTGCAGCCGCGTCAGGATCGCCGTAAGACGCGAAAGGCGCTTGATGTCGGAACGGGGCATGGTCCTTCGCAAGGAAAGGGCGCCCTGCAAGGCGCCCTTTCCAATAGTTGTTCGATGGTCGCGACTAAAGTGTTCCCCGGCTCTCCTGCTCGCGCTCGATGGCCTCGAACAGCGCCTTGAAGTTGCCCTTGCCGAAGCTCTTCGCTCCCTTCCTCTGAATGATCTCGATGAAGAGCGTCGGGCGGTCCTGCAACGGCTTGGTGAAGAGCTGCAACAGGTAGCCCTCGTCGTCGCGGTCCACCAGGATGCCGAGCTCGCTCAACGGGCCGAGGTCCTCCTCGATCGGTCCCACGCGGTCCAACAGACCTTCGTAGTAGGTGGAGGGCACTTTCAGAAAGTCAACGCCGCGGCTCATCAGGTCGCGTACGGTCTTCACGATATCGTCCGTGGCGATCGCCATGTGCTGCACACCCTCACCGTTGTAGAAGTCGAGGTATTCCTCCACCTGGCTCTTCTTCTTGCCCTCGGCCGGCTCGTTGATCGGGAATTTGATGCGGCCGTTGCCGTTGCTCATCACCTTGCTCATCAACGCGCTGTACTCGGTGCTGATGTCCTTGTCGTCGAAGCCCAGCACGTTGGCGAAGCCCATCACCTTCTCGTAGAACTCCACCCACTTGTTCATCTGGTTCCAGCCCACGTTCGCCACCATGTGGTCCACGTATTTCAGGCCGGCCGTCGGCGGGTTGTAGGCGCTCTTCCACTCGCGGAAGCCCGGCAGGAAGGGGCCCTTGTAGTTCTTGCGCTCCACGAACACATGCACCGTGTCGCCGTACAGCTTGATGGCGCTCTTCACCACTTCGCCATCGGCGTCCTTCTCCACGCGGGGCTCGAAATGGCTCACTGCGCCGCGGGAGGTGGTCTCCTGCCAAGCCTTGCGTGCATCATCCACCCACAGGGCGATCTCCTTCACGCCATCGCCGTGCAGACGGAGGTGGTCGTTGATCGGGTTCTCCTTGGTCAGTGGCGTGGTCAGTACCAGCCGGATCTTGTCCTGCACCAGCACATAGCTCGTGCGGTCCTTCACGCCCGTCTCCAAGCCTGCGTAGGCCAAGCTCTGGAAGCCGAAGGCCGTCTTGTAGAAGTGTGCCGCCTGCTTGGCGTTGCCCACGTACAGTTCCACGTAATCGGTGCCGAGGAGGGGGAGGAAATCAGCGGCTCCTTCCACCACTTTCTTCAGGTCGGGGGTTGCGCTTTCGATGGCCATAGGTGCGGATCAGATGATCAGAAGATCGGACGATCAGTAGATCGGCCGAACTGCTGAGTTGGTTCGTGGCCCAAAGTTCGGGCTTTTCTCCAGCGTATGGGTGATGGGTGTCAGTTGGGCGTGCCCCTCGCAAAAGCCTCGGGTCGGGCTATCCGCTGCAAGTCCTCGCCTAAGAAGGCTCCGGGCTTTCCGCTTCTATCCCTCACGCGCAATGCAGTCAAACTAGGGTTCGTCGGACACTTCTACCCCAAGCATTGAGCGGAATTCTTTTTCAAGCATTCGTTGCGCAGGTCCGAATTTGGAACGAATGATGTCGTTGCTCTTGGTGGTGAACTCTTTGGTGTTATGGCTGCCATTTTCGATGGCTGAAAATAATGCCAACTCATACTGAGTC
>DASWWQ010000010.1:0-1911 GCA_036405935.1 Flavobacteriales bacterium
GCAGTCGGCGTGTAGCGGACTGATGTGCCTTCGATCGCGGTGGTGCCGTGAGCCGGGCTGGTGACCGACGCGATCGAGAGTGCGGAGGGCGAGCCGTCGTCGGAGTCATTTGCCAGTACATCGATCAGGGCGCTGCTGGTGACCGATGCCGTGTCGGGCGTCGCCACGGGTGGGACGGGCACGGGGATGCCGTCCCGGTAGTAGGCCGAGGCCGGGATGGCTTGCTTCGCAACGCCGGGGCCGCTCCACTGCAAGTCCAGCAGGTGGCTCGCCGCATTCGCATGGCGATAGTGGATGCGCAACGGGTGATAGCCGGCTTTCAGCTTGATGGTGCCGGAGGATCTCTCAGTGCCAGCCGTGTAGCCGAAGTCGGCATCGATCAGCTGGAGATCGTGAAGCCGCATGAAGGCCCCCGTGTCCGTATTCAGCGTGAAGGTGTAGTCGCCATCCGTGGGGATCTTCAGGTAGCCGGAGAACAGCACGCCGATATCGGTGTCGCGGGTGCGCACAGCGAGGTCGGGTGCGGTGGTGTTACCGCTGGCCGCCGGTGTTTCGGTTTCCCAATTCGGCACCCATGGGGTCGCCTTTTCGTAGGATTTCCATTCAAGGCCGTTCACGGCTGAAACCGAGGCGAGTGGTGGAACCAGTTGGCTATCGAGGTAGCCCCGGGCGGAGCCCGAGCTGGTGCGTCGGAGCTGGAGGACCTTGTCCTTGAACTGTTGTTGTGTCGGTACGCCTGCTTGACCGGCGAGGTTGGTCGCTTCCGCCGGATCAGCCTGTGTGTCGTAAATGCGGAAGTTGTCGGCGTGGGAAGCGATGCCGGTGCGGATGCCCTTGTAGCCGTTCAGGAACAGCACCTGCATCTCGTCGCGCGGGTCGTTGGCGTGGTTCGGGAAAACGGCGGTCCAGTTCGGCGTGTTGCCGGCGTAGGAGTACTCCACGTAGACGGTCGATGGACGTTGGGTGCCGGTGCCTGTGAGTGTGGGCACCAGCGACATGCCATCGGCGCGTTCGGGCTGTGGCACGCCAGCCAGCTCGGCGAAGGTCGGCAGCCAGTCCTGGAATTGTGTCGGCGATTGAGAAATGCCGCCCGCCGCGATGTGGGAGGGCCAGCGGACCAACGCTGGCACGCGCATGCCACCTTCGAGCACGTCGCGTTTGATGCCTTCGAACGGTCCATAGGATCCGAAGAAACGCGGGTCGTGCGTGTAGCTGCCGCCGGATCCGGCTTCATTCGCCGGGCCATTGTCGGAGGTGAAGACGATCAGCGTGTTGTCGTCGATGCCGAGTTCATCGAGCGTCGCGATGAGGTCGCCCATCGAGTCGTCGATGCGGCGCATCATGGTGGCATGGCGTTTCGCGGCATCGGTCCATCCGGCCTGGCTGGCGTAGTCGGGATGGATCCACGAATTGATCGTGCCGCTGGCGGTGTTGATCATGTTGCCTGCCGTGCCGTTCCACTGCAGACCGCCATCGAGGCCGTCGCCTGCGGGGTAGGCCTGCGTCGGGACATCGAGCTGAGCGTGGGGGGCGGCGTAGGTCAGGTAGAGGAAGAAGGGCTGTGCGGGTGCAGCAGTGTGCTGGTCGGCGATCCACTTCTTCGCACGCGCGGTGATCAGGTCGGTGGAGTAGCACTTGCCAAGCTGCGAGGTGATGTCGGTGGTGTTCTCGAAGAAGGCGTTCGGCTGGCCTTGATTGTCATTGCCGGTGAGTTCTTCCGGGTAGTGATAGTGCGCCGCGAGGTGGGCGAGGTAGCCGAAGAAGTAATCGAAGCCGCGCTTTGACGGATGGCTCGGTTGATTTGCGGGCGTGCCAGGGCCTTGCAGGCCCCACTTGCCGATGCAGGCGGTGGCGTAGCCCGCGCCCTTCATCACGGTGCCGAGCGTGTGATTGTCATCGAGCGTCTGGTCG
>DASWWQ010000011.1:0-5888 GCA_036405935.1 Flavobacteriales bacterium
AACTGCGGAAGATCAGTGCCGAATACATCGCCGGCAAGGGCGCCCACGGCAATGCCATCGGCGGCCTCAGCGTGGGCGAACCCGAGGAGGAGATGTACGCCATGGCCGATCTCTGTTGCGACATCCTGCCGAAGGACCGCCCGCGTTACCTGATGGGCGTGGGCACCCCGTGGAACCTGCTGGAGAACATGGCCGTGGGCATCGATATGTTCGACTGCGTGATGCCCACCCGCAACGGCCGCAACGGCATGCTCTTCACCCGGGAGGGCGTGGTGCAGATCAAGAACAAGGTCTGGGCCGACGACCATTCGCCGCTCGATATAAACGGCACCTGCTGGGTGGACAGCACCTACAGCAAGGCCTTCGTACGGCACCTCTTCGTGACCAACGAGATGCTCGGCCTGCAGATCGCCAGCCTGCACAACCTGGCCTTCTATGTGGCGTTGATGCAGGAGGCCCGGGAACACATCCTCGCGGGTACGTTCAGCCCGTGGAAGGACCGGATGCTGCCCAAGTTGAGGACGAGGATATCGGGGTGATCGCCCCAAGTGGTCCAAGGTCCTAGGTCCAAGGTCATGCACACCGGCCTGAGTACTCGGACCTTGGACCTCACACCTTGGCCCTTCCCTCCGCATCCCCAACCCACCGAACTTAGCGCTCCATGTTCAAGACCCTCGACCGCTACATCATCCGGCAGTTCCTGGGGACGTTCTTCTTCATCCTGGTGCTCATCATGGCCATCGCCGTGGTGTTCGACATCAGCGAGAAGACGGAGGACTTCGCCAAGGCCACGGCCACGGTGAAGGAGATCGTGGTGGATTACTACGTGAACTTCGTGATCTACTACAGCAACCTGTTCAGCGGGCTGCTGATCTTCATCGCCGTGCTGCTCTTCACCAGCCGCTTGGCCAGCCGGACCGAAGTGGTGGCGGCGCTCAGCAGCGGGGTCAGCTTCCCGCGTTTCATCCGCCCGTACTTCGTGGCGGCCACCATCCTCACAGCGATATCGCTCTATGTGAACGTCTTCCTGCTGCCGCATGCCAACCGCACGCGCGTGGCGTTCGAGAAACAGCATATCTGGAGCGATTACAGGCTGGAGGAGGACAACGTGCTGCGTGAGATCGCACCGGGCCTGATCGTCTATTTCGAGAGCGTGGACATGGCCCGCTCCACCGGCTATCGTTTCAGCTTGGAACACTGGGACGAACAACGCCGCCTGCGTTCGAAGCTGCTCAGCGACCGCGCCACCTACGACACCACCACCGGCAAGTGGACCGTGTACGACTACATGGTCCGCGAGATCCCCTTGGAGCAGGACAGCCTCAAGGCCGGCCCTGAACTCGACACCCTCCATGGCGTGCGCATGCCTGCGGAACGCATCCGGCGCGGGGCCAAGCTCGACACCATCATCCCCCTGAAACTCTCCGACCTCGGGCAACGCCTCGCCAACGCCGCCGCGCTGGACCGCACCGAGATCGATGCGTTCATCCGCGCGGAGAAGGCACGCGGTGGCAGCACGGTGGCCTACTATGAGGTGGAGCGCGACCAGCGCATGGCCTACCCCTTCGCCACCTACGTGTTCACCTTGATCGGCGTGGGCATCGCCAGCCGGAAGGTGCGCGGCGGAACGGGTGTGCATCTGGTGCTCGGGGTGATGCTCTGTCTGCTGTACGTGTTCACCATGAAGATCGCCACGGTGTCCGCTACGAACTCGGACCTCGATCCCACCCTCGCCGTGTGGCTGCCCAACCTCATCTTCGGGCTCATCGGCATCTGGATCTATGTGAAGGCACCGAAGTGACCATGGCCGCACCCACCGCGAACCGACCGGTGCCGGCCGCCTGCCTGCTCTTCCTTGTGCTGGCCATCGGCTCCACGCTGAAGGACGATGCGTGGCGCGAACAACGCCTGCTGACCTGGGATTCCTGCTCCTACCAGCTCTACCTCGCGGGTGCGCTGGTCGGCGACCCCTTCCACATGGCGCATCTACGCAAGGTGGAGCCCAGCGGCTTCGTGTGGTTCGGTGAGCAGAATGCCCTGCAATATGTACCCGAACGCGGCACCGCCTACAACAAGTTCCCCATCGGTCCGGCGCTGTTCCAAGCTCCGTTCTTCCTCTGCGCGCATGCCTATTGCCTGCTGTTCGACCACACCGAGGTCCCCGATGGATATTCCCCGCCCTACCAGCTCAGTGCCGCCATCGCTTCGGCCTGCTGGGCCTGCTGCGGTCTGCTGCTGCTGGGGCGTTTCCTGCAACGCTGGACCGATCCGTGGCCGGCCGCGATCGCCCTGCTGGCACTGGGACTCGGCACCAACCTCTTCCACTACGCCACCCGGGGTGCAGGCATGGCCCATCCCTACCTCTTCTTCCTTTTCGCCGCGATGCTGGAACGCACCGATGCCTGGTTCCGCAAACCCACGCGGGGGGCGGCCGTGGCCATCGGTGCCGTTGGCGGACTGGTGCTCGTGACCCGCTCGTTGGACATCCTCGTGTTCATCGTTCCGATGGTGTGGTGGATGGGCGATCCGATGTTCCGCGCCCGGGCCATCGCGCATTTCCGTGCCCACCGCTCGCACGGTGCCTGGGCCTTGCTGGCGGCCTTCGTGTGCTGCGTGCCGCAGATGCTCCATTGGAGGATCACCACCGGGCATTTCATCTTCGACACCTACGGCGCGGAGCATTTCAACTTCGCCGAACCGCATGTATGGGAAGGGCTCTTCGGCTTCCGGAAGGGCTGGTTCATCTATACCCCGCTGATGTTCCTGGCCTGGTGGGCCCTGTTCCGCATGGTGAAGCGTACGGCACTCAGCAGTTATGCCGTCGCCTGCCTGGCCTTCTTCGTGCCGTACATCTTCCTGGTGTTCTCCTGGTGGTGCTGGTACTATGGCGGCGGCTTCGGCTCGCGCCCCATGGTGGACACCCTTCCGCTGTTGGGCCTTCCGCTGGCCTGGTCGGTGCAGCAGGCCTTCGCCCAAGGACGAGCACGCAGCGCGCTCGTGGCGGCGTTCATCACCGCCGCGATCGCCCTCAACCTCTTCCAGAGCGAACAGTACCGCAAGGGGATCATCCGTTGGGACGGCATGACGGCCGCGCGCTACCTCGAGGTCTTCGGCGCCACTTCATACGAAGGCCTTCCGCCCTTCGATCCCGATCATTGAGCGCCGGTCATGCTTGCCGACCGCCTGTTGGAACATGTGTTGTCCTTCTCACTGAAGGAGGTGCGCCTCCCGGCTGAAGTGGGCGTGCTCGACCCCTTCCACGGTCCGCAGGAGGCGGAGGTACGCCGCATCGTCACGCTCTTCCACCAACGCTTCTACGCGGATGATCGACCACGCACCTTGATGCTCGGCATCAATCCCGGTCGCCTCGGCGCGGGCAGCACCGGACTGCCCTTCACCGATACGAAACGCTGCGAAAACGATCTCGGCATTCCCATCGAAGGCCTCCGGACGCATGAACCGAGCAGCGACTTCTTCTACCGTATGGTCCGTGCCGCCGGTGGTGCCGAGCGTTTCTACAGCAGGTTCTACGTGCATGCGGTCTGTCCGCTCGGTTTCGTGAGGATGGGAACGCACGGCAAGGAGATCAACCTGAACTACTACGACGACAAGCAGCTGGAACGGGCCGTGACGCCCTTCGTGGAGCATTGGCTGCGGACCCTGATCGGTTGCGGAATGCGCACGGAAACGGTGCTGTGCATCGGAACGGGAAAGAACGCGCAGTACCTGGAACGCCTGAACGATCGTCTCGGCCTCTTCGGACGGATCATCCCGCTCGAACACCCGCGTTTCGTGATGCAGTACAAGGCCAAGCAGCTGGACGTCTACATCGACCGCTACCTCGCCGCATTGGAGGAGACGGCAGGTTGAAGCGCATTTTTCCCGACACCGTGTAACCTTTCGGGGACTTCGGCGACTCTCATCCCGAAACCCGCAGCTCCGTGCCCCAGGACGAACGATCCGAATTCATGCAGGCCTATGCTTCCTGCCACGAGCCATTCGCCCGTTACTGCTCGGCGTTGGCCTACGGACGGATGGACGCACAGGACCTCATGCAGGACGTGCTGCTGAGCACCTTCCAGCAGTTCGCGCGGATCCGCAGGAAGGACGAACTGCTGCATTACCTGCTCCGTGCCGCGCGCAACAGGGCGGTGAGCGTGTGGCGCATGGACCGCCGCAACGCCGACCATTTCGAGAAGCAGTCCGAACGCTTGAAGGAACGCGGGGCGAGCGCGGAGATGCTGGTGGACGTAGGCATCCTCTACGGCGCATTGGACAAGCTGCCCTCCGCCCAACGCGACGCCCTGGTGCTGTTCGAGGTATCCGGCCTTTCGATGGCCGAGATCGCCGTGGTCCAAGGCACCAACGAGAACGCCGTGAAGACCCGCGTGAGCCGGGCACGTACCGCGTTGCGCACGATGCTCGAAGGACGTGCACGACCGGTGCGCTTCGACGTCCTGAACACCTTGACCAGCCTGATGCTATGAGCCACACCGACGACAAAGGCCCCTTGCTGGACCAGCTCCGTGAGCTGCCCGTGGAGGTGACGCTGGAACAGGTGGGGCACATGGTGGCCGCCTTCCCCCTTGCCACCGGCCTCACAGCCTGGTTGGCCACGCTCAAAACGAACCTCAATACCATCCTCATGACGATCACAGGCACGCTTCTCGTCGCCACCGGCATCCACGTGTTCAGCGGCGGTGGGCCCGCAACGACCGCGACCACGGTTCCGCCGGCCGTAATGGAACCCCGGCCCGAAGCACCGCTTCCTGCTGAACCCGAGGAGGCTCCGGCGGTGGTGCTGGCCATACCGGCCGAGGAAACGGCTGCCCAATCGAAGTCGGCACCTCCCGCAGCGGACGCACCGGCTCCGGCCGACATCCTTCCGCCCGTTGGACCGCCGGCAGATCCCGCACCCACACCCGAGCCAGCACCGCCGACACCGGTCGCCGTGCAAGGCCCACCGGCACCGGATGCTACCGATCGCCAAGCGAAAGGGACGAACGAACGTCGCTTCGACCTGCGGGACTTCATCGGGATCAAGGTCATGAACAACATGGACGTGACCTTGGAGATCGGGGACTTCGCCGTGATCGCCACCGGCGATGAGGACGTTCTGCAACAACTCGACGTGCAGGTGAAGGAGCAGCTGCTCCAGTTGGACTACCGCATTATCGGCCGCTCGCGTCGCACCTGCGGCCCCGTGGACTTCACCGTACGCATGCCGCTGGTGCACGTGCTGGAGGTGATGGGCTCCGGCTCGGTGCAGGCTGCGGAACTCCCCACCACGTCCAAGCTGGACCTCAGCGTGATGGGTTCGGGCAACATCACGCTGGGCCGGGTACCGGACGCCACAGCCCTCAACGTGATGGTGAGGGGCTCCGGCAACATCCACCTGAAGGAAGTGGGTACGACCGGAACGGCCGACCTGAACGTGGTGGGATCCGGCAATGCGGATGTGGGCCGGATCGCGCAAGCCGGCTCCTTGTTGGTGCGGGTGGCCGGTTCGGGTACGGCGGCCTGCGCCGGGGTGAACGTCAGCGGTACCACCACCATGAACGTCACCGGAAGTGGGGACCTCACGATCAGCGGCACCACCAGCCGGGTGGAAGTGACGGTGACGGGATCGGGCAATGTGCACGCCAATGAACTGAAAGCGAACGGCGGTACGGTGGCCGTCACCGGGTCCGGCGATGCCTTCGTGCACAGCGAAGGACCGCTCCAGCTGACGACCAAGGGCTCGGGCACGATACACACCACGGGGAGCGCTGGCGGCAATGCGCCACGAGGGGTCGGGGAAGGACCCTATTGAGGTCCCTTCCGGCCGGTACGGGCCGCTGCGCTCCCGGTGATGTAAAAGGGAAGTCCCGTGGCCATGGCCCAGGGAC
>DASWWQ010000012.1:0-8231 GCA_036405935.1 Flavobacteriales bacterium
GACCAGCGAACCACCGCACTGATGCGCAAGCAGCAGGATACCGTGCAGCGCAATGTGGCCCGGATCAACGAGCTGCGTGAGCGCTTCGAGAAGATCGAGGACTGAGGCCCATGGCCCTCCCGGTCCTGGATCGGTTCTCGCTACGTCATTGTCCGCACCTTCTTACCCCTACGGTGACCATGATGGAGGAATGTGCTCGTCGTCCCCGACAACTTCCCCAACCCGCGGATGACCGCATACGGCCATAAAAAAATTTCCACCTCCTTTGCCTCACTCATTCGGGTGACCCTATATTTGTCCCGGTTTGCTTTCCGTGACTTCGGTCATGGACAGATCAAAGCAGAAAGGGGTGCTGGTGGGCGCCCCTTTCTCATTTCCGGGCCTGGGTCGTGCACGGATGAAGACCGCGGATCGTCCCAGGCTGACGCTCGTTCCCGAGACCATGCCGCAGGATCAAGGGGGACGATGGTTCCATGACCTCGGCTGCCGCTCCCGACCGAGCCGGGACGATGCTCCACGCAGATGGGGAAGTTGATGCAGGCCACGCTTGCTCAGGGCTGCTGTTCCCCTTGCACCACAGGTCTTCAGCTCACGGCACATCGGTTGCCCCTGGACCCGGCAAACGACCGGAAGTCCATGTTCACCTTACGCTGCTCGTCCATCCTTATCCATCAGGGTATACCCTTGCTCCTGGGAGATGGACCTGCAGCACCAGCACTGTCCCTGCATGAACTTCCTCCGTTACGCGTGCTGGATGTGGATGACCGTTTCACCTTGGAACTTCGGCATGGACCGGGTCGACCGGTGCTGTTCACCTTGGAGGTGGACGCCGCCAGCCATGAAACCCTGAACGCCCGGATGGTGAGCGCCCTGCAGAAACTGAAACGCCAGGACTGGCACTACGTATCGCTGAACATCTACCCCACCATCCTTCCCTGAGCAACTACCCTCAACCAACATCGACCATGCGCAAGTCCCTTCCTATTCTCCTTGCACTCGCCTTCCTCGGTGCAACCTCCCAACCCCTGCTGGCGAATGCAGCGACCAAGGATCCACACCATGTGATGTGGACCAACAAGAAGGGCAAGGCCAAATGCTGCAACAAGGGCACGAAGGAAAAAGCCGAGAAGTGTGCCGATAGGATGCGCTCGAAAGGCGTTGCCGACGTACAGGTGATGAACGGCAAGTGCAGCTCGATGTAGGATCCGTCATGGGGAAAGCATCGCCGTTGACGGATGTGATCGTCGTGGGCGGTGGGCCCGCCGGGATCGCGGGGGCCATGGTGCTCGGACGCTGCCGACGCCAAGTGCTGGTGCTGGACAGCGGGGAGCCGCGCAACAGAAGCACGCAGGCCATTCATGGATACCTGACCCGGGAAGGTATCGCCCCTTCCGAATTCCTCGAGCACGCACGTGCCGAGCTGAAGGCATATGACGTGACGTGGAGGAAATGCACCGTCCAGGAGATCCTTCGAACGGACCAGGGCTTCCGCATCCTCTGCGTGGACGGCACCACCTACGAGGCCCGGAAAGTGCTCTTGGCAACCGGGGTCCGCGACACGGTGCCGGACATTCCGGGCGCGGAGGATTGCTACGGCAAGAGCCTCTTCCATTGCCCGTATTGCGATGCGTGGGAGGTGCGGGACAGGTCCATAGCGGTGCTGGCGCGTGGGGACGCCGGCGCGCACTTCGCGTTCCTGCTGCAAAGCTGGAGCGCCGACGTCATGCTCTTCACCCATGGCCGTACGGGCATGAAGCGATCGATCCGCTCCCACTTGGACCGCGCCGGGATCGCCGTGCACACCGCGCCCATCGCCAAGCTCGACCATGAACGCGGCCTGCTCTCCGCCGTTGTGCTGCAGGACGGGCGAAGCTTTCCCCGCAGTGCACTTTTCTTCAACAGCCGCTTCGAACAGCACAGTACGATGGCCACCGAACTGGGGTGCCGCACCTACCGGACCGGAACGGTCATCACCGACCGGCTCCAACGCACGGGAGTGCCCGGACTCTTTGTGGCCGGAGATGCCGCCATAGGCACGCACTTCGTCAGTGTGGCCGCCGCAGAAGGTGCCAAGGCCGCCGTGGCGATCAACAGTGAACTGGTGGACGATGCCTTAAGGGAACGAGCGCTCCTCTGATCAATGCCGGTGTTTGGTGATCCCGGTGGGTTTGAAGCGTTGATGCTCCTCGATCATCTCGGGGAACGGCCAGCCATCGATGACCACGTCGGGCAGGAAGGAGGATCGAAGCAACCTCCGGCGTGCACCCTTGCGCCATTCCACCCGGAGCAGGAACAGCTCGGGGTCATCGAGCGCCAACGACAGATCGTAGCCCAAGCATGGATCGATGCGGTCCAGCTGCTTCAAGGCATGCGACATCGCCAACAGGAAGGCGAATTGCTGGGCATCGGGAACCCGATAGCGTACACAGACCGTCTCCATATGCCGTCAGCCACCACATCCGTGCCGGAGGCGCCGGACGTGAACGAAGGTCCAGCCATCCGCAGCCCCGCGAAGAACACAGCGCCGAAAGCCCGCCCGAACCAGGGATACGGAGCCTGCACCCCACCACACCGTACTTTCGCGGCCCCAGATGAACTGCCTTTCCGTTGAGCGCGTGAGCAAGCGCTATGGCCCACGCCAATTGTTCGAGGACATCTCCTTCGGTCTCGAAAGAGGACAGAAGACGGCCATCGTGGCCCGTAACGGCACCGGAAAGAGCACCCTGCTGAAGTGCATCGCCGGCCTGGAGAAACCCGACACCGGCAACATCGTCTTCAACAAGGGCCTCCGCGTGGGCTACCTCGACCAGAACGTGGTGATGACCGCCACGCATTCGCTGGTGGACGAGATGCTGGACCAGGACGATCCGCGGAGCAACGCCATCCGCGCCTACGAGCACGCCATGGCCCATCCGGAGAACGAGGCCGCCATGCACAAGGCCATCGCCCAGATGGAGGAACAGGACGCCTGGGACCATGAAGCGCGCGTGAAGGGACTGCTCTTCGAGTTCGGTCTGCGCGACCTGGAGCAACCGGTGAACACGCTCAGCGGCGGCCAACAGAAACGCCTGGCCATGGCCAAGGTGCTGATCAACCTGCCCGACGTGCTGATCATGGACGAGCCCACCAACCACCTCGACCTGCACATGATCGAGCAGTTGGAACAGGAGCTCAGCGCACCGAACATCACCCTGCTGCTGGTGACGCACGACCGCTATTTCCTCGACAACGTCTGCGACGAGATCATCGAGATGGAGTTCGGTGAGTTCACCCGCTACAAGGGCAACTACACCTACTTCGTGGAGAAGAAGGCCCTGGCCGACGAGGTACGCGCCAGCACGCAGCAGCACCTGAAGCAGCAGATGCGCAGCGAGCTCGAATGGGTGCGCAAGATGCCCCGCGCACGCGGCACCAAGAGCAAGAGCCGGCTGGCCGCCTTCGACACCCTGAAGGAGGATGCCATGCGCAAGTTCGACCGCGAACAGGTGAACCTCGAAGTGACCACCACCCGCCTCGGTGGCAAGGTGATCGAGGCACGCAACCTCACCAAGAGCTTCGAGTTGCACGATAAGCCGGGACAGTACAAGCCCATCGTCACCGGTTTCAACTATTCCCTCAAACGTGGCGATCGCATCGGCATCGTGGGACCCAACGGCATCGGCAAGTCCACCTTCATCGACCTGTTGACGGCACGCACGCCGCCCGACGCGGGTACCGTGTCCATCGGCGATACCGTGGTGCTGGGCATCTTCGATCAGCGGGGCTTGGTACTGAAGGAGGACAAGCGCATCATCGAGGTGGTGCGCGACATCGCGGATGTGATCCCCTTGGCCAAGGGCCGCACCCTCACCGCCTCCGGATTGCTGGAGCGTTTCCTCTTCGACAAGGACCAGCAGTACAGCTACGCCAGCACGCTCAGCGGTGGGGAACGCCGCCGCCTGCACCTCTGTACGGTGCTGATGAAGAACCCCAACGTGCTCATCCTCGATGAGCCCACGAACGACCTCGACATCTCCACGTTGAACGCGCTCGAGGACTTCCTGTTCGAACTCGACATCTGCCTGCTGATCGTGAGCCACGACCGCTTCTTCATGGATAAGCTCTGCAACAAGCTGCTCGTGTTCGAAGGGGATGGACTGGTGAAGGAATGGGTGGGCAGCTATACCGAACTGCGTGAGGTGCAGAAGCTGCGCGAGAACGCCAGGCCCGCACCCGCCACCGCGGAAGTGAAGCCCGCCGAGCCCGCACCGAAGAAGGCCGCAGCCAACAAGATGACCTTCGGCGAGCGCAACGAGCTCAAGAAGATCGACCAGGAGCTGCCCGTGCTGGAGAAGAAGAAGGAACAGATCCTCGCCGACATGGTATCGAAGAGCGCGGACCACCACGCGGTGATGCAGCTTTCCATCCAACTGGAGGCCGTCACCAGCCGCATCGATCAGTTGAGCGAACGGTGGCTGGTGCTGACGGAGAAGGCGGAGCAGGCCGACGGATAGTCCGCCGCAGCTACCTTGGGCGCATGCCACCCACAACGCCGGACCGGGTCTCCTTCCCCCGCCTGGACGCCGTTCGGGCACTGTGCTTCCTCGCCATCTTCCTCTTCCACTCCTTCCATACGGAGCGGCCCGAACTGCTGGACCATCCCCTGCGCGTCTTCCTGCGCCATGTCCTGCTCAACAACGGCAGCTGCGGGGTCAACGTGTTCTTCGTGCTCAGCGGTTTCCTGATCACCTACCTGTTGTTCCGGGAGCGTGAGCGGTTCGAACGCATCGACGTGCCCCGCTTCTGGTTGCGCCGCGTGCTGCGCATCTGGCCCTTGTACTTCGCCTGCGTGGCCTTCGGCTTCGGGGTGATGCCGCTGCTCAAGGCCTGGGCCGGTGAGACCTCCACCGAAGGTGCAAGCCTCCCGCTCTTCCTCACCTTCCTCAGCAACTTCGATCCGGTGGACCCCGATGCCTCCAACCTCCGGGTGCTGTGGAGCATCGCCGTGGAGGAGCAGTTCTACCTGTTCTGGCCCCTGATCGTATGGGTCGTTCCGCAGCGCCGCGCACGCAGCGTCTTCGGTGCGCTGCTCCTGCTGTCCATCGTCATCCGTATCGTGAGACCCGACGGCTGGGACCTGCACAAGCACACCTTGGCCTGCCTCTGCGAACTCTCCATGGGCGCCTTGACCGCCTGCGCGGCCTTCGACCGGACCATGGTGGAACGCATGCGCACCTGGACCACTCGAACGGCACTGTTCCCGCTCGCGGTGTTCGCGGTCCTGTTCGTCCTGGGGCACCGCATCGAGCACTGGAGCGAAGTGGGGTACGTCGTGCAACGACCGCTATTTGCCGCCACTGTCGCGTTCCTGTTGCTGTTCCAATGTTTCGCCCGCAACAGTGCGCTGCTGTTGCCGGAAGGCGGGCTGCTGGCGCGCGCCGGCCGCATCTCGTACGGCCTCTATTGCCTGCATCCCATCGGTGCGTTGATCGTGATCCAGCTGATGCAACGCTGGGGTGCGGACCGCAACATCTGGCAGGTCGTGCTGCTGCAACCCGTGCTCGCCTTGATGGCCTCGTGGCTGCTCGCCGAGCTCAGCTTCCGCTTCCTGGAAGGTCCGTTCCTGCGCTTGAAGGAGCGCTTCGCCTACGCAGTGCGCTAGGCCTACTTCATGTTGTTGGCGGCCTCCGCGTCGAAGGCCTCGCCCTTGTCCTGCAAGGGATGCGTGGCGGTGTAGCGGCGCCAGCGGTCCAGCACCGCGTCCATATCGGCGGTCAGCGGGCTTTCGAACTTCATCCTTTTTCCCGAGGCCGGATGATCCAGCTCCAGCATGCGGGCATGCAGGGCCTGCCGCGGCAACTGTTCGAAGCAGTTCTCCACGAACTGTCGGTACTTGCTGAAGACGGTGCCCTTGAGGATGCGATCACCACCGTACTCCGCATCGTTGAAGAGGGGATGACCGATGTGCTTCATGTGCGCGCGGATCTGGTGCGTGCGGCCGGTCTCCAGCTTGCACTCCACCAAGGTGACGTAGGTGAAACGTTCCACCACCTTCCAATGCGTGATCGCGGGCTTGCCCAGTTCGCCGTCCGGGAACACCTGCATCACCGTACGATCCTTGTGCGATCGTCCCAGATGACCTTCGATGGTGCCGGACTCCGTGTCGAAATCGCCCCAGACCAACGCGTAGTACCGCCGGTCGTTCGTGCGATCGAAGAACTGTCGCGCGAGTTGCGCCATGGCATCATCCGTCTTGCCGATCACCATCACGCCGCTGGTGTTCTTGTCCAAGCGATGCACCAGGCCGGGGCGCGGCACGGGTTGGTTCGGCGAGGAGGGCAACTTGCCGAAATGGAACAACAACGCATTGACCAGCGTACCGGTCCAGTTCCCGTGACCCGGATGCACCACCAGGCCCGCCTGTTTGTTGATGATGAGTATCTCCTTGTCCTCGTACAGCACTTCCAGCGGGATGTCCTCGGGCACCAGTTCCACTTCGCGCACGGGATAGGGCAGCACCACGCTGATCTCGTCGAACGGCTTCACCTTGTAGCTCGGCTTCTCCGCCTTGCCGTTCACGAGGATGTTGCCGTTGCGTGCCGCAGCGGCGATGCGCGAGCGCGAAGCGTTGGCCAGATGATCGAACAGGAACTTGTCCATGCGCATCAGCCCTTGGCCCTTGTCGGCCACGATGCGGTGATGCTCGAAGAGCTCCTGTTCCTCGGTGCCATCGCTGGTGTCGATGGGCGGCGTGAGGTCCCGGGCGCTCATCCGTGCTGTACCATCAAGCGACCCGTGGCACGCACACGCCCCCCGCGATCGCTGGCACGCACCACGTACAGACCGGGAGCGAGGTCATGTACCGGCAAAGGACCGCCATCGTAGCGCCATTGCCGCACGGCGCGGCCCATGGCATCGAAGAGCTCGATCGAGGCTCCCGGCTCCAGGTCTTCGCCCTCCAAGCGGAAGAGTTCACCGGCCGGATTCGGGAAGATGCCCAAGCGGCCCGGCACCACCGGCTCGTCAACGCCGGCGAAGGGGTCCTGCGGAGACGTCACCACCGGCCGGATCATCCACGAGCCCTGCACCGAGCTGGCGGACCAGTTGGTGGTGCCCGCGTTGTAGAACATGCGGTCGTTGTTCACCCGGTTGCGGTCCACCCCCAGGTACAGGTTCACGTTGTTGGTCTGGACCAGGCCCACATAGAAGGTGCCCTGGACCCAGATGGCGGAATCCAGCGGATACTCCACATAGTAGTTCGGGCCCCACTGGCGGTACTCCGGCGTACTGAAAGAAACGTTCTGGAAAACGATGTTCTCGGGTTGCACGGAGCTCCACACGGTGATCAGGAAGTTGCCGTCGCGTGGATCGTTGGGCAGGTCGTAGGTGAAGATGGGCGTGAAGTAGATGCGGACCGCGCGCAGGGAATCGCCCCCATCGCTATCGAAGCGGTAGGCCAACTTCTTGGGCAGGTCGGCCCCTTGGATGTAGTACCCCCACTCCGCCGTCCCATCGTCGTAGCTGTAGTAGTTGCTCAGTTCCTGCACGAAGGAGAGGGTGTCGTTGTAGCGGCATCCGTCGGGCGTGGCCTGGGTCCACAGTTTGGTGCGCAGATAGGCCACTTCAGGACTTCCGCTCACATCGTACTGGTAGTTGTTCGGAGCGGAGTTGACCGGGAAGGTACTGTTGAAGATGGTCTGCGCATTGCCGCTGATGTTGTTGCCTCCTACGAAGTCCGCCAGCGGGCCGGCCTCCGGACCCGAGCGGTAGCCCCAGGTGATGAACCGGTCCGTGGTGGAGAGGTTGCGCTGCTTCACGGTGATGCTCGGCGACATGAACGCCGCGGGCGCATTGGCGAACTTCACGTAGGGCACGGAGGTGTAGCGCAGCAGCAGGCTCTGCTCGGGATACACGAAGGCCACGTCGTCCAGCTGCGTATCGGTGTAGGAACGGTTGCGTCCCAGGCGCACATAGTCGATGTGCCATTGATCCACCGCGCCGCCCAGGGAAGCCTTGCTGAGGAACCGGAACCGGAAGCCGTTCTTCAGGAAGCGGTAGTCCACGATGCGCACCATCACCTGTTCGAAATCCGTGGAAGGCCCTTGCTTGCGCCCCCACACCCGTTGCCAAAGTCCTTGCCCACCGTTCTCCTCGGGCATGAAGAATTCCAGCAGCAGGCTGTCCAGATCGCTCGTCGTTTCGAAGTCGCTGCTCAGCCCCAAGGGCTGGAAGAAGAAGCTGAAGTAGACACT
>DASWWQ010000013.1:0-4079 GCA_036405935.1 Flavobacteriales bacterium
CCCGATGATGACGGCGTTGGCACCGATGTCCACCCGATCACCGAAGATGGGCGAACGGCTGTAGTTGCCATCGGGCAAGCGCTTGTTGCCGATGGTGGTGCTGTTGCGCACGGTGCAGCCGGCGCCGAACACCGTGCCGTCGTTGATCACCAAGGCCTGCCCATGATCGATGCGGAAGCCCGGGCCGATGCGCGTCTTCCAAGGCAGTTCGATGCAGAACAACCACTCCACAACGAACCGGTACAACAGGAAGAGCGGCAGGAAGAGGAGGAAGGTGACGATGTTGCTCCGCAGCAGATGCATGGTGCGGAACCAGGTCATCACGAAGATGCCCTTCGGGTTCCGCTTGTTCGCCTGCAGGTCCTGAAGGATGTTCCAGATGCTCGCCATGATCGCCTTATCCGCGTGGTCCAAAATACTGGTTGGCCATCAGCTTCAGGTACTGCGGCACGTAGAGCGCCGTACGCACCAGCTGCCCGGTGAACACCCCGACCGGCCCCATCCCCACGGATCGGCTCACGGCACGGCCTTCGCGCAGCACCTTGCGCAACGGGATCGTCATGCTGGCCCCGCCGGCCGTGAAATGCGCGAGCACCTCCGGCAGGTAGAGGAACTGTGACGCATCGTGCAGCCAGGCACGAAGGGTCCATTGATGGTCGCCGCTCACCCGGAAGGCCGCATCGAACGGACGGCCCTTGTAGTACGAACTGCGCACGAAGAAGCTCGGGTGGTTCAACACCATCTCCCAATGCTTGAGCAGGAAACCAGACAGCCGCGCCCGTTTGATGCGCTCGATGCCCGTGGGGTAATGGATCAGGATATCGCCGTGCACGATGTTCACCCGGGGTTTGTCGGCAACGGCATGCATCACGCGCGACACCGCGCCCTTCGCGTACCAATCGTCGGCATTGATCAACGCGGTCCATTCGCCGGTGCAGAGCGACACACCCTTGTTCATGGCGTCGTAGATACCCTTGTCCTTCGCACTGATCCAGTAGGCGATCCGGTCCTCGTACCGGCGGATGAGGTCGAGCGTACCGTCCGTGGAACCACCGTCCACGATGATGTACTCGATGGCGGGATGGTCCTGCTCCAGCACACTCCGGATGGTGCGCTCCAAGGTGGCCGCACCGTTGTAGACCACGGTGACGATGCTCACCAGCGGAGCACCTCCGGGCGGAGCGATGCCCTTGGTGCGGAGACCGCCTTCCAGGATGGGTTTCAGCTCAGCCATGTGCCGTCGAGCGCGTGTTGCCTGCGGGTGATGAAACGCGGAGCGAGCGCCAGCGGCGACATCATCACGAAGAGGATGGCGTGGCCGATGTCGGTGCCGTAGCAGAAGATGTCGATCTGCCAGATGAACATGATGTAGACCAGTCCGGCGAAGATGGGCGCCTGGTCGGTGCGGAGGATGTACTGTCCGCGGTAATGCTTGAACCCACGCCAGATGACCATGTAGAGCAGCACCACCCCGAAGGCACCCTGGGCCATCACCACCTCGGTGAGCGTGCTGTGCGTGTGCAGGTTGAAGCTGTGCTCCTCGCCCCAGAGCTTCGCCACGAAATCGAGGATGCGCAACTTGTAGTGGCCCTTGTAGCCGTTGCCGAACAGGAAACCGCGCCGGTCGTCCATGGCCCATTCGCCCACCGCGTTCCAGATGTAGCTGCGCCCGTTGAAGGTGGTGACATCCTCCTTGCTCACCCGTTGCAGCACGGCGGTGAACACGGGCAGGCTGAGGACCTCGTACACCAGCAACGAGAAGCTCAACAGCAGGGGCATGGTGAAGAGCGAGATGGTGAAGATGCCCTTGGCCATGCGGATGGCGCGGGTGACGAAGAGCACCGCCAACAGCAGGAAGATCATCAGCGACAGGCGGCTGTTGATGCTCATCATCATCACCAGGTTGATCGCCAACGCTCCGGCCATCAGGCCGAACCGGACCGGAGTCCTCGCGGCGTTGCGCAGGTGGAAGAGCATCATCAGGCTGATCACCGAGAGCACGTGCGCGCCGGTGTAGATGCCGCGGATGAAGGGAAAGTTGGCCCGACCCTCGAAGCTGTGGCCCATGGAACGGATCCCCGCCGCGAAGCCCAGGATGTTGATGGCTATCAGCAGGCCGAGGCTCTTCAGGAGCAGCGTGCTGAAATCGAAATCATCGTTGTCGCGGTTGTAGTACTGCACGATCACCGCGGCATTGAAGGGCGCGATGAAGATCAGGCACGAGAGCACCACGTTGCCCGTGTTCAGCCCGGGTATGCCGTTGCGCAGGCCCACGAACATCGACACCACCAACGTGGCGATGTAGAGCATGCACAGCCAGTACGTGCCGGTGAGCATGTTGTTGAGGCGCTTGCGGTAGAGCGCATCCAACAGGTAGAAGACGATGATGGCCAGGAAGGCCGCATTGGACACGATCATGCCCAGCGACAATCCGCGCGTGAGCCCGATGAAGCTGCCGATCCCGAAGATCGGAAAGCCGATCAGGAAGAGGAAGTTGACCAGGTTGCGCTTGGAGATCACCGCTGGGGAACGCCCTTGCCGGCGTCAGTGTTTGATCGGTTTCCCCTTCAACCGGAGCACGAGCCTCACCACCGCCCCCTCGTTGCCGCCCAAGGCCCGCTTCACCGCTTCCTTGAACCGCTTGAACGGCGGGATGCCGATGAAGCGCTTGAAGTACTCCGCATCGCGCCGTGCATCGAGCATCATGAAACGCGGGTGCTGCAAGGGGAAGGCGATGTCCCGCGCGGTGTCCTTGTTGCGCGGGTCGCTGAGGCTCACCGTGTGCGTGCCGTCCACGCCGAAACCGATGTTGCGCACCAGGTCGGTGTGCGGCAGGATGTTCAATCCGTGGTTCATGATGCGCGTGATGTCCAACTGGTACGACCACGAGTTCATCTTCCCTTCGTAGACATAGTCGAACATGCCGTGCACGTCGCGCTCCTCGTCCTTGTTCAGGAAGAAGTCCTTCAAGCGCGTGCTCTTCTTGAGCTCCGGCCACTGCTTCATGTCCACATCGTAATGCTGCCATACCCGACGCCAACTGGCCCAACCCCAAGGGGCACCGTAGCCGTGCGCGGAGAAGTAGTACGAGCCGTCGCGCTCCCCTTCGTACTCGGTCATCAGGTTGTTGCCCATGATCACCCAGATGCGTTGGTCGTTCCGGTAGCGCTCCAGCATCTCCTGGCAGAAACGGAAGAAGGTGGGCACGGGCAGCGTGTCGTCCTCGAGCACGATGCCTTCGGGCTCCTGTTCGAAGAACCAGGCGATCGCGGAGCTCACGCCCTTGCGCAGCCCCATGTTGCTCTCGTTGAACCGCGTGTGCAGCTCGCACGGCCAATCCACTTCCTTGGCCAGGGCGCGCACCTCCTCGCATCGCGCGGCCTCGGCCGCATTGCGCGGGCCGTCGGCGGCGAAGTAGAGCTTGGTGGGCCGCGCCGCGCGGATCGCCTCGAACACCTGGCGTGAGGGACCGATACGGCAGAAACCGATGAAGAGGACCGGCGTTGTCAATGGGGGCGTTGGGGCCTGTACCGACATGATCAGGGAACATTGATCCGATTGTTCCGGTGGAAGACCGGAAAATCCTTGAATAGACTGATGGCGTGGCGCGCCACAACGCGGGAGGAAGCGAATTCATCGACGAAGCGGTACAGGAACAGCTGCATCACATCGCGGTAGCGTACCGCGACATCCTGCACGATGTTGCCGTACCGGTCGTACGGAAGGATCTCGATACAACCCGCGGCCAGCGCCGTGGGCAACAACATGTTGGAACCGTGCACGCCGATCACCACCTGGCTTTCGGCATAGGCCGCGCACCAGGCCAGTTCGGTGTCGCGGTCCATCCGGCGCGTACGCAGGTCGTGGATGCCCGCCTCCTTCAACGAAGCATCCCCAAGGCCGACGATCACCGCCTTCACATCGGGGTACACCTGCTTCAACCGGCGCAAGGACGCAAGCGCCAAGCGTTGCTGATCGGCCAGGAAGATCCCGTTCACCCAGCGCTTCAGGCCGAGCTTGTTCAACGCCCGCGAGAGGAACTTCGTGAAGGGCGAACGGAACCAGAGGCGGTCCTCCCG
>DASWWQ010000014.1:0-4200 GCA_036405935.1 Flavobacteriales bacterium
CACCGGACGTACCACTTCGTGCAGGCTGGACAGGTCGGTATGGATCCGCATGGGGCGGCAAAGGTCCGATGCTCGGAGCATTGTTGAACGCCTGCTTGCCGAAGCCTGCAACCGGCCGATCCACCCCTTGAGCATCAGCGATTTGGGCGCTCGACGAATGGACCTGGAGCGGAGGAAAGATCAACAGCGGAGCACCCTGACCTTCCAGTATCTACCTTCGCGGCCGCAAAACAGGAGGTGATCGCCTCCGCTCATCGAAACCCGCTCATGTCCAAGCACATCGGAAAGGTCGTTCAGGTCATCGGACCCGTGGTCGACGTTCGCTTCGAGGCCGGTAACGACCTCCCCAACATCTACGATGCACTCCACATCACCCGCCCCGATGGCAGCATCCTGGTGCTCGAGACGCAGCAGCTGATCGGCGAGGACACCGTGCGTTCCATCTCCATGGAAAGCACCGACGGTCTGCAGCGTGGAGCCCAAGTGGTGGGCCAAGGACAACCCATCAGCATGCCCGTGGGCGACGCCGTGAAAGGCCGCCTGTTCAACGTGGTGGGCGCGCCGATCGATGGCATGAAGGCCGTGAACACCGGCAAGACCTACCCCATCCACCGCGAGTCCCCGAAGTTCGAGGAACTCACCACCAGCACCGAGATCCTCTTCACGGGCATCAAGGTGATCGACCTGATCGAGCCCTACGCCAAGGGGGGTAAGATCGGATTGTTCGGTGGCGCCGGTGTGGGCAAGACCGTGTTGATCCAGGAGCTGATCAACAACATCGCCAAGGGCCACAGCGGTTACAGCGTGTTCGCCGGTGTGGGTGAGCGCACCCGCGAAGGGAACGACCTGCTGCGCGAGATGATCGAGAGCGGCATCATCAAGTACGGCGAGGACTTCAACCACAGCATGGAGTCCGGCGGATGGGACCTGAACAAGGTGGACTACGCCAAGCTGGAGACCAGCCAGGCCACCTTCGTGTTCGGACAGATGAACGAGCCCCCCGGAGCCCGTGCGCGTGTGGCCCTCAGCGGTCTGACCCTCGCCGAGTACTTCCGCGACGGTGACGAGCAGAGCGGCGGCCGCGACATCCTGTTCTTCGTGGACAACATCTTCCGATTCACCCAGGCCGGTTCCGAAGTGTCCGCACTGCTGGGCCGTATGCCGAGCGCCGTGGGTTACCAACCCACCCTGGCCACCGAGATGGGGGCCATGCAGGAGCGCATCACCTCCACCAAGCGCGGTTCCATCACCTCCGTACAGGCGGTGTACGTACCTGCGGATGACTTGACCGATCCCGCGCCCGCCACCACGTTCGCCCACTTGGACGCCACCACGGTGTTGAGCCGGAAGATCGCCGAGCTCGGTATCTATCCTTCCGTGGATCCCTTGGATTCCACCAGCCGTATCCTCACCGAGGCCATCGTGGGTGCTGAGCACTACCGTTGTGCCCAGCGCGTGAAGGAGATCCTCCAGCGCTACAAGGAGCTGCAGGACATCATCGCCATCCTCGGCATGGACGAGTTGAGCGAGGACGACAAGCTCAGCGTGTTCCGCGCCCGTAAGGTGCAGCGTTTCCTCAGCCAGCCCTTCTTCGTGGCCGAACAGTTCACCGGTCTGCCCGGTGTGATGGTGAGCATCGAGGACACGATCAAGGGCTTCAACATGATCCTGGACGGTCAGCTCGATGAGATCCCCGAGAGCGCCTTCAACCTGAAAGGCACCATCGAGGACGTGATCACCGCCGGCAAGAAGATCCTCGCTGACGCCAAGGCCTAAGTCCATGAGGCTCGAGATCATCACCCCGGACAAGGAGCTCTTCAAGGGCGAAGCCCAAAGCGTGGTCGTGCCCGGTGTGGACGGCAGCATGGGCTTCCTCGACAACCACGCTCCCCTGATCACCGTGCTGAAGGCCGGTGAGGTGAAGGTGAAGCTGGAGAACGGCTCCCAAGAGCTCTTCCCCGTGAACGGCGGGGTGGTGGAAGTGAGCAACAACCACGTGATCGTGCTGGCGGAGTAGGCCGGAACGCTATCTCTCATCCAACAGAACGGCGCCCGATGGCGCCGTTCGTGTTTCCGGCACATCCTGTCCGCTTGGTGCTGGAGTACATCCGAATGATCCTCCTCCAGTAAGACTCCCTCCTCGGCTCATGGCAAGATCCGTGGCGTGGATATCTCTTTCTTGAATTCTGTCGAATTCATCGACCGGATCAACATATTTGTCGACGAATCCTTTCTTGCCCACCATGAAAGCTCCCTGCTTAGCCTTGGCCGTGCTTATCACCGGCCTGTGCTCCGCCCAACCCGGCGCCAACGATCCCACCTTCAATCCCGGCGACATCGGACGCTACAATGGAGATGGAGCGAGCAACATCGTCCGCGCAATCGTTTCCTTGCCGGACGGAAGCAGTTACTTGGGCGGCGACTTTGGCCGGTACAACGGCTTGGCACGCAACAGAGTGGTCCGGCTCACGCCAACGGGAGAGATCGACCTCTCCTTCGTGCCCGGCTCCATCGGCATGGATGTGTACACGATGGCGGTACAGTCCGATGGTAAACTGCTGATCGGAGGCAACTATTCGGGAATTCGGCGCTTGAACCAGGACGGCACGCTCGATGTCGGTTTCAATCCGGCCATTTCGGGAATGTTCGGTAACAGCTGGATCATGAAGATCCTGCTTCAGCCCGACGGAAAGATCATCCTCGTGGGCGACGAAATGTCCAGCTGGGGTGGTGGTCCCTATGGTCATGTGGTGCGACTGAACGCTGATGGAAGCTACGACACCTCCATTGGAGCTTGGTTCCTCAACGGCGCCAACGACCGGGTGAGCACGGCGTTGCTCCGTTCCGATGGGTCTCTGATCATCGGCGGCCAGTTCACCACCGTGGATGGGCAACCGCGCGGACGGATCGCCCTGCTGGATGCGAACCTGGAGTTGGATCCCTCGATCACGTTCGGCGCCGGTGCCAATGGGGAGATCCGGACCATTGAACAGCGATCCGATGGACGCTTGCTGCTCGCGGGGGCCTTTACCGCGTACAATGGTGTGCCCTTCGGAAGGATCGCGTTGTTGGAACCGGACGGCACCATCGCCAATGCCGGATTCAACACCGGGACGGGTGCGGACGCACGAGTACATGCACTGCACCAACGCCCGGATGGTCGACTGGTTCTCACCGGCACCTTCACGAGTTTCAATGGCTCGGCGACCACGCGCATCGTTGGGTTGACCGCGAACGGTGCCATCGACCCCACTTTCGACGCGGGTCAGGGAGCGAACAACGACATCCTCTGCATAGCCGACCTGCCCGATGGAAAACTGCTGATCGGCGGGGAGTTCGATTCGTTCGACCGCGCGGTGCGCCGGCGGATCACTCGTTTACAGTCGGGGGGGCCCAATGACATGACCTTCAACCGCGGCACCGGAGCGGATTCCGACATCCTGTGTTCGGCGCTTCAACCGGACGGCCGGATCCTCATCGGCGGGGCCTTCACCCTGATGAACGGGACACCACGTTACCGGATCGCGCGCTTGCTGTCAGATGGCGAACTGGACCCCTCGTTCGATCCGGGCGAAGGAGCCGATGGTCCGATCCATGCCATGGTGCTGCAGAGCGATGGGAAGATCATCATCGGTGGTGGATTCACCCACTACGATGGCGCCGTTTGCAGCCGGATCGCCAGGCTGAACGCCGATGGCAGTTTGGATGCCGGCTATGCCAGCGCTGGTGGACCGAGCGGTACCGTGCTTACCATGGCGGCCTCGCCGGGCGGCAAGCTCGTGATCGGCGGGGCCTTCAATGCCGTCGGTGGAGTGCCCAGGATCCGGTTGGCACGTTTGGACAGCAATGGTGCACTGGACCTGCTCTTCGTGCCACCGGTCACACCCATCGGTTCACAGGTGACCGCCTGCGCGGTGGCCAACAACGGCAAGGTGACGTTCTCGAGACAATTCGTACTTGGAGATGCGCAGATCGTCCGTCTGCATCCGACCGGCGGAGTGGACCTGAGCTTCTCCACCGGTAGCGGCACCAATGGAACGGTACACGCCATCCTGTTGGGACCCGGTGATCAAAGCACCGTGGTCGGCGCCTTTACCACCGTCAACGAACTGCCGCGCAACCGCATCGTACACCTGCTGGCCAACGGCGACGTGTCCCAAACGATAGCGATCGGGAGCGGGGCCAATGGAACGATTCGAG
>DASWWQ010000015.1:0-2614 GCA_036405935.1 Flavobacteriales bacterium
GAAGTCCTTCGCACGGGACAAGGACATGTAGAAGCGGTCGTCGTCGTAGGGTTTCAGCAGGTAGTCGGCGGCGTTCACGTCGAAGGCCTTCACCGCATACCGGTCGTGCGCGGTGACGAACACCACGAAGGGGGTCTGGCCCGGGGGGAAGCGGCCCACCACATCCAGCCCGCTCAGCTGCGGCATCTGGATGTCGAGATACACCAGGTCCACCGGCTCCTGTTGGATGGTGGCCAGGGCCTCGTTGCCGTTCCGGCACTCGGCCACCACCCGGACCTCCGGGTCCGTTCCCAGCAGCCGCACCACCCGCGAGCGGGCGGCGGGTTCGTCATCGACCACGATGGTGCGGATGTTCTTCATGACGGGGTCGTTCCTTGGTCTCGAAAGGAAAGGAGATCACCACATGGAAGCCCTTCCCGGGTTCGGACAGGGCTTGGAAACCACCTTTCGGGCCGTGAAGTAAGGAAAGCCGTTCACGTACGTTGCGCAGGCCGATGCCACCGCGGGTCAGGGCTGCATGCATGTCCGGGCAACCCTTGCCGTTGTCGCTCACTTTCAGCATCAGGTCGCCGTTGTGGCGCAGGGCCTCGATGGTGATGCAGACCTCCTCGCTCGTGGCATCCAGGCCGTGTTTGATCGAGTTCTCCACCAAGGGCTGCAGCACCATGCTGGGCACCAGCGCGTTCTGGCATTCGGCGGGGATGTCATAACGCACCTGCAGCCGGTCCTTGAAGCGGATGGCCTCGATGTCCAGGTAGTTGCCCACGTGGTCCACCTCGTGGATCAACCGGACCGTCTCGCGGCGTTCCTCATCCAGGGTGATGCGCAGCAATTGGCCCAATCGGGAAAGGACGGTGCGGGCGCTCTTGATGTCGACGTCCATCAGGGCGCTCACCGTGTTGAGCGTGTTGAAGAGGAAGTGCGGTTGCAACTGCTTCTTCAGCGCGAGCAGCTGGGTCGTCTGCAGTTCGTTCTGGAGCTGGAGCACGCGCGTGCGCTCCTCGCGCACCTGGCGATGCGTCTCCATGTAGAGCAGCAGCACCAGCAGCACCCAGTATTCCATGAAGCGCTGGGCGATGCCACCCGGCAGGCTGAGCAGCGCCCCGCTGAGCATTTCCGGTTGCCACACGATCCGTCCGCTGTTATGGAGGATAAGGAGGTACAGCGTGCTGTTGAACACCTCGTGCACGGCACAGAGCACCAGGCCCAGTCCGATGTGGACAAGGATCGGACGCCACATCGGTCGCCCTTTCAACGGCCAGCGTTGGGACCATCCGCTGACCGCGGGAAGCAGCAGGGTCCACGTGAAGAAGTTCAGGAAGGGAATGGGCGCCTGCATCCACCAATCGAACAGCGTGGGGTCCGTTCCCATGTGCGTTCGCCCGATGAAGGAGGTGAACACGAAGAGCACGGAGAGCAGCCCGGCGGCCAGGAACACCGTGGGCATCGGGATGGGCGACCGGTTGAAGTAGGCCCGGATGGCTCCCAGGATCCTCATCTTGAACAGAGCGAAGGCAGAGGGAGGACGAAGGTCCTCGAGGGAACGGATGCTCGCATATCGGACCGTGCGCTCATCCTGCCAAGGTAGCGAAGTGCCCACCCATTCCATCTCCTCGGTTTCCTGTAAGGTGGCTTTTCCCATGGGCCGCGATCGTACGGCCGCTCAGAAGGAGCAGAGCCGATGGCGCGATCAATGTATCCGGAGCGGAATGCCAGAGGCCTCCGGACGGGATGGATCGTGCTTAGTGGGATGGATCCGGGCTCAGTGGAGCGGAATGGGGGGCGAAGGCGACCCCAAGCTCGGCATCTCGCGATGGAGGAACCTCATCCCGAAGGGAAATGGATCCAGTTGTCGGGGTATTCCGGGTTCCGAGGTGGGGGTAGCGATTGGCAGGATGTCCGCTACGACCATCTCGGCGAAGCCATTGATGAGCCCTGCGAAGAACTGGGTCTGGATGACATGCGCTCCAACATCTAAGGTGGGGAGGTCGGTCGTGTCTCCGATGCCGACGCAAGGAGTGCCTCCGGCCTTTACCATGCACCACGAGAAGGCGCATGTCCGGATGCGCAGAGCATGCGGTTCGTTCATCCATCCGGATAGCATCGGACTGGAAGTCCTATGACAAGGCACTGGGTCATGCTGCGTGGTCGGGTGCCCTTGCCGAAGTTCGGTTTGCCGGATGTCACATTCGAAAAGGTCGATGGCAGGCAGCGGGCCGGGCATACGCATGAAGAGACCCGCCCGATGTGGATGGGTCACTCGTTGCACGTATGCAGTGAGCCATGGCCCGAATACAATGCTTAATATTGTGGTAGTATAGTTTGAAATGCGTCCCAGCCATTTCCTCGTACTGATGTTCGCATCAGCCCATCTGCCCGCCAGAGCGCAGGTCTCCAACTTCAGGATCGGTGTGGAGGACGGTTATGTGGAGGGTTGTAGCATCGAGGTCCAAGGTATGGAGGTGAAGGAAGGGCGCGATTACCACTGGGTCAAGGGGCAACGTATCCAAGTGACACAAGGCGGATTCTCCGGGCGATTGCTGCATGGCCGAACCACGCATTACAACGCGAACGGCCAACTGCGCGAGGAGGGCCGATACCATCGGGGGCTTCG
>DASWWQ010000016.1:0-12622 GCA_036405935.1 Flavobacteriales bacterium
CGTTCATCCATGCCCCTGCGTACGGGGCGCCAAAGGTACCCTCTGGCGGCTGAAGGGCCAGCTGCACGGCGGGGTCAACGTTGCAATGGGTTTCCGAACGCACGGCATCCTTGGTGGTTGGGCGGCCAGGGTGTTCGGGGCTTGCGTCCTTCATGCTCTCCGTTGTTATCTCCTGTGATCCCGGGATGTGCTGTTCAAATGCAATGGCATCCCGTCGGGGTGTTGGCCGATCATCGGGTATCGGTGGCAACCCACCGGAACGCCCCTCGTCTTTCCATCAGCCAAGACCCTTCACCTATGGACCGACTGCATCGTGTGGACCGTTCGCAAGTGATCCTGACCAGCGGGATCGTCAGTGCAGTGCTGGCCGTGGTCTTCCTCCTGCTCGCTTATTCCCCGTGGTGATCGCGGCCGCTACCTTGCGGCCATGCGTGCACTCTTCCTCCTCCTTCTCCTTCTTCCGCTCGCCCTGCCCTGCGTAGCGCAGCAGGACGCGAAGTCCTTGATGTGGCGCATCTCCGGACCGGTGCCCGGGGCGGACAGCTATCTGGTGGGTACCGTGCACAGTGCCGACGCCCGCGCGTTCACGCACTTCGACCTGATGCTGAAGACGATGGAGCGTTGCGATGCCGTGGTGGGTGAACTGGATGCCGAACAGGTGGGTCGATCCGCCGCCACGCTGATGTCCAGTGCCTTCCTGCCCGCAGGAACGGATCTCGAGGACCTCTACCCGCGCAAGCGCTACAAGCGGATCCGCGAAGCCATGACGGAGGCCCTCGGTCCCATGTCCGTGATGCTGGTGCGCTTCAAGCCCCTGTACCTCTCGGCCGCGCTCACGGAGACCACGATGCGTAAGGACAGCAGTGCCGTGTTGGACGATCTGTTGCAACAGCGTGCACGTGCCGCAGGCAAGGAGGTGTTCGGCCTGGAGACGATGCAGGAACAGACCGCCGCCATGGACCATGTGCCGTTGGCCGAACAGGCCGACCTGTTGTACGACCTGGTGGCCCATGATCTCCATCGCAAGGAGATGGACCGTATGATCGAGCTCCATGCCCGGCAGGACCTGCCTGCCCTAGCGGCCATGGCCCGTACCCAAGGCCTCTCCGGGGCCTTCGAGGACGGCTTGCTGGTGGATCGTAACCGCGTGATGGCACATCGCATGGACAGCCTCATGGCGGACGGGCGCACCTTCCTTTTCGCAGTGGGTGCCCTGCATCTGCCCGGCCCCGAAGGCCTGCTGGCGGCAATGCAGGCGAAGGGGCATACCGTGCATGCGGTGCGCCGCGAGGAGGACCTGCCGCCCTTGCGTGATTAACGCTCGTCCTGGGCCGATGGCCGCGTGAAGGCCATGTCGCACACGATGGCGCGGTGGTCGCTGAGTTCTTCCTGCAGTGTGCGGAAATCCCAGGTCACCAGCCCGTCCGCATGCAGGATATGGTCGATGCGGAAACGCGGGAAACTGCCGATGTAGGTGTGCCCGAAGCCTTTACCGCTCTCCACGAAGGCATCCGTGAGGCCTACGCCGCGCAGTAGGTGGTAGCTGTAGCTCACCGGTGTATCGTTCATGTCGCCGCACCACGCCACCGGATACGGGCTCTTCCGCATGTGGCGCACGATGGTCTCCATCTCCGTGGCCCGGCGGATGAAGGCGTTCTTCATGCGTCCCAGGATACGTGGCCCCGCCGAGGCGATGGAGTCCCGGCCGCCACCATCCTCGATGTTCTTCATGAACTGGTAATCGAGGTCGCCGAAACGCAGGCTCGCCAAGTGGCCGTTGTACACCCGCAGGGTATCCTCGCCCACCACGATGTCGCTCCAGATGCACAGGTTGTTGAGGTCGTCCGGGAAATGGATGCTGCCCCGTTTGATGATGGGGTACTTGCTGAAGGTGGCGATGCCGAAATGGTGCTCCAAACGCGCATGCGCGGTGTATTCATCGTGGTAGTTCAACGTGCCGATCGTTTCCTGCAGCAGGGCGGGCGACATGTGGAAGTGCTTGGGGTCGCGCGTGTGGATGAACTCCTGCACGCAGAGGATGTCCGGCTGTACCGTGCGCAGGCTGGCGAGCATCTTGTCGCGGGTCTCCTTGTTGTGCGACCAGTTGTAGAGGTCGAAGAGCCGGGTGTTCCATGACATCACGCGCATGGGTGTGCGGGCGTCGGCGGGCATTCCATCGTGGCCCATCAGCTGCACCTGCTCGCGCACATGGCCCCAGCCGAGCAGGATGGCGATCAACGAGGGCAGCATCCGCTTGCGGCGGAAAAGGGCCCACCACAGCAGGAAGAAGAGGTTGATCAGCAGGATGAACGGGTAGCCCGTGCCGAAGAGGGCCAGGGGCCAGAACACCGTGGGACTGATGCGCGCGCTGGCATAGGCCAGAAGCAGGGCCAGCACGGCCAGTCCGTTCAGCCACCAGAACGGGCGATGCCAGCGCGAGACCCGTCGCCGGGACGCTTTCGGCACCGGTGGCGCGGCTTCACTGGTCGTTGCTGGCACGGAAGAGAAGGTCACGTTCGTCCTTGCTCAGGCTGTCGTACCCGGAGCGCGAGATCTTGTCCAGGATGGCGTCGACGCGTTCCTGTTTGGCCTTCTTCAGTGCATTGAAGTCGGTGTCCTGCATCACCCGGGCCTTGCGCCGCGGGCGTTCCACCACCCGCATGCGCCCCTTGCGGCCGTTACGCCTGAAGAGGCCTCCGATGCGTTGCAGTCCTTGGACGAACGCCAAGGACCAGTCGTTCCCGCGCATCAGCTGTTTGGCTGCGATGAAGCCGTAGAGCGCACCGCCGATGTGGGCCAGGTGGCCACCGGTATTGCTGCCGTCCCGGATGCCGATGAGGTCCAGCACCAGCACGCCGAGCGCTATCCACTTGAGTGCGACCGGGCCGATGAAGAGGAGTCCCACACGCAGTTCCGGTTGATACGTGGCGATGCCGATGAACACCGCCATCACCGCTGCGGAGGCGCCCAGGATGGGGTTGTGCGCGCCAAGGCCCGACCCCACGGGCAGTATTCCACTGATCAGGTAAAGGGCCAGTCCGCTGAGTCCACCGAGCAGGTAGTTGCCCACCAGCCGCTCGTCGCCCAGCAGGTTGCGGAACAGCTGGCCGCTGAACCAGAACATGATCATGTTCCACACCAGGTGCATCACCCCCTGATGGGTGAACATGTAGGTGATCACCGTCCACGGATGCCGGATCAGCCAGTGGCCATCGCTGCTGGCCATGAGTTGTTCCAGCACACGCCCTTCCAACTGTGGATGACCGGTGAGCAGACCCACCAGCGACAGCGCCAGTATGGTCAGGAAGACGGCAATGTTCACGAAGAGCAGGCGCTTCACCGCGCCCCCCATGCGCCACTGTGCTTGGATATCGTCCCTGATCCCCATCGTTCACCCTAGATCGCCCGCTGCCGTCTCCAATAGAGGATCAGCAGGAGGCCAAAGATCATACCTCCGAGGTGCGCATAGTGCGCGATGTTGTCGCCCGGGGCGGCCCGTACACCGGCGCTGAGCTCCCACAGTCCATACAGCACCACGAAGTACTTCGCCTTGATCGGGATCGGCAGGAAGAGGAGCATGATCTCCACGTTCGGGAAGAGCATGCCGAAGGCCAGCAGGATCCCGAAGATCGCGCCGCTGGCACCCACCATCGGGAAGGCCAGGTCCTTGAGCAGGGTGATCACCGCTCCGCTCGGGGCGTTGGTGCGTTCGCCGATCACGGCCAGCTGTTCGTTGATGAACGAGTCATCCAAAGGAAGCACCGCCATCGGCCGCACATCGGACAAGGAGATGCCGTAGGAGGCCAGTTCCGCCAGATGCCCTTGGATCTCCCAAGCGTTGATACCGAGCTGTAACGCCGCTGCACCGAGGCCGCAGATCATGTAGTAGGTGAGGAAGCGCTTCGAACCCCAGACCTGTTCGATCATGGAGCCGAACATGAACAGGCCCAACATGTTGCTGAAGAGGTGCCAGAAGTCACCGTGCATGAACATGTGCGTCACCAGCTGCCACGGCCGGAAGTTGGGCGAGTTCAGGGCGAAGAGGCCCAACTCGCGGTCCAGCACGGAATGGCCGGCAACGTCCGTGCCCAGCACCATCTTCAACAAGAGCATCAGCCCGTTGATGATCAACAGGTTCTTGACCACGGGGCCGATGGAGTAGGAGGATCCGATCATCAGCGTTCGAAACGTTCGTCGAGCTCCTGCAGCCCGAAAGTGATCAATACGGGTTTTCCGCCGGGGGTGAAGTAGGGCATCTCGCAGGCGAAAAGGCGATCCACCAGATCGTGCATCTCCTGGACGCCGAGCGTTTTCACAGGGCGTGCCGAAATGCTGCGGGCCATCCCGCGTGCCAAGGTGGCATGGCGCTCGGCCTTCAACGAGCCGCGTTCGTTCTTCACCTGCTCCAGGAGTGCCTCGAGCAGGATCAAGGGATCCTCGTCGCCGCTCTCGGCGGGCATGCCGTTCACGGCGATCGTGCGTCCGCTCAAGGGTTCCAGGCGGAAGCCCATGGCCTCCAGTTCGGGCATGATGCCCAACAGCAGCGCATGGTCCGCCGCGTTCAGGTCCACCGTCACCGGGAACAGTTGGGTCTGGCTGGTGCCTTCGCCCTTCTCCAGTGCGCGCAACGCCCTTTCGTAGACGATCCGTTCGTGCGCCCGCTGCTGGTCCACCACCACGAAGCCCGTCCGCAGTTGCGCCAGGATGTACCGGTTGTGCAGCTGGAACACGGGACGGTCGTTGTTCCACTCCTCCACCTCGCGGGAGGGTAGGGTCCGCGTGTCGGGAACGGCCTCCTCGTGCTGGGGATCCGCGGGCTTCCCGGGCCGGTCGAACAGTTGTTGCCAGCCGGTGGGGTCGGGACGGTGCGGCAGGTGATGCGGCCGCCAGACCGGTGCTTCGGCTACGGGAGCCACGGCGGGTACGTTGGGCATGTTGAAGGCGGCGAGCATCGCCGGTTCGGGCTCGAAGTCCAAGCTCGGCGTGATGTTGTGCCTGCCCAGCGCACGCCGCACCGCCGCATGCACGATGGCGTAAACGGTACGGTCGTCGCGGAACTTGATCTCCGTCTTGGTGGGGTGGATGTTGATGTCGATCCACGCGGGATCCAGTTCCAAGGAGATGAACCAGCTGGGGTAGTTGTCGCGCGTGATCAGCTCCTCGTAGGCCCGGCGCACCGCATGGTCCAGGTAGCTGCTGCGGATGAAGCGATGGTTCACGAAGAAGTACTGCTCCCCGCGCGAACGTTTGGCGAATTCGGGCTTGGCGATGAAGCCCGACACGCGCATGAAGTCCGTGGACTCCTCCAACGGTACCAGTCGCTCATCGTACTTGCGGCCGAAGACGTGCACGATGCGCTGGCGTTCGTTGCCGGCCTCCAGGTGGAACACTTCCTGCTCGTTGTGCAACAGCTGGAAGGCGATCTCCGGATGCGCCAGCGCCACACGTTGGAACTCGTCGATCACGTGCTTCATCTCCACCTGATCGCTCTTGAGGAACTGGCGTCGGGCGGGCACGTTGAAGAAGAGGCTGCGCACGCTGATGGTGGTGCCCGGCGGACCGGCCACCGCCTCCTGCACCTTCACCCGGCTGCCTTCGATCAGGATCCGCGTACCGAGTTCGTCGTCCGATGTCCGCGTGCGCAGCTCCACTTGGGCAATGGCCGCGATGCTGGCGAGGGCTTCCCCCCGGAAACCCTTGGTGCGCACCTCCTGCAGGTCGTCGGCCACGCGGATCTTGCTGGTGGCGTGCCTTTCGAAGCTCAGGCGGGAATCGTTCGGGCTCATGCCCTTGCCGTCGTCCGTCACCTGGATCAGGGTACGGCCCGCATCCTTCACCACCAGGATGATGCGATGGGCCCCCGCGTCCACGCTGTTCTCCAGCAGTTCCTTGATCACCGACGCGGGACGTTGGACCACTTCACCGGCGGCGATCTGGTTGGCCACGTGGTCGGGAAGCAGGCGGATGATGTCGGACATGGGCGCGGTACAAAGATGAAAACGCCCGATCTTCGCGCCATCACAAAGAACATGAAGACGTCACCTTTCCTCGTTCTCCCGGCCGTGCTCCTGATCGTTTCCTGCGGTACATCCACTGCTCCGGAGGTTACCCAGGCGCCCGTCCAGACCGCCAAGTACACGGTCTATGGTGATACCATCACGGCCGACAACGCGATCACCATGGCCGAGTTCGACAAGGCCATCGCCGGCAAGGATTCCGCCGACCTGAAGCTCTCCGCCGAGATCATCTCCAGCTGCGCCAAGAAAGGCTGCTGGATGAACGTGAAGATGGCCGACGGGGGTGATATGATGGTGCGCTTCGTGGACTACGGCTTCTTCGTGCCCACGGCCGGACTGGAAGGCAAGAAGACCGTGATGCAGGGCCGCGCCAAGCGGGACATCACCGATGTGGCCATGCTGCGCCACTATGCCGAGGATGCCGGCAAGAGCCCCGAGGAGATCGCCAAGATCACCGTGCCCGACACCAGCTGGACCTTCCTCGCTGAAGGGGTGCTGATCCAGGAGTGATCGTTCGATAACGCTTTGGAAAGGGCCGCTCGGAAGGGTGGCCCTTCTTCGCTGGGTCCACCGGGCTTTTGGCCGCCCTGATGCGCGGCGGACCATCGCCGTTACTTTCGCCGCCCTCAACCCGTAGCCCATGTCCACCTTCGCCCTTGCCGTGCACGGTGGTGCCGGTACCATTCTCCCCGCCGACCTCACCCCGGAAAAGGAAAAGGCCTACCGGGACGCGTTGGAACTGGCCCTGCAACGGGGGTATGCGGTCCTGGCGAAGGGGGGCTCGGCCCTCGATGCGGTCGAGGTGGCCGTACGCGCCTTGGAGGACACTCCGCTGTTCAATGCCGGCCGCGGTGCGGTCTTCAACGCGGATGGACAGCACGAACTGGATGCCGCCATCATGTCGGGCAAGGACCTTGATGCGGGTGCCGTGGCCGGCGTGCCCAACGTGAAGAACCCGGTGAGCCTGGCGCGCCGCGTGATGGAGCAGAGCGAACACGTGCTGATCAGCGGCACCGGTGCCTTCGAATTCGCCCATCGCCAGAAGATCGAACTGGAGGACGACCAGTACTTCTTCGACCCGTTGCGCTACGAACAATGGCAGCAGGTGAAGGGCACCGATACCGTACAGCTGGACCACAGCGGTGAGCGGAAGTTCGGTACCGTGGGGGCCGTGGCCCTCGATCAGCAGGGTCATCTGGCAGCCGCCACCAGTACGGGGGGCATGACGAACAAACGCTGGCAGCGCATCGGCGACAGTCCCATCATCGGGGCCGGTACCTATGCCAACGACGCCAGCTGCGCGGTCAGCTGCACCGGGCATGGGGAGAGCTTCATCCGGGCCGTTGCCGCCCACGATGTGCATGCCCTGATGAGCTACAAGGGCCTGTCCCTGCAGGAGGCGGCGCGCATCGTGGTGCAGGAGAAGCTTCCTCCCTTGGACGGGGAGGGGGGATTGATCGCGGTGGACCGCTCGGGCAACGTGGTGCTGGAGTTCAACAGCGCGGGCATGTACCGCGGGCACGTCGGTGCCGATGGGTTGCCGCACACGGCGATCTTCCGCTAGCGCTCGGGTTTTCACTACAGGGGGAGACACGGAGGGCACCGGAGAGATGTTCCGTGCTGGGGTCTTTCCATGGCCATAAGGGGATCACTTGACAAGGCTATCGGAAATGGGCCCGATGCCTTAGCTTGCGGATTCCCTCGCCGTAACCCGCGGCCCCAACCCGATCGCAATGTCCTTTTCGCGCTGCACTTCCGTTCTGCTCGGCCTCGTTCTCACCGGTACCCTATCCGCCCAGGAGACCTACTGGGGCCTCACCAATCGAGGGGGACAGAACGGTGGTGGTTCCATCTACAGCTTCGCCACGGCCACGGGCACCTTCACCAAACGCTACGACTTCCAGTTGAACGGTGGTCAGGCTCCTCGTTGCGACCTGATGAAGGCCAACAACGGCCTGTACTATGGTGTCACCGCTTATGGGGGCGACAACAACCTCGGGGTGGTCTTCCGCATGGATCCCGCCACCGGTGCGTACACGGTGGTGCAGTACTTCACCACCGCCGCCACACAGGGATCCTACCCCGAACGAGGCCTGGTTCAGGCCGCCAACGGCAAGCTCTACGGCATGTGCCGCACGGGCGGTGCCAACGGCTTCGGCACGCTCTACGACCTCGACCTCACCACGGGTAACATCACCAAGCGGGTGGATATGGTCAACACCAACGGCCAAGGTCCACGCGGTCGTCTGGTGGTGGCGTCCAACGGCAAGCTCTACGGCCTCACCAACGCCGGTGGAGCCAATGGGGTGGGCACCGTGATCGAGTTCGATCCCACCACCAACACCTTCGCCAAGCGCGCGGATCTCTCCAATGCGGTGGGGGCCAATCCGGGCAGTGGTTTCCTCGTGGGCGCGAACGGTCTGCTCTATGCAACCGCACAAGCCGGGGGGGTGAACAGCACCGGAACCATCTTCTCCTTCAACCCGACCACCTTCGCCGTGGCCAAGGTGTTGGACTTCGGCGGTGCCAACGGTACCGTACCCATGGGTGAATTGGCGCAGGATGCCGATGGCCTGCTCTATGGAACGGCCTCCGCTGGTGGCGCCAACGGCTTGGGTACCCTCTTCCGTTGCAACCTCACCGGCCCCACGCTCACCAAGTTGCACGACTTCACCTCCGCCACGGGAGCAACGCCCCTCGGACGCGTGATCATCGCATCGGACGGTGAGCTCTATGGGATGACCAGCGCAGGCGGCACCGACAACAAGGGTGTGATCTACAACTATGACATCACCGGTGCCACCTACAGCGCATTGCGCAACCTCGGTCCCTCGGCCAGCCAGCCTTGGGCCGGTCTGCTGGAGGATGGGGCGGGCGTGTTCGTGGGCTGCACCTCCTTGGGGGGCGGTACCTTGGATCGTGGCGTCATCTTCCGTTTCAACGTGGCCACCAGCACCTATACGCCACTTGCGGTGATGGGGGCCAGCACGGGCGCATTCCCCACAGGGCGTATGACGCGTGCCGCCAATGGTCTCTTCTACGGCTTCACCTCCAGCGGTGGCACCCAGAACCAAGGGGTGATCTTCTCCTTCGATCCGGTCACCTTCGCGTATACCCGTCTCCACAATTTCGGTGGGGCCTTCAATGGTACCGCTCCGGTGGGTGCGCCCGTGATCGTGGGCAACGTGATCTACGGCCTATGCCGCACCGGCGGTCTCAGTTCGGTGGGGACGCTGTTCTCCTATGATCTTTCCACCGGCACGCATACCACCCGCGTCAATCTCACCCCCACCACGGGCACCCTGCCGCAGGCCGGCTTGGTGCTGGCCTCCAACGGCAAGCTCTATGGTACCTGTGCCGAAGGAGGAACCTATGGTTATGGGACCCTGTTCGACTACACCCCGGGTGCCGCCTCCCTCACCGTAAGGCGCCATCTGCAGGCGGCGGATGGAGCGGTCCCCAAGGCTTCCATGGTGCAAGGCTCCGATGGCATGCTCTACGGCACCTTGTCCGAGATGGGGGGCTTCGGCGGTGGATCCATCTACCGCTTGGACCCCACCACCAATGGCTACACCCGCGTGGGTGATCTGGAAGTGGAGAAGGGAACAGCCCCGGCCGGCGAACTGGTGGAGACCACCCCCGGCAAGTTCTACGGCACCACGATGGAGAACGGCCTCACCAGTCTCAACGGTACGGTGTTCAGCTATACCACGAGCACCGGTGCGGTGGTGAATGAGCACGACCTTACCACGGCCCAGGGCTCCGGCTCCGAATCCGGTATGCTGTTCGGAACGGATGGCCTGCTCTACGGTACGGCCGCCTCGGGTGGGACGGGCAACGGTACCATCTTCCGCTTCAACCCGTCCACCCAAGGTGTGGTGGCCCAACGCACCTTGGCCTTCGCCGATGGCATTTACCCCTATGATGGCATGGTGAAGGAGACGCTCCCGGCCAACAACAACGTGCTGCTCAGCCTGAAGGTGCTGTTGAACGGGCCGCTGAACACCACCACGGGCCTGATGAGCGACGCGCTGCGTACCCTCGGTACCTTCCCCGTGACGGAGCCTTACACGGCGCTCGGCTTCACACAGGTCGGTGGTGGCGGGGAGCAGGTGCTACCGGCGGTGCTGGCGGTGATGGGCAATGATGCCATCGTGGACTGGGTGCTGGTGGAACTGCGCAACCCCAACACCCTGTCCACCGTGCAACGCACGCGTTGCGCCCTGCTGCAGCGGGATGGTGATGTGGTGGACCTGAACGGCACTTCGCCGCTGTCCTTTCCGGTGGCACCGGGCCTGTACCATGTCACTGTTCGCCATCGGAACCACTTGGGCGTTTGCACACTGGACCCCATCAACTTGACCCCGGCCGCCACCAGCTTGGACCTGACCACCACGGCCGTGGAACTCATCGGACTGGAACCGGCCAAGGTCACCGGTAACACCCGCAGTCTTTGGCCCGGAAATGCCCGCCGGGACGGCGTGGTGCGCTATACCGGCAGCAACAACGACCGTGATCCCATCCTGGTGCGCGTGGGTGGTGTGGTGCCCACCAACACGGCGAGCGGCTACTTCATCGAGGACGTGAACCAGGATGGGCAGGTGAAGTACACCGGCACGGCCAACGATCGCGATCCGATCCTGCAGACCGTGGGTGGAGTGGTGCCGACGAACACGCGCGCCGAGCAGTTGCCCTAGGTCGGTCCTCCGTCGGCATCGCCCTGCGACCGTTCATACACGGACGGGCCATCGTGCGTTCAGGGGATGCATCTTTGTGCTATCTCCCTAGCAACAAACCCCACTTCCATGAAACGTTCGACCTGGATCATCCTCGGCGTCATCGTTCTGTTGGCGCTGTACGCCATCACCACCTACAATGGCATGAAGCGCGCGGAGGTGGGCGTCAACAAGCAGTGGCAACAGGTGGAAGTGGCCTACCAGGCCCGCGCCGACAAGAGCAAGAACCTGGTGGAGATCGTGAAAGGTGCGGCCGACTACGAGAGCCAGACGTTGAAGGACGTGGTGGAGGCCCGCAGCAAGGCCGTCAGTGTCACCCTCACGGGGGATGACCTCACGCCCGAGAAGATCAAGCAGTTCGAAGAGGCCCAGGCCAACCTCGGCGGTGCCATCGGCCGCTTGTTGGTGGAGCAATACCCCACGTTGCAGGCCGTGCAGAGCTTCCGCGACTTCCAGGTGCAGTACGAAGGCATGGAGAACCGGATCGCCGTGGAGCGCCGCAACTTCAACGAGGTGGTGGCCGACTACAACACCCGCATCCTCACCTTCCCCGGGAACCTCTTCGCCAAGCTCTTCGGCTTCACGGAAAAGGCCGGCTTCAGTGCGCAGGCCGGTACGGAGAACGCGCCCGACATCAGCTTCAAGTGAGCGCGCTGGTCGGTGCCGATGAGTTCCTTTCCGATGCCGAACGGCAACGGGTGAAGGAAGCGGTGCGCAAGGCCGAAGCGCTCACCAGCGGCGAGGTCCGTGTGCATCTCGACGAGACCATCGAGGAAGGAGTGCTCGATCATGCGGCCTACGTCTTCGAGGAACTCGGCATGCACCGGACCGCTGAACGCAACGGCGTCATGATCTACGTCAGTGTGCCTTCGCACCGGGTGGCGGTGATCGGTGACAGCGGGATCCATGCCCGCTTGGAGCAGGGCTTCTGGCAGGAGGTGCTGGACGAGATAATCGTGCATTTCCGGCAAGGCCGATATGCCGATGGGCTCTGTGCCGGCGTGCAGCGTGTGGGCGAGCGGCTGGCCAAGCACTTCCCCCGCAGCAGCAACGATGTGAACGAACTGGACGACGACATCAGCATCGGTCGGCGATGAGGGTCCGCGTTCTGCTCCTGTTGCTGGCGTTGCCGCTGATCCTTGCGGCCAAGGAGGATCCCTGCATCCCCCGGCGGCCCGCGGACCAGGATCGGCTCGTGTTCCAATACACGGAATTGCTGGGGCCGCAGGATGTGCAGCGGCTGGACAACAAGCTCGTGCGTTTCGCCCGTGAGACCAGCAACCAACTGGTGATCGTGATCGTGGATACCCTTTGCGGCTATCCTCCCTCGGATTTCGCCTTCCAGCTGGGCAACGACTGGGGGCTGGGCAAGAGCGATACGGACAATGGCATCGTGGTGCTGGTGAAGCCCACCGGCGGTCCCGGTGATCGTCACGTGTACATCGCCACGGGCTATGGCCTGGAAGGGGCGATCCCCGATCTTCTTGCCAAACGCATCGTGGAGAACGAGATCCTGCCGGCCTTCCGCAACGGGGATTTCTACGGCGGACTGGACAAGGCCACCGATACGCTGATGGGGTTGGCCAAGGGAGAGATCGATGTGAAGAGCTACGGCAAGAAGCCCTTCCCGTGGACGATCATGCTGCTGGTCGTCCTCGTGCTCGGCAGCATCGTTGCAGCGCAAGTGGGGCGCGTGCGCCGGTACTCAAGACGCAACGACATCGATTTCTGGACCGCATGGACGCTGCTCAATGCCGCTTCAGGTCGCCACAGCGGCAGTTGGGGTGGGTTCACCGGAGGTGGAGGTGGCGGTGGTTTCGGTGGCGGCGGTGGCGGTTTCGGCGGCTTCGGCGGTGGGGGGTTCGGTGG
>DASWWQ010000017.1:0-4753 GCA_036405935.1 Flavobacteriales bacterium
CTGTGCGTCTTCGTTCCCTGAACAACTCCTATCGGATCGGGGTTAAACTTGTCCACAACCCCTCTCCCCATGGTACGACCCCTACTCCCGCGCTTCGCTCTTGTTGCATCGGTCGCCGTGCCGATCCAAGCTTCCGCCCAGGATATTCCCACGGACGAAGTGGGTGATACGGGCAGCATCACCTTCGACCTGCAAGGCACTCCCACCACCAATGCGCTGGTGCGGGCCGCCGATGGCCATGTGTGGACGCAACAGGACCTCGGTTCCTCCAACGTGGGCAGCAGTGCCACCGATGCTTCTGCCTACGGCCGGCTGTACCAATGGGGCCGTTGGAACGACGGACACGCCCTGCGTACCAGTACCACTGCTCCGGTGACCGGCCTTTCCGCCAACGACCCCACGGGCCTCGGGGCCGGTTCGGCCCTCTTCATCACCGGCAACAACCCCACGGATTGGTGGGGTGGTGGCAGCGATGCGGATTCCTGGAGCGGCAGCACCGCAACGGCCACCAATGGCATCGATCCCTGCAGTGCGCTCGGCGCCGGGTGGCAACTGCCCGAACGGGATGACTGGGTGGCCCTGCTCGAGGCGGAGGGCATCACCAACAGCGCCACGGCCTTCGGCTCCAACCTGAAGCTGGTGTTGGGCGGCTCGCGCGAAGGGGTGATGGGCAACCTGATCAACGTGGGTTCCTTCGCCAACTATTGGAGCAGCACGCCGAACACCGCATATGCGAAGAACCTCACCATCGGCGGCGATCTCGTGAACCCCCAGGATGATGCCCTGCGCAGCTACGGCATGTCCGTGCGCTGCCTGCATAAAAGCCTGCATGTAGGGGTGGAAGGGGTGGAGGCCGCCGATCAGCTGCGGATCTTCCCCGTACCCTCATCGGGACCCTTCACCGTGGAGGCCGGCAGCGCCATCCGTTCCGTAAGGGTCTTCACGGCCGATGGTCGCCTGTTGCAGGTGATGGCTCCACGCAGCCTGCGCGCCACGCTGGAGTTGCCCATGGGTTTGTACCACTTGGAATTGGACCTGGAGCGTGCCTTGGTGCGCCGCAGCGTGGTGATCCTGCCTTGATCCTCATCACGGAAGCGGCCGGAAGAAGGTCCATGTGCCCTTCGTGGTATGGACGGTGGACCAGTCGGTGAGGCCCACGGTCCTCCGGCCGCGCCCGAAGTTCTGGTGGGCCAGCCGGTAGTGCCCTTCACCCAGCACGGCGTGGATGATGGCGCTGTGGTGCGACATGTTTTCGCGATGTTCAGTGGTGGGGGTGCTGTAGCGGACCTCCACCCCCTCGAACTGCACGATGTCGCCGGGCAGTACGGGTTCCTGATCCGGATCGACCGGGCGGCCGAAACCGTAGGCACCGTCCCAAGTGGCGCCGGCCGAGCGGAGGGCGGCGGCGGCGAGGTCCCAGCATTCGCCGGTGCCCACGCGCTTGTTGAGGTGGCGCTCCACGAAGTCGAGCACCTTCCCGTTGGTGGGGGGCAGCGCATCGTCCTGCGCGGTCAACATCAGCGGACCCGACAGCAGGATGATCAGGGACAGGGGACGGAGCATGCCGGAAGCAAGAACGTGCTGGAGGGTCCGCTTCGTGTCCGTCCACTTGCGCCGCAGAGGTACCGTGTCCACGGTTCCAACAGGGGCGGGATCGGGAGCGATCCGGTGATCGGATCCCCGCCGATCGGCAGCGGACGATCCGCCCAAGGAATATGGGCAGGGAAGGTGAAGAACGTTCGCTGGAAGCCGGAAGGGCCTAGGAGCTGAGGTGCTCGATCTCCATCTTCAGGAAGCGGATCGTATCATCGGTGTCCTCCACCGTGCTGCGGGTCCTCTTCTGCTCCTCCCGTTGCGCCTCCATCCGCGCCAAATAGGCTACGCAGGCTTTCTTCTTCTCCTTCCGGTCGCTGATCGCCTTCACTTTCATCCGGATGAAACCGGACGAAAGGAAACGCATGGGTTTGGTCGCTGTTTTCGCCATTCTGCGCTGTTCGGTGGAAAAGCGGCGCGAAAGTACGCTTCCCTGACCTTCCCGACAGGCTTTTGGTTGCAGTATCCATAAGGTCGGCTTTCCAAGTTTGTGTCATCCCTTCGTTAATATTCTGGATGCCAGCTTATTGTGTCTTGCCTTCACAAGTCGGGTCTGGATCCAGGGGCGGGTCGGTCGTCCGCCTTCCCCGAACCTATCGGGCCAGGTCGCACCCGAATGACCCCCGGGAAGCCAGCGGGGAACAACAGCCCCCTGATCCCCCGATCGCGTCCTGTTCTGGACCCGTTCAGGGATGACCCCAAGCAGGTCTTCTGCTTGCATTTCTCCCTGGCATGCGATCGGTGCCTCCTTGGCAGGACCATCGAACTGAGAAGAACGACCGGTTCCGAACATCGGAGCTCCAGCATGCACAAATGCTCGGGAGCCGATCCGGAAAGGGATGGAAAATAGACGGGCTGGCAAGGCAATTCCATTCGACATCCCTTATCCATGGAGGCAGGAGCGAACGCTCCTGCCTCTCTTGTTGTTAGGAGCATGTAGCCGATGACCTGCTCTCCGCTCCACCTTCGATCACGAAGCAAGCTCCTCCTGATCGGTTGTTCCTGTGCAGTGCTTCCTTGCTCTTCCCAGTCGTTCGTCCTGACGGACAACGCGCTGTGGAACAGTTGTGATGGACGCTTCTTCGATAATGGAGGGGCTGATGCCTCCTATGGCAGCAATCTGGACCTCACTGCCACGCTTTGTCCGGGAGGAGGCAGTGGCACGGGTGCAGCCTCTGCCGTCACCTTCAGCACCTTCGCCGTGGGCGGCTTCCTGGATCCCGACCAACTCGTGGTGCATGATGGGCCGGACGTGTCCTCGCCCGTGCTGGCCACCGGCAACGCCAACAACAGCTTGGCCGGACAGACCTTCACCGCCAGCGGAACCACGGGCTGCCTCACCTTCCATTTCACCAGCAACTTCCTGGGGAATGCCGCCGGTTGGTCGGCGGAGATCATCACCGGACCGGATGCCGGGGTGAACGGCAGCATCACCCTCTGCAGCGGGCAATCCCCCTTCAGCCTGTTCGATGCCTTGGGTGGAGATCCCGATGTGGGTGGGGCATGGTCCGGGCCATCCGGTGCGCACGGCCCCCAGTATGATCCCGGTTCGGATCCCGGCGGCGTATACCGCTATGTGGTGGTGGATGGCAGCGGCTGCACCGACACGTCCACGGTCACCATCACCAATCTGCCTTCACCCGATGCCGGCGACGACGCCAACCTGCTCATCTGCGAGACCAGCGTCCCGGTGGATCTTTTCGCGGCACTGGAAGGGGATCCCGATCCCGGGGGCACATGGACCGGTCCGGGTGGTCCGCACAACAGCATCTTCGATCCGACCAGCGATCCGCCCGGCGCCTACACCTATGCCTTGCCCAGCGCGCCGCCCTGCCCGACCGCATCGGCCACCCTGCAGATCAGCGTCACCGGCCCGCCGGATGCCGGTAGCAATGGGCAACTGGTGGCCTGCGACACCATCACCGAACTGGATCTGTTCAGCGGCCTTGGAGGCACTCCGCAAAGCGGCGGTGTGTGGGTGGACCTGGACAACACCGGGGCATTGACCGGTGGCTTGTTGAACACCAATGGCTTGGACGAAGGCGCGTACGAGTTCCAGTACGTGGTGGAGGTGCTGGGCTGCGGTGCGGACCAATCGCTGTTGAGCGTGCAGGTGATCGACGCGTTGGAGCTGATCGGGCTGGAACGCACCTGCAACGAGTCACCGGGTACCTCGTTCATCGTGTTCACCATCACCCAGGGCAATGCACCTACGTATTCGGTCTCCGGCGTGCCGGGCAGCATCGATCCCGATCCTCCCTTTCTCTTCACCAGTGCAACCTTGCCCGATTCGGTGTCCTATACCATCTCGGTGGACGACCCGAACGGTTGCGGGACCCTGGTCTTCACCGTTCCGGCCTGTGCCTATCCGCCGCGCGTCACGATCCCCGAGCTTTTCTCACCCAACGGCGATGGCATCAACGAGACCTTCCTGATCCCTGGCCTGGAGGATTTTCCGGCCAACGGGATGCGCATCTACAACCGCTGGGGAAGTGAGGTGCTCCGCGCCGACGCCTATCATCTGGAGCCTTGGGACGGTCTGTCGAACGATCATCAGGAGCTTCCTGCCGGCACGTACTACTATGTGCTGGAACTCGGTGACGGCTACAGCCCGAGGCGCGGCTTCGTGCAACTGATACGGTGATCGGTCCAGTGGACGAGCAGGAGATCCCCGGCGGCGACGTCCGGACCGGCCGTGATCCGGACATAGCGGACATCGCGCAGAGGCTCCAAACGGAACGTGCCGAATCGCGTGCCGGTCGCGGTGGTGGTGCTGTAGCCGTAGATGCCGGCATCGGTCACCGGTGTGAGTTCGGGGGAGTGGTTCCCATAACCCCAACGCCAGACCGGAACGGCGCAGTCCAGGAATGCCGTGCGCTGCCCCTGTAGGTCATTCTCCGCACTGCGTCCGGTGGCCCGTAACGTGTCGGCACTATCCAATACATGTGGCGTCCGATCCCGGGGTGAAGACCGATCGCAGAGCAGCGCGGTTCCGGGCAATGTGGACACCTCAAGTGTACAGTCGCCGCCGCTGCTGGGTTCGTCGTCCGTCCCGATGCGGTAGCCGACGATCACAAGGTCGGCACGACCATCGTTGTTCAGGTCGATGCTGTCGTTGGGCAGGAAGCCGCACGGGTTGGTGAAGCGGTCCATCCTGCCG
>DASWWQ010000018.1:0-7476 GCA_036405935.1 Flavobacteriales bacterium
AACGATCGCGATACGGCCATCGTGGAACGTATCAAAGCGACCATCGTGCAACTGGTCCATCACACCGATGCCGATGGTCCGGTGCGCTTGAGCGAACACCTTTCCGCACGGTTGAACAAGGAATACTCCGGTCTCTCGGCGGTCTTCAGTGATGTGGAAGGAACGACCGTGGAGCAGTATTTCCTGTTGCAGCGCGTGGAGCGGGTGAAGGAGTTGATCGGTTATGGCGAACTCACCATGGCCGAGATCGCCCATCGCACGGGATTCAGCAGCGCCGCCCATCTGAGCGCCCAGTTCAAGAAGTTCACCGGGATGACACCCACCGCCTTCAAACGTTCCGGAGCGAAACGTGCGCCGCTGGACCAAGTGGGCCGAAGCCCCGCATAGAGCTCTCGCCTTGTCCTGAAGGCTGCTCCGATGCAAGTCTTTTCCCGGATGATGTAAGCCATTCGGCGCCCGTCGTTCGGTCCTTTGTGCCATGGAGCAGATCCGCAAACGTTCGTTCCCGGTAACCGGTATGACCTGTGCCAGCTGCGTGGCCCATGTGGAGAAGGCCCTCCAACGAACGCCCGGTGTGCGCAGCGCGGACGTGAACCTCGCCACGCACATGGCCGTTGTGGACTATTCACCGGAAGTGGTGGAGGAAGTGCAGTTGCAGAGCGCCGTGCGGGCCAGCGGCTATGATCTCCTGCTCGGTGAGGAGGAACAGGCGGCATCGGATCTCGAAGCGGAACAACGGCGAAGGCTCGTCGCCTTGAAGCAACGCCTTTGGGCATCCGTTGGGCTGAGCGTGCCCTTGGTGATCATCGGCATGTTCCACATGCATGCGTCCTGGGCCAACGGGGTGATGTGGGTCCTGAGCACACCCGTGGTGCTCGTCCTCGGCCGCTCCTTCTTCATCAATGCCTGGAAGCAGGCGCGGCATCGCACGGCGAACATGGACACGTTGGTGGCGCTGAGCACGGGCGTGGCCTATGCCTTCAGTGTGTTCAACACGCTTCGGCCCGGCTTCTGGACGGAGCGGGGCCTGGAGGCGCATGTGTACTTCGAGACGGCCGCCGTGGTGATCACCTTCATCCTTCTCGGCAAGTTCCTGGAGGAACGCGCGAAGGCCGGCACGGGCAGTGCCATCCGCAAGTTGATGGGACTTCGACCGAATACGGTCATGCGCGAAACGAACGATGGAGGTCACGTGGACACGCCGATCGCGGAAGTGAACGTGGACGACATCCTCCTGGTGCGGCCCGGCGAGCGCATCGCGGTGGATGGAACGGTGATCGAGGGCGAAAGCCATGTGGATGAAAGCATGATCAGCGGAGAGGCCATGCCCGTGGCGAAGCGAGCGGACGACCTGCTGTTGGCAGGAACCCTCAACGGAAGCGGTAGCCTGCGGATGCGGACGCACAAGGTGGGTTCCGCCACACTGCTCGCCCAGATCGTGCGGGCCGTGCAACACGCGCAGGGCAGCAAGGCCCCGGTGCAGCGTTTGGTGGACCGCATCGCCGCGGTCTTCGTTCCCGTGGTGATCGGTATCGCCCTGCTCAGCGCCTCCGTCTGGTGGATGTTCGGCGGTGAACATGCACTGACGCAAGGACTGCTCGCGCTGGTGACCGTGCTCGTGATCGCTTGCCCCTGTGCGCTCGGCCTGGCCACGCCCACCGCGATCATGGCCGGCATGGGCAAAGGAGCGGAGAACGGTATCCTGATCAAGGATGCGGAGAGCCTGGAACGTGCACAGGCGATCACGGCGGTGGTGCTCGACAAGACCGGAACGCTCACCGAGGGGCGACCCGAAGTGATCGGATCCATCGGTCTGGAGGATGCGGAAGCGGCGGCCGTCCTGTTCGCCTTGGAGGCGCGATCGAAACATCCTTTGGCCGATGCCGTGGTGCGTCATGCCGACGACCTTGGCCGGGGGAAGGGACCCGCGTTGGCCATCGAGCACTTCGAGGAACTCACGGGAAAAGGAGTGAAGGCCCAGGTGAAAGGTGTGACATGGCAGGTCGGGAGCCGCCGCTTGATGGAAGAGAACGGTATCCTGATCGGTGCGGAGTTCCGGGAGACGGAGAAAAGTTGGCAGGAAGCCGCACAGACGGTGGTGTGGCTTTCGGACGCACAGCGCATCCGTGCGGCCTTGGCCATCGCCGATCCGATCAAGCCGTCGGCACGGGAGGCCATCGCCCGCCTGCGGGAAGCGGGCATCGAGGTACACATGCAGACCGGTGATTCCCGCCGTACCGCGCAGGCGGTGGCGCAGGCCGTGGGCATCGCGAGCTACCGGAGCGAGGTGTTACCGAAGGACAAGGCCGCCTTCGTCACCGGGCTTCAGCAACAGGGAAAGGTGGTGGCCATGGTGGGGGACGGCATCAACGACAGTGAGGCCCTGGCGAAGGCCGACGTCAGCATCGCCATGGGCCATGGCAGCGACATCGCCATGGACGTGGCGCGGATGACGCTCATCGGCAAGGACCTCAACGCGATCCCGCGCGCCATCGTTCTCTCGCGCCGCACCGTGCGCGTGGTGCGGCAGAACCTGTTCTGGGCCTTCATCTACAACGTCATCGGCATCCCCATCGCTGCGGGGGTGCTGTATCCGATCAACGGTTTCCTGTTGGATCCGATGATCGCCGGTGCCGCCATGGCGTTGAGCAGCGTGAGCGTGGTGAGCAACAGCTCGCGCCTGCGGTGGGCCCGGCTCGAGGCTTGATCCGCCAACGGCCCATCACCCTTCCAACCCCAGCGCACCTTCTTCTTTCCGGGGGGCTGACGGGACTTCACCTTGTGCGGAGTTGTCGGTTGTCGGAGGGCCGCGTGGCTTGGATGACCGACAACGGTCAACGGATACCTGGCAACCCTATCGATGCTCCGCAACTCCCTCCTTATCGCTTGGCGCAACCTGAAGCGTGACAAGCTCTTCGCCGCGTTGAACATCATCGGGCTCGCCTTGGGCATCGTGGCGTGCATGCTCATCCACATCCATGTACAGGATGAACTGAGCTTCGATGGGCACCACGCCAAGGCCGCTCGTATCTACCGCGTGCAGGGCCACTTCGACTTCGGTGATACGCGCGATGATTTCGGTGTGACCCAATTCCCCCTGATCCCCACGCTGCTGAAGGAATATCCGGAGATCGAGGGCGGCACCCTGCTCTACAACCTCAACCGCTGCCAATTCAAGTACAACGGGCAGGAATACGCCATCGACAACGGCTACTACGCCGACACTTCCTACTTCCGGATCTTCGATTTCCGCTGGATCTCGGGTGGCCCGCATGCGCTGGACGAGCCCGACAACCTGGTGATCACCCGGCGGGCGGCGCTCGGCATGTTCGGGGCGGACGACCCCATGGGCAAGCTCGTGGAGCGCAACGGCAGATCGCTCAAGGTGGCGGGGGTGATCGATGATGAAGCCTACAACACGCACATTCCCATGGGCTGCTGGCTCAGCCTGCTCGGGATGCCGCCGAAGGCCAAGGAACAGCTGATGACCACGTGGGGCCAGGTGAGCTGTTACAACTACGTGGTATTGGCGCCGGGAGTGGATGAAAAGGCCTTCCAGCCGAAGATGGACGCGTTCACCGCGAAGTACATCATGCCTTTCTGGAAGCAGACCGGCTTCGAGGGCACGCTGCTTTTCAACCTGGAACCCTTGCGCGATGTGCACTTCAACAACGACCTGATCTACGATACGCCGAAGAAGGGCAACAGGGCCTATGTCACGCTCTTCGCGATCGTGGCGGTGCTGATCCTGGCCATCGCCTGCATCAACTACATCAACATGAGCACCGCCGATGCCACACGCCGCGCGAAGGAGGTGGCCCTGCGCAAGGTGAGCGGAGCGCAGCGCCGGCAGCTCGTGGTGCAGTTCATCGGCGGCAGTCTGCTGGTGGCGGGCATCGCCATCGTCGTCGCGCTCGTGCTCTTGAAGTTCGCCCTGCCGGTGTTCAATGACCTGAGCGGGAAATCGATCGGCATGGGACGGATCCTGAGCGGGAGCTTCATCGCGCTGGTGCTCTTCGTGATGCTCGTGGTGGGTGTGCTCGCAGGCAGCTATCCGGCGATCTTCCTCTCGCGGTTCGCGCCGCAATTGCTGTTGAAGGAGGGTGTGGCGAGCGGTGCAGGCAAGCAGCGCGTGCGGAAGGTGTTGATGGGCCTCCAGTTCGGCATCGCGTTGTTCATGGTCACGGGTACGCTGGCCGTCTTCGCCCAGTTGCATTGGCTGCGCTCGAACGACATGGGGCTCCGCAAGGAGAACGTGCTCGTGGTGAAGATGCCGTCACCGCCTCCGCAGGACACCTTGGCCTGGGATGCCATCCGCCCGCTGAAGGAGGAACTGGCGCGGGAGAGCTTCGTGCAGGCCGCGGCCTTCACCGATTTCACACCCGGTGGGGAAACGCAGCGTTGGGTGCTGCGGGCGAAGACCCCGGAGGGTGTTGTGGACAAGCCGCTTCCGGCGATGAGCTGCGATGCGGACTATCCCGGGCTCATCGGCATGCAGCTCACAGCGGGTCGCCTGTTCGATCCGAAGGTGCCTTCGGACCGCACCGGCACGGTGGTGGTGAACGAGAGCCTGGTGAAGGCCTTCGGATTCAAGGATCCCTTGGCGAGCGTGCTCTATATCCCGGGCGATCCGAAGGCCGATCCCCCCGTTCCCGATGAGGAGCTCCGCATCATCGGTGTGGTGAAGGACTTCCACTACGCCAGCCTGCATACACCGATCGAACCGATCGCCATCTTCCAGGGCGACCCGCGTTACGGTGTGGGCAACCTGATGCTGCGTCTGGCTCCGGGCGATGTCTCCGCGCAGCTCGCCGCACTGCGCGCCCGTTTCGCACAGCTTCAACCGAACGCACAGTGGCAGGGCAGCTTCCTCACCGATGACATCGCGCAGCTCTATCAGGCCGAGGACAAGCTGTTCCGGGTGTTCACCGCCTTCGCCGGACTGGCCATCGTGCTCACCATGATGGGGCTCTACGGTCTCGCCTACTTCACCGCGCGCCAACGGACGCGGGAGATCGGGATCCGCCGGGTGATGGGGGCTCCGATCAGCGATATCGTGCGCCGCATGAACCGCGAGTTCGTGGTTCTGCTCGGCCTCGCGCTGTTGGTGGCTTTCCCGCTCGCCTTCCTCGCCATCGGACGTTGGCTGGAGACCTTCGCTTATCACGCCGATGTGTCTCCTTGGCTGTATGTCGCGGCCCTTTCGATCACCTTGCTCGTCACCGTGCTCACGGTCACCGTGCAGGCCTATCGTGCAGCCATCGCTGATCCGGTGAAGGCGTTGCGGTACGAGTGAGTGGAAGTGGAGAGTGGTGAGATGTAAGGGGTGAAGCGTAAGGTGTGAGGTGCAGCTGCTTCAGCCCTCACCCTTCATCCTTCACACTTCTTCTACATCAGTATCCCGTCCACCGGCTGCGGCGCTGCGGGTACCTCGGGATCGTCCATCATCTGGCGCAGGTCGGTCTCGATGCCGCGGGCCATCGTGAACATCGGGATGTCGTTCATCAGGCCTTCGAAAGGGTTCTCGCTGTAATCGCCGATGAGCTCCATGGTGACGAACACCCAGCTGATCAACACGCTCACCGGGATGGTGACCCAGGCCAGCGCGGTGTCCACACGGCTGAACTCGAACACCAGTCCCAAGGGCACCAGCAGGATGAAGATGAAGACGAAGACCGTGCTGAATGCTCCGTATTGGCGCGGGAAGGGGAAGTTCTTGATGCGTTCGGCGCGTCCTTGCTCGTTCACCAGCTCGGCCAGGATGCGTTGCAGTTCCACATGGTGGTAGCTGTCGATGAGCCCCGCCTCATGCAGGTCGCGCAACCGCTGCGTCTGTTCGGTGATTAGTTGTACGGCGGGGTTGCGGAAGGACATCGCCCGGCGCACCGCGTCCGCATCCAGGAAGCGGCCGAGCTCCTTCTCCACCGGAGGAGCGTCCAGGTCGGCGAGGATGGCGGTGCGATCGTTGCGGTCGAAAAGGCGGCCGTGTTCCCACGAGCGGGGTTGCAGCAGCACGTGGCGCAGCGCATGGATCCAAGCCAGGTGCCGCAGGATCAGCTCGCGGTGGATGCGCTTCAGGTCCTCATTCGCGACCGGCGACTTCGCGTGCGTGGCCGATACGAAGCCCATGACCGATGCCGCCCAGTTGCGGCTCATGTTCACGATGCCGCCCCAGATGCGGCGCGCCTCCCACAGCCGGTCGTAGCTGCTGTTGTTCTTGAAGCCCACGTAGAACGCCACCGCCGTACCGATGATGCCGATCGGCAGGAAGGGCATGCCCACGTACTTCAGGCCCGTGTTGGTGCGCAGGAAGACGATCAATCCCGACCACAGGGCCATGATCAGGCTCTGGCGCCAGGTAACGGAGAGGATGAACTTAGGGGGAATGACGCGGCGGACGAACATGGGGAAAGGCTTGCGCGGATGAAACTAGGCAGCAGGGCATGAAGTCACATCGAAGAGGAAGTGGTCGTCCTTCGCATCTCCCATTCACCGGTGCCGTACGAGACCCGGTAAGGAATGGGACCGTACCATGCCCATGCGGTCTTGAAACGCCACGTTCCGGAGAGGTGCTGTTTGTCCCGTGAGAATGCACCATCATAGAGGAGCTTGCGATGGGGTTTGTTCTCATAGGTCCATCGCCCTTTTTCGTCGTATTCGGAAGCAATAGGCATCTGCTTGGTGAAGCGCACCCCGTTCTCGCTGAAGGTTCCGGAAATGGTGCCCGTTCCGGGTGTTCCACCGGTCGCCTCATCGTCCTTGACCGTGCCGAAGAAGCGATCGCCCTCCACCCGGTGGATATCGATCCTGAAGCCGACAAGGGCAGGGGAGTTTTCCGTCTCGCCGGGTAGAAGATGATCATATGTGTACTGACCGATCCAACTTCCCAAGAGGTCGATCCGACCTTCCGCAGTGCGTGGGTCCCGCAACGCCGATTCCAGAGCGATGGGCGTATCGGAGAACGCTACGATGCCTTCCTGAACGAGGAGGCCGAGTTGTTCGATGATGACGGAATCCAGGTCGGAAGGGGCGATGCCGCTGTACTGATGCCGCATGTACTGGATGAACTGGGCCACGGTGCGCTCGCCGTTGGCGCCCAGGAACACGAGTTGGGGCCAAGGGTCCATGGTGATCATGCGCGGGGCATGCGGGTCCATCACATGGATCATGTCCTTGTTCAGCCAATCCCACGGTGCGGTGCGGTGGAAGTACTTCTGTAGAATGCTATCGTTCGACATCAGCGCCAAGCTAGCCGGATGGAACGTACCGGATGCTGATGCAATGGACCGGTGTTGCGGGCGAATACCCAAACCACCCATCACCGCGTCAACGCCACCGCACTAAGGATGGAGGCCATGGGCCAAGGCGCAGCACCTTGCTGATGGGTTGTCGGAGCCGATCGATCCACTGACAGCCTATCCGACAACCGATCTCCACCCAGTACCTGCACATGCTGAAGAACCTCCTCCTGACCGG
>DASWWQ010000019.1:0-13271 GCA_036405935.1 Flavobacteriales bacterium
GCCCCGAACTGCTGACAGGCATGGTCATGGTGCAGGAGGAAAGCGTGCCGATGCACGCACAAGCGATAAGAACGGTCTTCATGGCAGAGGTTTGGTTCGCCGCAAGGCTAATCCCGGGGCTACATCCCCTCATACCCATGATAGTAGGTATCCGCTCAGAGCTCCCCCGCCTCGGCGATCAACTCCGCCACATCCTTCACCTGTACCTCGCCCTCCTTGTTGAAGTGCTTCACGCCGTCGGTGAGCATGGTGTTGCAGAAGGGACAACCGGCGGCGATCACCTGCGGCTGAAGGCCCAGCGCCTCTTCGCTGCGTTCGACGTTCACCTCACGTTTGCCCGGCTCGGCCTCCTTGAACATCTGCGCGCCACCGGCACCGCAGCATAGGCCTTTGGCGCGGCTGCGCTTCATCTCCACCAAGGCGGCGTCGAGCTTCAGCAGCACTTCGCGCGGTGCCTCGTATTCCTCGTTGCCGCGACCGAGGTAGCACGGGTCATGGAACGTGATCCGCTTACCGGCGAAACTTCCCCCCTCGATCTTGATCCGCCCTTCCTTCAGCAGCGCATTGATGAACTGCGTGTGGTGCATCACCTCATAGGTGCCACCCAGCGCGGGATACTCGTTCTTCAACGTATTGAAGCAGTGCGGGCAGGCCGTCACGATGCGCTTCACGCCGTAGCCATTGAGCACGGTGACGTTGTTCAGCGCCTGCATCTGGAACAGGAACTCGTTGCCGGCACGTCGCGCGGGATCACCCGTGCAACTTTCCTCCTGCCCCAGTACCGCGAACTGCACGTGGGCCGCGTTCAGGATACGCACGAAGGCCTTGGTGATCTTCTTCGCCCGATCGTCGAAGGATCCGGCGCAGCCCACCCAGAAGAGGACCTCGGGCACTTCGCCGGTAGCGGCGAACTCGGCCATGGTACGGATGGTCAGCGGCTGGCTCATGCGTTGGTCCAATCCATTCGTTTATCCGGCCCGAAGGCCCATGGCGCGCCGTTGTTCTCCACGTTGTTGAACATGGCGGTGAGCGCGGGACGGGTGCGGCTCTGTTCCATCACCAGGTAGCGGCGCATCTCGGTGATGATGCCCACCGGATCGATGTTCACGGGACAGGCCTGCGTGCAGGCGTTGCACGTGGTGCAGGCCCACAGTTCCTCCTCGGTGATGCGCACATGCAGGTCCTTGCCGTCGTCCTCCCACTTGCCTTTCGCGTCGATCACCTTGCCCACTTCCTCCAAACGGTCGCGGGTATCCATCATGATCTTACGCGGACTGAGCAGCTTGCCCGTGATGTTCGCCGGGCATTCGCTGGTGCATCGTCCGCACTCGGTGCAGCTGTAGGCGTCCATCAGGTTCTTCCAGCTCAGGTCGAAGATGTCCTTCACCCCGAAGCGTTCGGTCATCTCCACACCGGCCACCGTATGCGGCACGGGCATCTCGGGCGGAGGGATCGACGGATCGATCATGGACCGCACCTCACCGGTGATGCGTGGCATGTTCTCCAGCTCGGTCTTCGGCCTCAGGTTGCTGAAGTACGTGTTGGGGAAGGCGAGCAGGATGTGCAGATGCTTGCTGTACGGCAGGTAGTTCAGGAAGGCCAGGATGCCGATGATGTGGAACCACCAGCAGACCCTTTCGATCAGGATCAAACCGGAAATAGGAAGCGCTTGGAAATTGAACAGATCCGCGACCATGGCGCTCACCGGGAACGCACCGGCCTGCGTGTAGTGCTCCGCACCCTTCGCTTGCAAGGTGAGGTCCGCGGCGTTCATCAACAGGAAGGCGCTCATCAGTGCGATCTCCGTGGAGAGGATCAAGGCGGCATCCGTGCGGGGCCAGCCGTCGAGCTCCTTCATCACGAAACGCCTCAGCTTGATGAGGTAGCGGCGAACCAGGAAGATGGCGCAGGCCACCCACACCCCGAGCGCCAGCCACTCGAAGCTCGCGATCAGGAAGTCGTAGAAGCCACCGAGGAAACCGAACACACGGTGGGTGCCGAAGAGCCCATCGATGATGATCTCCAGGACCTCGATGTTGATGATGACGAAGCCGGCATACACGATGATGTGCAACAGACCCGCCACGGGACGTACCACCATCTTGCTCTGTCCGAGAGCGACCCGTGCCATGACGGCCCAACGTTCGGCGGGCCGATCACTGCGGTCCTGCGCGCGGCCCAAGGCGATATTCCGCTGGATGCGCTTGGCATTGCGTGCGAACAGCACCACCGATGCGGCGAACAACAGCAGGAAAAGGATGCTCGCGAGCCCCATCACTTGCCTTGTTGCTTCTGCTGGTAGACCTGCTGGATCCGTTCGATATCGGCGTCGCTGAGCTTGGGCAGCCGGTCCTTCTTGCCGAAGATGCTCAGGTACCGGTTCGGATTCACGCGCAGATCCTCCAGCAGCAGGTCCAGCTCATGCGTGGCGGAGGTCAGGTTGTTGTAGAGGCTGTCGTCGCTCATCAGCTTGCCCAAGGTGCCCTCACCGGAGTTCATCTTGGTCATGGCGTCCTTCAACTGCGCCGAGGTCGATTCGAGGTTGGCCATCATCCGCTCCATCCGTCCGTTCGCCAAGGCCGCGGAGGCACTGTCGAGGTTGTCGATGATGCTGCCCATCTGGTCGCTGTGGGCCGCCAAGGTGCTGGTGAGCTTGTTCACGTTGGCCAACGTGGCACTGATCGTCGGGCTTTCCTTGGCCATCAGCGCGTCGATGCGGTCCGCGGTGGACCGGATGCTCTCCAGGGTGCCGCGCAGGTTGGCGAAGCTGGCGTCGATGTCGCCGCGCGCGTTCTCGTTGAGGATCAGCTGCAGCGAGGTCAGCACCGAATCCACGCTCGCGAGCATGCCTTCCGCGCGGCGCTTCAAGGGGTCCACCTGCGAACTGAAGCTCTCGGTCAGGCTCAATTGTGCGCCGCCGTTCAGCGTATCCCCTTTCTCGGCCGCGTCGGGACTGTTGCCCAGCACGATCCGCACGGCCCGCGAGAACAGGTCGGCGCTGAAGAGCTCGGCCTTCGTGTCCTTGGTCAACCGCAGCCGGTCCTCATCGATCTGGAACTTCACGGCGATACGGCCGCTGCCGTCGGGCATCAGCTCGGTGCCCACCACCTGGCCCACCTTGTACCCGTTGTAGAGCACGGGCGTGGCGTCGCTGATACCGGAGACATCATAGTACACCGCATGGTACAGGTTGCGCCGTTGCAACAGGTCCAGGCCTTTGAGGTAGTTCACCCCGAAGATCAGGAGCACGATGCCCCCGATGATCATCAGGGCTATGGAATATTCGCGTTTGATCTTGAGCAAGGGGGAACCTTTTAACGATCGCGGGTCAAGTTAACGGCTTGTTGAAGATCGATGCGCTCGCCGTTCCTGAACGCCACGATGAACGAGCCGTCGTAGCCCTTGTCCTTGCACTGCTTCTGCACGGTGCGGGCGGCCTCCAACGTGGGTTCGTCGCCCACCATGTATTTCCACAGGCCGGAGCCCTGAAGTTCCTCCACCTTCTGCATCCCGTTGAAGTTGGCCGGCTCCAAGGCGATCCGTTTGTTGCTGCTGAGGAACTGCACCTTGAAGCTGACCCCGGAGGCCGCCTTGGGCGGCACCGGCGGCTGCCCCTCGCTCACCGGTGCGGGCTTGGCACCCGAGGAACGCCCTTCGCAAGCGGCCTTGTACTCCTTGAAGGCCCGGTAGATGGCCGAGGCCACAAGTTCCTGCCCTTTCTCGCTCTGGAGGAAATCCTCCTCTTCACTGTTGCTGAGGAAACCGATCTCCGTGAGCACCGAGGGCATGGTGGTGTAGCTGATCACCAGGAAGCCGGCCTGCTTCACGCCGCGGTCGGTCCGGCCCACCCGCTCGGTGAACTGCTTCTGCATCAGCGCGCTCAGTTGCAGGCTGTGGTCCAGGTACTTGTTCTGGCGAAGGCTCAGGGCGATCATGCTCTCGGGGTCCTTCGGGTCGTAACCCTCGTACTTCAGCGCATGGTCGTCCTCCAGCAGGATGGAGGCGTTCTCCTTCATGGCCACCTGCATGTTCGCTTCGGTCTTGTGCAATCCCATGGAGAAGGTCTCCGTGCCATGAGGGCCATGGTTGTCGTTGGCGTTGCAGTGGATACTGATGAACACATCGGCCTTCGCTTTGTTCGCGATGTTGCAGCGTTCCTTCAGCTCGATGAAACGGTCGTCCTCCCGGGTGTACACCACCTTCACATCGGGCAGGTTCTCGTTGATGTACTTGCCCACGAGCTTGGTGACGGCCAAGGCGATGTGCTTCTCGGTGGTCTTGAAACGGCCGGTACCCAGGTTGCCGGGATCCTTGCCTCCGTGGCCGGCATCAAGGCAGATGACGTCGATACGGTTGGGGTCGTTCGTTCCGTTCTGGGGCATGGCCCGCAGGGCGCACAACAACAGGGCGCAGGCGAGCATCCAACGAACGACCGTGACCCGAGCGCTATTTTCGGCCCCTCCGCCTACCGCCATCCCGCGGGTCCCGGGGCCGATGATGTCCGTTGAGCGATGCATCCCTTTTTCCGGGCACGAAGTTAGAAGTCCTGCTTCCCTAGGGTTTTCCGCCCTGCGCGCGCTTTTCATCACGCTGCTGTTGACATTGGGGGCCGACGCAGCCGCCCAGGACCTGGAGGAGGCCGTGACGTACGGCGCCCGCGACAGCATGCAGTACGACCTCGCCAACAAACGGGTGATGATGTTCGGGGCGGCCACGGTGAAGTACGGTGCGGTGGAACTGACGGCGGACCGGATCGTGCTGGACATGTTGAACGAGGAGGTGATGGCGCATGGAACGAGGGATTCGACCGGCGCGGTACAGGGGCTTCCCCACTTCGTGCAGGAAGGCCGGACGATCGAGGCCGACAGCATCCGTTACAACTTCCGAACCAAGGCGGGCTTCATCCGCGAGGTGCGCACCACCGAGCAGCAGCTCCATGCCTTGGCGCACACCAGCAAGCTGCACTCCAACAAGGAGGTGCACAGCTTGGGCGGCATGCTCACCACCTGCGATCGGCCCCGCCCCCACTACCATTTCGCCGTTTCGCGCATGATGGTGATCCCCGATGACAAGATCATCGCCGGTCCGGCCTTGATGAAGTTCGGCCGGATCCCCACCCCCATCGCGGTGCCCTTCGGACTGTTCCCCAACCACAAGGGCGGCTCGGCCGGACTGCTCATCCCCACCTGGGGCAACTCCACGGCCCTGGGCTATTTCCTCCTGAACGGTGGCTACTACCTGCCCCTCGGCGACAGCTTCGATGAGTCGCTGACCGGCGACATCTACAGCCGCGGCAGCTGGACCCTGCGCTCCCAGACGCGCTACCGCAACCGATACCACTACAGCGGCGACCTGAAGCTGGAATACCGCAGCCTGCGCACCAGCATCCCCGAATATCCCGACTTCCGGGATGAACGCAGCTTCTTCATCCGCTGGAACCACCTGATGGATCCCAAGGCCAGCCTCACGGACCGCTTCAATGCCACGGTGAACCTGGGCAGCAGCCGGAACTTCACCAACAACTTCAGCAGCAGCACCGCGGATTTCCTGACCAACACCTTCACCAGCAACGTGAGCTGGAACCACCTCTGGTCGGGAAAACCGTACAGCCTCACCGTGGCCATGCGCCACAGCCAGAACACGCTCACCCGGAGCTTCAACCTCACCCTGCCTTCCGTGGGTTTCAACGTGCAGCGGGTGTACCCCACCCTGTGGTTCGGGAGCGACCGGACGGCACGGCCCCTGTGGTACGACCGCATCGGCGTCACTTGGAACACGGCCTTCGACAACCAACTGAACACCTCGGAGGACCGCATGTCCTTCGCCAACCTGCCGCAACTGTTGCGGGAGATGCGCAACGGCATCCGCAACACCAGCGCCGTGAACACCTCCATCAAGACCCGTTTCTTCACCATCAACCCGCAGCTGAACCTCACCAACCGCACCTACTTCGACTACCTGAAGAAGAGGACCGTGTACGGGGTCGATACGGTGGTGGTGGAGACGGACACCCTGCCCGGTGTGCGTACGATGGTCGACATGAGCGCCAGTGCGGCCTTCACCAGCAAGCTGTACGGCATGTACACCTTCCTGGGTGACGGCAAGCTGCGGGCGATCCGCCACGTGATCACGCCCTCGGCCACCCTCACCTACATCCCCGGCAACGATACCCGCATCCAAGGTCAGTACGGGGTGAACGGTGCCGCAGCGAGCTATTCGCCCTACGAACAAAGCATCTACGGGGCGCCTTCACCCAGCGAGAGCGGACTGGTGGGGCTGGGCCTGATCCAGAGCGTAGAGGCCAAGGTGCGCAGCAAGGAGGTGGATGCCGATGGCGACTTCGTGCTCAAGAAGATGAAGCTGCTGGACTACTTCGGCATCACCAGCAACTACGACCTGCTCAAGGACAGCATCCGGTGGTCGCCCGTGGGTATCGCGGCCCGCACGCAACTGCTGAACAAGGTGGACCTCAACGTCACCAGCGCCTGGGATCCATATGCCACCGACAGTTTGGGCCGCAACATCGAACGGTCCACCCGCCAGCTCGATGGATCGTTGGCCCACCTCACCAACGCCACGCTGGCCCTGGGCTTCGAGCTGAAGAGCAAACGGTACGGCCAGGCCGCCGGGGGCGACAACACCAGCATGGCCCGCAGCGACGACCAGGTGGTGGGCGAGGCCGATCCGAGCAAAGGCGCCGACATCGACTTCAACCTGCCCTGGATGCTGCGGCTGAACTACAGCTACAGCGTGGCGCGCAACTGGAAGGAACGGAAGTACACCGAGACCCAGACGCAGAGCATCTTCGGCAACGGCGATATCACCGTGCTGAAGTACTGGAAGCTGGGGGTGAGCTCCGGCTACGACCTGGAGGCCGGGGAGTGGACGCCCACCTCCCTGAACCTTTACTGGGACCTGCACTGCTGGGAGTTCAACCTGAACGTGATCCCCCTCGGCGCCCGCCAGAGCTTCAGCTTCCGCATAAACGTGAAGGCCTCGGTGTTGCGCGACCTGAAGTACGAACTGCGCAAACCCTACGGCCGCAGCGACGATCTGCTTTACTGAGCCCCTCGGACCCGTATAGAAAGGCGTCCAACATGCCGTCACTGGTCGAGGGCATTTTGCATGGGGTTCAGCTACATTAGCCGCCCCTGCAAAGGACACCCCCCGTACATGATCCGGACCCTCGCTACCCGACTCGCCCTCCTTCTCTCCCTCACCCTTCCCTCCTTCGTATCGGCGCAGACCGGCACGGTGCGCGGCTTCGTGTACGAGGCCGGCTCCGGCGAGCCGTCCATCTTCACCCCGGTGGGCCTCATCGGCGCCACCAACTTCGGGGCGCAGACGGACGTGAACGGCTACTTCTCCCTGAGCAAGTTGCCCCCCGGCCGCTACACGCTCCGCGTGATCTACCTCGGCTACGACACGCTGACCAAGCAACTGGATGTAAAGGCCGACCAGATCATCAGCGAGAAGCTCTACCTGGTCAAATCCAGCGCCCAGATGAAGGAACTGGTGATCAGTGCAGAGAAGCAGGAGGCACAGAACCAGGTGCGCGTCGGCATCACGAAGCTGGACCCCAAGCAGATCGAACGATTGCCGGCCATCGGTGGCCAGGCCGACCTCGCCCAGTACATGCAAGTGGTGCCGGGCGTGGTGTTCACCGGTGACCAGGGCGGCCAGCTCTACATCCGCGGGGGCTCGCCCATCCAGAACCTGGTGCAGCTCGACGGAATGACGCTCTACAACCCGTTCCACAGCATCGGCCTGTTCAGCGTGTTCGACAACGACATCATCCGCAACGCCGATATCTACACCGCGGCCTTCCCCGCCGAACATGGGGGCCGCGTGAGCAGTGTGATGGACATCACCAGCCGGGACGGGAACAAGACCCGCCTCAGCGGCAAGGTCGGCGCAAGCACCTTCGCCGCCAAGGCCCTGCTGGAAGGCCCGATCAAGAAGCAGACCTCCCCCGGCTCAGGCAGCAGCTCTTTCCTGCTCAACTTCAAGCACAGCTACCTGGACCAGACCAGCAAGAGCCTCTACGAAGGCGTGGTGGACTCCACCGGACTTCCCTTCCAGTTCACCGATTTCTACGGCAAGGTGTCGCTCAACTCGGCCAACGGCAGCAAGGTCAACTTCTTCGGATTCAATTTCACGGACGCCGCCCGCTACCAACAAGTGAGCGACCTGGAATGGGGCAACTGGGGTGCCGGTGCCAACTTCGTGCTGGTGCCCTCGGGCAGCGCCGTGCTCATCGACGGTGTGTTCGCCATGAGCAACTACGACATCACCCTCAACGAACAGGAACTCGCCCCCCGCTCCAGCAGCATCAACAATTTCAACGCGGGCCTCAACTTCAAGTACTTCATCGGCGACGACGAGCTGAAGTACGGTGTGAACGTGACCGGTGTGCGCACCAACCTCAGCTACTTCAACTCGGCCGGCAACAGCCTGGAACAGGACAACGTGAGCACCGAGCTCGCCGGCCATCTCAACTACCGCATCAAGACCGGCAAGGTGGTGATCGACCCCGGTCTGCGGGCCCAGTACTATGCCAGCCTTTCCGTGCTTAGCCTCGAACCCCGGGTGGGCCTGAAGTGGAACGTCACCGACGGGCTGCGCATCAAGGCCGCTGTGGGCCGGTACAGCCAGAACCTGATCGCCACCAACAACGACCGCGATGTGGTGAACCTCTTCTACGGCTTCCTCACCTCGCCCGATGACATCCCGAACAGCATCACCCTCGAGGACGGTAGCACCGAGCAGGTGAAGAACCCGCTCCAGTACGCCAGCCATGCCGTGGGCGGCTTCGAGGTGGACCTCACCCGCAACCTCACCGCGAACATCGAAGGTTACATCAAGCAGTTCGATCAGGTGACCAACCTGAACCGAGACAAGATCTTCGAGGACACCCCCGAGTTCATCAGCAAGCCCGATGCCCTGAAGAAGGATTTCATCATGGAGACCGGCAAGGCCTACGGCGGCGATGTGCTGCTGAAGTTCGAGAAGGACAACCTCTACTTCTGGGGCGTCTACTCCCTGAACTTCGTGGAGCGCTGGGACGGCACCCGCAGCTACCGCCCCATCTGGGACCGCCGCCACAACGTGAACCTCGTGGGCAGCTACGCCTTCGGCAAGTTCGACAGCTGGAAGGTGAACGTGCGCTGGAACTACGGCAGTGGATTCCCCTTCACCCAGACCCAGGGCGCCTACGAGCAGGTGGACTTCAGCAACGGCATCCAGACCGACCTCACCTCCACGAACGGCAACCTCGACTTCATCTACGGCTCCCTCAACGGTGGTCGCCTACCGGACTTCCACCGGCTGGATGTGGGCGTCACCAAGGTTTGGAAGTTCGACGAGTTCCAACGCGTGCAACTGGACTTCAGCGTGAGCAACGCCTACGACCGCCGCAACATCTTCTACTACGATCGCGTGCGCAACCGCCGGGTGGACCAACTGCCCCTATTGCCCAGCTTGGGGATAAGCTATACCTTCTAGGTACCCGGACGGCCGGACCGATCGAACAACCGTGGACAACTATCCGCTGGCCGGGTAACGCCCGTGATCTACCTTTACACCCCGTGATCGCCTCGCCCACTCAGGGTGGGCTCGCAGTGTGATGACGGGTTCCACGAAGTACATTTTCGTTACGGGAGGCGTAACCTCCTCCTTGGGTAAAGGCATCGTTTCGGCCTCCTTGGCCAAACTGCTCCAGGCCCGTGGCTTCACGGTCACCATCCAGAAGCTGGACCCGTACATCAACGTGGACCCCGGCACGCTGAACCCCTACGAGCACGGCGAATGCTACGTGACCGAGGACGGGGCCGAGACCGACCTGGACCTGGGACACTACGAGCGCTTCCTCGACGTGCCCACCAGCCAAGCCAACAACGTCACCACCGGCCGCATCTACCAGAACGTCATCAGCAAGGAACGTCGTGGCGAATACCTCGGCAAGACCGTGCAGGTGATCCCCCACATCACGGACGAGATCAAGCGCAACATCCAGGCTCTGGGCCGCAAGGGCATCTACGACTTCGTGATCACCGAAGTGGGTGGTACCGTGGGCGACATCGAGAGCCTGCCCTACGTGGAGGCCATCCGCCAGCTGAAATGGGAGAAGGGCAAGGACACGCTCTGCATCCACCTCACCCTGCTGCCCTACCTGAACACCACCGGCGAGCTGAAGACCAAGCCCACGCAGCACAGCGTGAAGGAGATCCTGAGCCTCGGCGTGCAGCCGGACGTGCTGGTCTGCCGCACCGAGCACCCCATGCAGAAGGGCATGAAGGAGAAGATCGCCCTCTTCTGCAACGTGGACACCAACGCCGTGATCGAGAGCGCCGACGCCGATACCATCTACGACGTGCCCCTCCTGATGGCCGAGCAGCAGCTGGACAGCGTGGTGCTGGACAAGCTCGGCATCACCAATTACCCGCAGGCCGACCTGACGCAGTGGAACGACTTCCTGCGCCGCTACAAGGAGCCCAAGGGCGAGGTGCACATCGGCCTGGTGGGCAAGTACGTGGAGCTGAAGGACGCCTACAAGAGCATCAAGGAGGCGCTGGACCATGCCGGCGCGGAGAACGAGACCAAGGTCCACATCAAGTGGATCCACAGCGAGAAGCTGACGGCCAAGAACATGGCCAAGCAGCTGAACGGGCTCGCCGGCGTGCTCGTGGCCCCGGGCTTCGGCAACCGCGGTATCGAAGGCAAGATCGAGGCGATCAAATACGTCCGCGAGAACAACATCCCCTTCCTCGGCATCTGTTTGGGCATGCAGTGCGCCGTGATCGAGTACGGCCGCAACGTGCTGGGCTTCGCCGATGCCAACAGCACCGAGATGGCGCCCGACACCACGCATCCCGTGATCGCCATGATGGAGGAGCAGAAGGCGATCGAGAACAAGGGCGGTACGATGCGCCTCGGCGCCTACCCGTGCAAGCTGACCGAAGGCAGCCACACCGCGCAGGCCTACGGCAAGACCAGCATCAGCGAACGCCACCGCCACCGCTACGAGTTCAACAACGAGTACCTGGCCGAATACAAGAAGGCCGGCATGCTGCCCGTTGGCGTGAACCCGCAGACCAAGCTCGTGGAAGTGGTGGAAGTGAAGGACCACCCGTGGTTCGTGGGCGTGCAGTACCACCCCGAGTACAAGAGCACCGTGGCCAAGCCGCACCCGCTCTTCGTAGGCTTCGTGAAGGCCGCCATCGAGGTGGGCGTTACCGCCAAGGCGGAAGCCTGAGCCATGTGGTCATGTGCCCATGGATCCATGTGGGCCTGACCGATTTCCTCCGTCATCGCGCCGCTCGGGGCGGAGGCGCCTCCCTCATCCTCGATGTTGGCGTATGTGATGGCTTCGTCGTCCTCCGCGCAATGAGATGGGTGCAGTGAACCCCCTCCGGCCCGAGGCTTCACATATGCAAATGGAAACCCCGGCCGAGGAAGGCGCTGGTCATCCCGATGGGCAGATGGACGGACCCAACCCGCCGGTCCGGCTATCTTCGCGCCCCATTCCGCTTTCCGCGGCCTTCCCCCACGCATGGACCGTAATTCGATCATCGGCATCATCCTCATCGTAGCCATCCTGTTGGGCTACCAGGTCTACACCAGTCCCAGCGCCGAGGAGCGCGCCCGCGCCCAGTTGGTGCAGGACAGCCTGGCCAACGCGCAGATCGCCGAGCAGGCCCGCCAGGCCGAGCTGGCCGCCCAGCAGCAGAGGCTGCAGGTGGACACCACCACCACCCTTGCGGCCGCGCCCGATACCGGTTTTAACGCCGATAGCCTGCGTCAGGCCCGACTGGCCGGCCGTTTCGGCCTCTTCAGCGCCGCTGCGGAAGGCACGAACGAAGTCATCACCCTGGAGAACGGGAAGCTCGAGATCGGTATCAACACCTTCGGAGCCCGGCCCGGCGTGATCCGCCTGAAGGAATACACCACCTACGACAAGACCCCATTGCTGCTGGCCGATCCGGACAGCGGCGATTTCGAGTACAGCTTCTTCCTGGGCAACCTGAAGATCAGTACCCGTGATCTGCACTTCAAGGCCGAGAAATTGGGCAGCACCGGGGTGCGCCTCATCGCTCCCACAAACGACCCCGGCAAAAGGCTGGCGATCACCTACAAGCTGGACAGCGTCGACTGGTTCGTGGATGTCACCGCCGAATTGATCGGCCTCAGCGAGGTGGATCCGCGCAACGTGATGTTCCACTGGAACCTCCTCGGACCCGCAACGGAGAAACACCTCGACGGCCAACGCCAGAAGAGCACCGTGTACTACAAGTACATGACCGAGGACCGCAACTACCTCAGCGAAAGCTCGGCCGATAGCATCAAGCTGGAAACGCGCACCAACTGGGTGGCCTTCAAGCAGGATTTCTTCACCGTGGCCATGGTGCACCCCACGGGCTTCGCCGCCAACGGTTCGGAGATCGCGGTGGACCTCACCACCGACCCGCGCCATACCAAACGCTACGATGCGAAGCTCTTCTTCGATCAGGCTCCCGGCGGCACGGTGCTGCTTCCGATGAAGCTGTACCTCGGTCCCAACCACTACAACACCCTGCGAAGAACCGAGATCCCGCAGTTCGACAAGATCATCGATCTGGGCTGGGGCATCTTCGGTTGGATGAACCGCTGGCTGGTGATCCCGATCTTCAACTTCTTCGGACAGTTCAACCTGAGCTACGGCATCATCATCCTGCTGCTCACGGTGGCCATCAAGCTGCTGCTGATGCCCATCGCCTACCGCAACCAGAAGAGCAGTGCCCGCATGAAGGCCCTGCGTCCGGAGATCGAGGCGATCAACAAGAAGTTCCCTGCCGAGGAGGCCCTCAAACGCCAACAGGCCAACATGGACCTCTATCGCAAGGCCGGGGTGAGCCCCGCCGCCGGTTGCGTGCCCATGCTGTTGCAGATCCCCGTGCTGTACGCGATGTTCCGCTTCTTCCCCAGCAGCATCGAACTGCGCCAGCAACCCTTCCTCTGGGCCGATGACCTGAGCAGCTACGACAGCATCGCCACCTTGCCGTTCAACATCCCCGCGTACGGCACCCACGTCAGCCTCTTCACGCTGTTGATGGCCGCCAGCACCATCATCTACACGGTGATCAACAGCAAGCAGATGCCGCAACAGCAAAGCATGCCGGGCATGAAGACGATGATGTACATCTTCCCGGTGATGATGCTTTTCTTCATGAACTCGCTCCCCGCCGGCCTGAGCTACTACTACCTGCTGGCAAACCTGATCAGCATCCTGCAGA
>DASWWQ010000020.1:0-5955 GCA_036405935.1 Flavobacteriales bacterium
AGATGAGCTACAACTACACCGAGGGCACCATCCGCAACAACATCATCCCTCAACTGATCACGCAGATAGAAGGCATGGCCGCCGGTCCGGACCGGGACCGTGCCGTGACACAGCTCGATGTGTGGTACCAGACCCTCGCGATGAACGATTCCATCAAAGCGAACGCTCCGTATGAAGTGGTGCGCAACTTCGATGGCGGTGGCAACGGACAGGATTTCGCACTCAGCTCCAGCACCAGCGAGTCCTATGCCATCAACTACGAGGCGCAGTTGGAAGCCGGTTTGAGCTTCGAGTTCGGCGTGAACATCGGGGGCAGCGGCATCACCACGGGTGGTTCCGCGAAGTTCCAGAACGGCTACGGCCGTGGCACCAGCGGATCGAACGTGTCCACGAACACGGTGCAATATCACTTGGAGGACGCGAACTCGGACGATCACTTCGCTGTGAACGTGTTCCGTGATGAGGTCTTCGGAACCTACGTGTTCCGCTTGGACAGCACCGCCTCTGAAACGAGCTGCCCTTACGAGGGTGGCTACCGGATCGACCAGCCTGAACTTTCGGTGGGCACGCAGGGCAACACCCGCATGGTGGTGAACGAGGCGCCCATCGGCAGCCCGGTCAACTTCCCCCTCTACATCTGCAACAACAGCAATACCGAGCTGACCTACAACATCAAGGTGCGCGGCGGAACGAACACCGAAGGCGGCATAGTGGTCGTGCTGGGGGAGAACATCTCCTCCGACATCCTCGGTCAGGAATGCGAAGCCGTGCCCGCCAACGGCTGCTACGATATCACGAACCTGACCTTGACCGATCCGAACCCGTCCGATGAGTTCAATGACTTCGAGATCGAGGTCTATCTGTATTCGGCCTGCGAGCCGAGCATCCGTTCGAGTGTGATCCTCGAGGCGCACTTCGGCCCGGGCAACTTCGGCGCGTACTGCACGCCGTACAGCGAAGGAGCCGGGACCGTGGGAGACCACATCAACGGTGTCCAGATCGGTAACATCGACAATACGGGTACCGGTGCCACCCCGACACCGGGCTATGTCGACTACAGCGGGACGTTCAGCACGCCGCTCCCGCGCAACGCACAACGGGTGTTGGCCATCACCTCCGGTCCACAGGTCGGAACACAGTATACCGCATTCATCGACTACGACCGCAACAACATCTTCGAGGACAACGAGCGCATCGGATCCTTCACGAACACCCTTCCCGGTGAAGTGGGGAACCTGGCCTTCACGGTGCCGGGAACCGCACTGCTCGGCTCCACGGTGATGCGTGTGCGTGGTGTTCGGGAGGATGGGGCTTCCATCTTCATGGTGGATGCTTGCTACAGCCATACCTATGGCGAAACGGAGGACTACGCCGTGGTGATCAACGGCAGCACGCCACAGGATTGTGCGGGTGTGGACAACGGCACCGCATTGCCCGGTACACCCTGCAACGACAACAACGCCGACACGGGCAACGATACGTGGAACGCCAACTGCCAATGCGCAGGCCTGATACTGGATTGCACGGGTACCCCGGGCGGCGGCATACAACCAGGGACCCCCTGCAACGACAACAACCCCGATACGGGCGGTGATGCCTACAACGCGAACTGCGCGTGTGCAGGCCAGCCCTACGATTGCACGGGTATCCCGGGAGGATCCGCAACAGTGGGCACGGCGTGCAACGACAACAACGGAGCCACGGGCAACGATGTGTACGACGCCGAATGCCAGTGCGTGGGACAGCCGTTCGACTGCCTCGGCATCGCCGGTGGTACCACGATTCCCGGTACGCCCTGCAATGACAACGATCCCGCCACCAGCGGTGATGTCTTCACGGCGAACTGCATCTGTGCAGGTACGCTGGCGGAGGACTGCAACGGCGTGGCCGGTGGTACGGCCCAACCCGGAACGCCCTGCGATGATGGCAATGCCAGCACGGGCAACGACGTCTACGACAATGCTTGCGATTGCGCCGGTCTGCCCTTGGATTGTGCGGGTGTGCCCGGTGGAAGCGCCGCGCCCGGTACGCCCTGCAACGACGGTAGTGTGCTGACGGAGAACGATGTCTACAATTCGGATTGCGTTTGCATGGGCATTGCACCCAACGATTGCCTCGGTGTTGCCGGCGGTCCGGCGCAGCCCGGTACGCCTTGCGATGACGGCAACCCGAACAGCGGTAACGATGCGTACACCGTATTCTGCCAGTGCGTCGGGCAACTGATCGATTGCGAAGGGACAGCCGGCGGCATGGCCTTGCCCGGAGTACCCTGTGATGATGGCAATGCGGCCACGCAGAACGATACCTACACACTGGGCTGTGCATGTGAGGGCCAATCCACCACCGGGATCAGCGATGAAGGGGCGTCCGCGCCGACCTTCAGTGTACAACCCAACCCATCGACCGGGGTCTTCACCCTCAACAACCCGGCACAGGTCGCTACGCGTATCGAAGTACGGGATGCGGTCGGACGCATCGTGATGCAACCGATGCTGCTGGGTTCGTCAAGGGCTTCGAGCATCGACCTTTCGGGCCTGGCATCGGGTACATACCATCTGGTTGCACGGACCGAAGGCCATCAGCAGGTGATCAAGATCATGGTGCAGCGGTAGAAGCGGCGCGCACTACGGGCGTTCCAGGGCGGGTCTTCGCGAGAAGGCCCGCCCTACGCTTTGATGAGGGATGGGGTTTCCAAGCGTCACCACCCGGAGCAGCGATGCCCGGGCCACGCATTCGGGGGACAATGACCAAAGGCCCACGGATCGAACCTGCGCACTGCCAAACCGGCTATCCGGACCGCTCACCGCACCACCGCCACCAGCCCGGTGCCGAGCAGCCGGCCTCCGTGGGCACAGCGCCAAGCATAAAGCCCTGGGGGGAGATCGGCAACGGATAGACGTTCACCCTCACGCCAAGCTTGGCTTCGTACCGGACGTCCATCGGCCGCGATCAGCTCCAAACGTGTTCCGGCGGGCAAGGGACCGTCGCTGCGCAAGGCCAGCCACTCGCTGGCCGGGGATGGATAGAGCACTACCCCGGTCCGGTGCTGCTGTTCGTCCACGCTCGTCCCCATCGTCACCGGATACATGTCGCAGGCGATGCCATCGATGTAGGCCAAGCGCGCGGGGATGGTGGTGGTGATGGTGTTGAGGTCCGTGGCGGAGATGCGGGTGGAACGATACCGTGCGGCCAACCAAGGCAGCACGCTCTCGGCCAGGTCCTCCGTGGTGGGGCTGCCCTGCGCATAGGTGGAGATGAAGCCGCCGTCCGAGACCTGCGCGGCCAACCAGCCCGATGCGTTGGCGTGTGCGGCATCGAGCGAAGCGTGCGTACCCTCATGCACGAAGGCCTCTTCCAGGATACCGTCATCGATGTACTCCTGCCCGCGTCCGGTGTGGATCACGATGGCGTTGTTGCCCCCACCGAAGGAGTATACCCCGGCATGGATCCACAACTCGTCCACAGCATCGCGCAGGCAGGTGGGCACCTTGCCCAAGGCATGCGCATAGATGTTGGCCTCCATTTCCGCCTGCTCCAAGGTGAACTCCGGATTCACCACCGCCACCGAGGTGAGGCCATCATCCCAAACGATGGCGAAGCGGTACGCATCGATGTCCACCCAACCCGGAATGCGGTAGTCCCACACGTGCTCCATGCCTTGATCGACGTAGGTGACCGAGACCAAGGTGCTGGGATCATCCGGGCCGATGATGTCGGGGTCCATGAAGATGGTGCCCCAATACGGCTGGGCGCAAAGGCGGGCGATCGCGGAAGAACCGAGGAAGGCGCAGAGTAGGAATGCTCTCATGGAAGGGTACTGTTCCTTCGAAAATATCCCCGGGCCTGCGCCACAGCGCCGCACTCCCGAGAACTCGGGAGTCGGATCGAGCCGGTCATCCGGGCCGAGCATCGAACGTTCCACCGGCCTTCGTGTACCGCGCTCCACCATGCGCCTTCCGCTCCTCCTTCTCCTGCTCGGGCCCTTGGCCTTGGTGGCCCAACCCCATCCGGATCCGCAGTTCGTGGTGGTCCGCGATCATCAAGGTCGTGGGATGAAGGGGCCTTTCGCCGAGGACCTGATGATGTTCGAGCTCCTGCAGAAGCAGGGCAGGAAACCGTGGATCCTGCGCACACACTTCAAGGTTTCCGAGGAGTATCCCTACAGCCCCGCGGACATCGGTACGCACCAGGAATGGACGGTTCCGGGCAGGCCCGTGCGCCTGGGTGGACGGAAGCAGCTGCAGTTCCATGCCTTGGATTGTTGGTGCACGGAACGCTACATCACCATCCAACAAGGCACGGAGATGATGCGCATCCGGTTCCCGGACGACGCAGCAGGGAAGGATACGCTGGAGGCGCGCGCGGCCCGAAGCCATCTTCCGGAAGTGATCCCCTTCCGCCCCGGCACCTACCGTATCCTGGACCTGTTGGACGATCCCGTGGTGGTGCAGGTGCGCGCACGCTGGAGCCGCCGGATGGTGTTCCGATCGGACACCAGCGGGGCGATCCCACCTCGTCCGGCAGCTCGGTGAGCAGGCGGATGTGCGGGAATACCGGCACCGGGGATCCGGCATGTGATCGGAAGAGCGGATCGGAAACACCAGCCATGAGCGAGCACAAGGAACTGACCGGCACCAAAGCCGTGGAACAACTCAAGGAGATCGTGGACCATCAGGGCGTCTGTCTGATGATCACCCTGCCCAAGGACGAAACGCCGCACAGCCGGCCCATGGCCGTGGCGGAAGTGGACGACCAAGGCAGCTTCTGGTTCATCACCTTGCTGCAGAGCGACAAGTGCGAGCACCTGCAGAAGGATCGGAAGGTCCATCTGCACTTCGCGAACCCCAAGGCCCAGGAATACCTGAGCGTCTACGGCAAGGGCGAAGTGGTGGACGATCCCGCCCGGGTGAAGGAGCTCTGGAACCCCTTGGCCAAGGCCTGGGTACCCGAAGGCAGCGACGACCCGAACCTGCGTCTGTTCAAGGTGACCCCGGACGAGAGCTTCTATTGGGACACGAAGGACGGCACCGTAGCGGCCGCTGTGAAGATCCTGGTGGCCGCCATGGGCCTGGCGACCAAGGACGGAGGTGTGGAAGGGCGGATCCGCGTTTGAGGCTCAGTCCACAGCTCGACGGCGCTTCCATATGGCATGCACGATGTAGAGCATGCCCGGCATCGCCAACAGGCCGAAGACCGGGCGCATGAGGTTCGGATGCAGCAGCATCAATGCCAGCAGGCTGAGCACGGAGACCGATCCGCCCAGCAATGGCCAGCGGTAAGCGAGCAGCAGACCAAGGGCGGTGCAGACGGGGAACAGCACGAAAGCGACCACCTCCCGATCGTTCGTGAAGCGCATGCCATGGGGGCCGTTCGCATCGCCGATCAAATGACCGACCAGCATGAATAGCAGAAAGCCGAGCAGAAGCGAGCCGCTGATCCAAGCGGTCCATTGAAGCCCGGTCCGGAAGCGGCGCTGCATGATCCAAAGATGCGGATCCCGGGTTGTTGGTGCCCATGATCAGGCGATCGTTGATGAACGACCTCGGTCCGGGTTTGCCATGGGGGGTGTGATGCGGTTCCTTTGTGGTATGCCCCGCAAGTCGACCACGGATGCCTTGTCGCTGTTCGACACGTTGGTGTACACCTGCGAATACCGCTTGGTGATCGACCCGGCCAGCCACGTGGCCGCGCGCATGATGGAATGGCGACAGCTGCTGCGCGAACGCATCGGCACCTTCAACGAGGCCTATCGCCTGCCGGGCATCGAGCTCTTCCACAGCGAGCTGCCTCCCGAGTACGAAGGACCCTTGACCGATGCGGTGGAACGGGGCATCACCGGCTTTCCGCCGTTCGGACTGCACCTCACGGGCATCGCCCACACGGAGGATCGCAAGTGCATCCACCTTGAACTGGGCGAACGCGGGACCATAGCCGCACTGCGGCAGCGCATCGTGG
>DASWWQ010000021.1:0-11535 GCA_036405935.1 Flavobacteriales bacterium
AGGCCCCTACGAGGCTCAGGGCCGGTGGCACGCCTTCGGTGCGGTCCACCTTCAGCTCCACCGTGGTGATGTTGTCGTAGACGTCCAGCGCTTCCACCGAGATCTTCAGTTCATCGGCCTTCAACGGCACGGTGGTGCGGAACTCGGGGTCTTTCTCCTCCTTGTCGAAGTCGGCCGATATCCCCTGCACCCGGATATCGCGCAGCAGGCTCTTGTCGCGCACGTACCCGCTCACCTTCACCATCGTCAGCGCGCTGCTCACCTGCACCACTTCACCCTTGCGATAGGGTTCGATCACAGTGATCGAAGGGGCATCGCTTTCGCGGTTCATCTCGAAGGCCATCTGTTGCACCCGATCCTTCGCGGCGGTGATCTTCTTACGATCCTCCACGGTCCAAGCGGCGTCGCCCTCCATGAGCTTCTCGGCCTGCTTGAGGTCCTTGATGGCCCCGTCGAGGTCCAGGTTGGCCTGGCGGCATTCGGCGCGTAGCAGGATGAAGCGGACGTTCTTCGGGTCGTTCATCAGCACCTTGTTCAGGTCGTTCACCGCGTTCTGATGCTGCCCGAAGCCGTGATAGTAGAGCGCGCGCTGGTAGTACACCACGGCATCCTCGCGGCCCAGGGCCACGCACTTGCTGACGTCATCGATGGCCTTGGCGTATTCCTTCTGCCGCGCATAGGCCTTGCTCCGCACCACGAGCAGCTCGGTGCTCTGCGGGTTCAGTTCCAACCCGTGGGTGGTGACGTCGATGCCTTTTTCCAGCGCCCGGATCTTCATGGCGTTGGCGTTGTACTTGTCGTGCAGGGCCAGCTGCGTTTCGCCCAAGGCCACGTAGGCCGGTTCGTAGAGGTGGTTCCAGGCGAGCACCTGGTCGAGGTCGGTGGCGGCCGTCTCGAAATCGTTGATGGCCATGCGCGCCAGGGCGTGCAGGTAGTAGGTGTCGGTGGTTCCCTTCAGCGCCAAGGCCGCATCGGCGGTGGTGACGGCCCGGTCCACATCGTTCAGGGCCAAGCAGGCGCGCACCTTCGTTTGGAGCACGTCCATGGAACGTGGGTTCACGGCCAAGGCACGATCGCAGAAGCCGATGGCCTCGGTGGCCTCGTTCACCTCCAAGGCGGCTTGGGCGGCTGCGTTCAGCGCGGGGATGTCCTTCGGCATCAACTCCACCACTTTGCGCAGATCGGCGAGCCGCTCCTGTTTCTTCCCTTGGGCCAGGTACACCTCGGCCCGGCCTTGGAAGGCCTTCACGTAGTCGGGCGTCATCCGTAGCGCCAACCCGTACTGCTCCAGGGCCTTGTCCAGTTCACCGGCCGCGCGGAACTTCTCGGCGTCCTTCAAGAAGGTCTTCCCGTCCTGGGCTGGAAGGATCGAAGCGCCAAGGAACAGGGCCAAGGAACAGAAGAGCGAGCGTAACGAACGGACCATGGGAGAAGAATGGCGGAGGCAATGCGGCCCGAAAGTAGCTCGCCTCGCGTTAGCCCGGGGGCGTGTAAATACGGGAACGGCACGGGGTTGCCGTGCCGTTCGTTGTCCGGGAAGCAGATCCTACTCCACCGTGAACTTCGCCATCACCTGAGGGGTGACGCCACTGCTGCTGAAGCCCCCGTCATGGAAGAGGTTCTGCATGGTGACGTACTTGGTGAGGTCGCTGAAGAGGGTGATGCAATAGTTGGCGCAATCCTCGGCGGGTGCATTGCCCAGCGGGCTCATCTCCTGCGCGAAGCCATAGAAACCGCCGAAGCCCTTGATACCGGCGCCGGCCGTGGTCATCGTGGGACTTTGGCTCACGGTGTTCACACGCACCTTCTTCTCCATGCCCAGGTAGTAGCCCCAGCTGCGGCCGATGCTCTCCAGCAGGGCCTTCGCGTCGGCCATGTCGCCGTAACCCGGGAACACGCGCTGCGCGGCGATGTAGCTCAGGGCCACCACGCTGCCCCATTCGGCCAGGGAATCGGTCTTCTGGGCGGCCTGCAGCATGCGGTGGAAGCTCATGGCGCTGATGTCCAGCGTCTGTTTGTACCACTCGTAGTTGAGGTCGTCGTAGGTCTTGCCCTTGCGCACGTTGGGACTCATGCCGATGCTGTGCAGCACGAAGTCGATCCTGCCGCCGAGGTGCTGTTTGCTTTCGGTGAAGAGTTTCTCGAGGTCCTCGTCCTTGGTGGCGTCGGCGCCGATCACTGGTGCTTTGATGGCTTCGGCCAGCTTGTTGATCTCGCCCATGCGCATGGCCACGGGGGCGTTGGTCAGTACGATGGAAGCACCTTGGGCGTGGGCCAGTTCAGCCACTTTCCACGCGATGCTCTGTTCGTTCAACGCGCCGGTGATGATGCCGCGCTTGCCTTTCAATAGTCCGTTGGCCATGTCTGTATGGATTGCGGGGGTGAAGATAGAAGTAGCAGGTCCGTATGAAGAACCGCCGGCATTCGCACGGCTGGGGCGGTATTACTTCGATCGGCGTTGCTTACGGACCGCACGCCGCAAGCTCTTTCTTTCCTCCTTGGACCAGACGCTCAAATGGTGGATCATCCGTCCGCAGATCTCTTCACCCGGAGTGCGAAGGATGGTCACCGTCCGAAGTTCATAGCGCGTCCCTTCGGATCCTCTCAACTTCATCACCCATTCCCGAGGTTCCACATAGCGCTCGTTGCCTGTAGCATACCACCGATCGGAAAGCACTTGGCCGATGTGTTCATCCAAGCAAGGACCGCAGTTGTAAGCATAGCTGATGCTATCGCAGGTCGGACGGAAGAAAACAGTGTCCGTGAAGTAGTAGGTCTCCTCCACGGGCTGCACGTTCATTCGTACATGGACGAATGTCACCCGGGATGTGTCGACCCATTCGTAATGTCCTTTTTCGGCCAGGAACCGAAGGACATCCTCACGTTCCTTGCCCAGTAGATGCTGGGCATGCACACTTGTTGCACCGCTGGAGCCAAGAAGCAGCAGGAAGAAGGCCGGAAACCTGTCGGACCTGTACCTCATCACTTCGCTCGCAACAACTCCCGCGCATTCTCCAACGCCGCTTTCGTGGTCTTGCTGCCACTGAGCATGCGCGCCAGGGCCTCCACGCGTTCCTCGGCATCCAGCGGACGGATATCGCTGTGGACGTGCTCGGCCTCGTGGTCCTTGGTCACCAGCAGATGCGTGTGCGCCTTGCTGGCGATCTGCGGCAGGTGGGTGATGGCGATCACCTGGCGGTCCTTGGCCATGCGGGCCATCAAGGAGCCCACGCGATGTGCCGTTTCGCCGCTCACCCCGGTGTCGATCTCGTCGAAGATCACCGTGGGCAGGGCCTTGCTTTCGGCGGCCAGACTGATGAGGGCCAACATCACGCGGCTCAGCTCACCGCCGCTGGCCACTTTGTCCAGGGCGGCCGGCGTGCGCTCCTTGTTGGCGGAGAAGAGCGCCTTGATCCGGTCGATGCCGGTGGACGTCGGCTCCCCGCTGGTGTGGTCGAAGGCGAAGACGGCGTTGGGCATACCGAGGTCGCGCAATAGCGCGCTCACCTGATCGGCCAGCGGTGCCATGGCCTTGCGGCGGGCGGTGCTGATGGCCTGGGCTTCCTTCAGCACCGCTGCGGAAAGTCCTTGCTCCTCGCCTTCCATCGCTTGGATGCGATCGCTCAGGGAGTCGATGTCCGTGGTGCGTTCACGTAGCTCGTCGCGCAGGCGCACCAGGCCTTCCACGTCGGGAACACGGTGCTTCTGTTGCAGGCGGAGCAGCAGGTCCAGGCGCTCGCGGAGGCGTTCGGCCTCCTTCGGGTCCAGGGTGGTGCGGCCGGCGAGCTGTTCGGCCTCATCGGCGATGTCGCCCAGTTCGATGGCCGCGCTCTGCAGGCGATCGTTCAAGGCCTGCACGGCACCGTCGGAGCGGCCGCTCTTCTGCAGCAGCGGCTTCAGACCGCTCCAAGGTGCAAGCATGCCGCGTTCACCGCGGATCCCCTGTTCCACCGCTTCCAACGCGGCCAGGATCTCCTCCGCATGCTCCGCCCGATGCAGCGCCTGCTCCAACCCGGGTTGTTCGTCGGCCACCAAGCGGGCATCCTCCAGCTCCTGCAGCTGGAACTTCAAGTAGTCGGCCTCGCCTTGGGCCTTGGCCTCCTGTTCGCGCAGCGCGTTCAAGGCGGTGCGCAGTTCACGCCACTGGCGATACCGTTCCGCGTACGTGGCCACCTCGGTACCCAAGGCCGCGGCATGGTCCACCAATCCCAGTTGGAAAGCGGGGTCGTTCAACAGCAACGTGTGGTGTTGGCTGTGGATATGCACCAGATGTCCGGCCAGTTCACGAAGCTGCTCCAGGCGCACGGGCGTGTCGTTCACGAAGGCGCGCGAGCGTCCGCCGGGATCCAGTTGACGACGCAGCAGCAACGGCGATTCCATCGGGATGCCATTCTCGGTGCACCATTCGGTGAGCAAGGCCTTGCTACCCCCGGGCAGCACCTCCAATTCCAGGATGCAGCGTTTGGAGGCATCGCGGGCCAGGTCGGCATCCGCGCGCTCGCCCATCAACAGTCCCAAGGCACCGATCAGGATGCTCTTGCCGCTGCCGGTCTCCCCGGTGATGGCCGTGAAACCCTTGGAAAGGTCCAGCTCCAGCTGGTCGATCAACAGGTAGTTGGAAACGAGGAGGCGTGCGAGCATGGGCTAAGGAAGGCCCGAAAATACGCGGGTGCCGATCAGGACTTCAACATGCCCTGGTACTTCTGGATATGCCCGGGGTCGATGAGCTGCAGCGTGTTGAACACCTTGGATTTCTCCTGCATGTCCGAGGGTTGGAACAGCTTCACCAGCTCGTCCCACTTGGCATTGAACATCACCTGCAGGTTGATGCTGCTGGGCTTCACCTGTTGCACGGGCTTCAGTTTGTCCAAGGCCGCGGCGATGGTGGCGCGTGCGGTGGTCAGGTCGGTGCTCATGGCATCGAAGCCGTTGCGGTGGTAGTTGTAGAGGAACTCGCGCAAGGGACGGAACACGGCCTGCTGCTGGTTGTCGAGCAACCAGTACCTGTTCTTCTGCTCCTCGAAGGCCTTCCAACCGGCCTCGTTCGCATTCTGCGCGTTGTTCACCACCAACTGCGCCAGTTCGTAGAAATCCGTACCGCCGTTGAGCATGTACGTGTCGGCATCGACCCCCAGGATGAAATAGGCATAGAACCCGACGATGGAGGAAAGGTTGTTGATGTACCGCTCGGGGGTGAACTCGATCTGCGTGTTCTCATAGAACGTGAACTCCACCTGGTTGTCCAGGATGTCCAGTACCGGACTGAGGTAGTCCGTGCCGTACACCGGGCGGGAGTAGATCACCTGGAGGGTGCCCTTGAACTGGTTGATGCTGGCCATCTCGTTCACCGTGAGCAGCATGTTGCAGTCGATGCGCTCGGCGGGTGCGTAGTTCATGTTCGTCCAGCGCCGGGTGTTCATCAGCTGGGTCATCGCCGTTTCCAAGCTTTGGAATACGCGCTTCGGGTAGCTCTGGATCTGGGGGGCGATCACCGACACGCGGCAGTTGAACTCCTGGGCCTGTACAGGTGCGGCAACGAGGGAGGCCGCGGTGATCGCGAGCGAAGGGAGGAACTTACGCATGGGGCAAAATTCGTTCGATCCGGTCGAGGATGGCACGGGCGGTATCGGACTTGCTCAACAACGGCAGTTCTTCGGTGTTCGTGCCCGGACCATCGGCTCTGGCGATCAGGGTCACCTTGTTGGTATCGTGCCCGAAACCGGCACCGGCATCACGCAGGCTGTTGAGCACGATGAGGTCCAGGTTCTTTCGATCGAGCTTGCCTTGCGCATGCTGTTGCTCGTTGTCGGTCTCCAAGGCGAAGCCCACCAAGGTCTGGGCCGGTGCCTTATGGGCTCCCATCCACGCCAGGATGTCCTCGGTGGCTTCGAGCTCCAAGCTGTTGAGCGTGTTGCTCTTCTTCAGCTTATGGTCTGCTGCGCGGGCCGGCCGCCAATCCGCTACCGCGGCACTGAGGATGGCCAGGTCGCAGCCGGGGAAGATCGCCTTGCAGGCCTGCGCCATCTGGGCGGCAGAAACCACGTCCGTGCGCACGATGCCCGGCCGATCGGTGCGCAGGGCCACGGGACCGGTGACCAGCTCCACACGCGCTCCTCGCAGGGCCGCCTCTTCGGCCAGGGCGAAACCCATCTTGCCCGTGCTGCGGTTGCCGATGTAGCGTACGGGATCGATGGCCTCCTGGGTGGGGCCGGCCGTGATCAGGATACGCTTGCCGGCCAAGGGCGATCCGCCGATGAGTTCCCGCACCAGGATGCCCACGATGTCCTCCGGAAGGGTCATGCGGCCTTCACCGCTGAGGCCGCTGGCCAGTTCCCCTTTTTCAGGACCGATCACGTGCACCCCACGTTCCTTCAGCGTGGCCAGATTGCCGGCGGTCGTCACTTCGCGATACATCTCCAGGTCCATGGCCGGAGCGATGTACACGGGACATTCCACGCTCTGGTAGCAGGCCAACAGCAGATTGTCGCAGATGCCGGTGGCCATCTTGGCCAGGGTGTTGGCGGTGGCCGGGGCGATGAGCATCACATCGGCCCAGCGGGCGAGATGCACATGGTCGTTCCAAGTGGTGGTACCCTTCTCTTGGACGATAAGTTCGGTGAGGGCCGGACGTTTGCTTACCGTGGACAGGGCCAAGGGGGTGACGAAATCGTGCGCGGCGGGGGTCATCACCACCTGCACTTCAGCGCCGGCCTTCACCAGCTGACGCACCAATTCCGGGGTCTTGTAAGCGGCGATGCCACCGGTAACGCCCAGCAGCACCTTGCGAGGGAGCACGCGTTCCATGCCTTATGCGGGCCGGGAGCGGTGCGGGGTCACTTCTCGGTCTTCGCCTCGGGGCGGCGGAAGATCACCCGGCCCTCCTCCATCTCCTGGATGGCGATCGCCGAAGGCTTGGGCATACGCTCGTAGAACTTGCTGACCTCGATCTGCTCGCGGTTCTCGTACACCTCCTCGAGGTTCTCGCCGCTCATGGCGAACTCCTCCAGCTTGGAGCCCAACTCCTCCTTCACCTCCACGGCGATCTGGTTCGCCCGTTTGCCGAGGATGGCCACGCTCTCGTAAACGTTGCCCGTTTCCTTGTCCAACAGGTTCACGTCGCGGGTCACGGTGGTCTTGGCGGCGGTCAGGTGCTTGGGGTTCATGGCGTCTCTTTGCTGGTCGATCGGTTCTGACGTTCGGTGAGGTCCGCCAAGAGTCGCTTGGCGTCGTTCAACCGGGAGCTTTCCGGGAAAGCGTCGGCAAATGTACCATAAGAGCGGATACCGTCCTCTATCCGCTTGGCCTGGCTGCTCTCCACGCTGTTCACCGCCAGGTCATGGTCGGCCTGCAGGATGCTGAAGAGCACGTCCTCCCGGAACTCCGAGTTGGGCCAGTGCTTCATGAAGCTCTGCAGGGCCACGGAGGCCGCGCGGTAGTTGCGGGTGTGCAGGTACTGCTTGGCCGCCTTGTACTCCTTGACCTCCAGTTTCGCGCGCAGCTGGTCGATCAGGTTGTTGCAGGAATCCTTCAAAGCCGTCTCGGGATAGCGCACCATGAACAGTTCCAACTGACTGATGGCCGTCCTGGTATCCACTTGGTCCAACTCATATTCCGGAGACTCCTTGTAATGGCAGATGGCGGCCAGGAAACTGCACTCCTCCGCGTACCGGCTGGCGCGGAAGGTCTTGGCGAAATTGTCCAGGTAGTAACCACCCAGGATGTAGTCCTTCATCCCGAAGTATCCCTTGGCGTAGTAGTAGCTCACGCGCTCGTACATGGTGTCTCCCCGGGTCAGCTGCCGCAGCTCCTCCAGCAAGGGCATGGCCCGGTCGTAGTCCTCCTTGTTGAAGTACTTCACGGCCATCTCCATCTTGTAGGCCTTGTCTTCGCTTTTCACCGCCTTGTTGAACTCACTGCAGGCCGTGAGCATCAAGGCGCAGAGGAACAGGAGCAGGTGATGGGTACGCATCAGGTGATGGGCGGGCGGTACGTTGCCGCTGAAGGGGGGCAAATGTAGCCGGGCGGACAACGTTCGGCATGCCTGCTCAGTATGTCGGGATATCCACAGGCCTATGGCGGAACCCGCTCCACCCCCTTTCCCGGGGTCGGGAGCGGCCGGTTAATTTCGCCGCCGCGGGCCCCTGTGCGTCCGTTAATCATCCCGGAACATGAACGACATCTTCGATAAGCTCCGCAAGGACCTGGGCCATATCGGCCGCCATGCCAAGAACAGCCACGGCTATTTCAGTTTTCCCAAGCTCGAAGGCGAATTGGGAGCTCACATGACCTTCCGCGGCAAGCCGGTGCTGGTGTGGAGCTTGAACAATTACCTGGGGCTGGCCAACCACCCCGAAGTGCGTGCGGTGGATGCGCAGGCCGCCAAGGATTGGGGCATGGCCTATCCCATGGGTGCCCGGATGATGAGCGGACAGACCAAGTACCATGAACAGTTGGAGGACGCCCTCAGCGACTTCATGGGCAAGGAGGACACCTTCCTGCTGAACTACGGCTACCAAGGCTGCATGAGCGCCATCGAAGCGCTCCTCTCCCGCCACGACGTGCTGGTCTATGACAGCGAGTGCCACGCCTGCATGATCGACGGCGCGCGCCTGCACATGGGCAAACGTTTCGTGTTCCAGCACAACGACATGGCCAGCTTCGACAAGCAGTTGGAGAACGCCAGGAAGGTGACCGAGCAGACCGGTGGAGGCATCCTGGTGATGACCGAAGGGGTCTTCGGCATGGCCGGTGACCAAGGCAAGTTGAAGGAGATCACGGAGCGCAAGGCCAAGTACAACTTCCGCCTTTTCGTGGACGATGCGCACGGCTTCGGCATGATGGGCAAGGATGGTCGTGGTACCGCCGATGCCCAGGGCGTGATGGACCAGGTGGACATCTACTTCGGCACCTTCGCCAAGGCCATGGCCAGTATCGGGGCCTTCATCAGCGGTCCCGAGGACATCATGATGTACATGCGCTACAACATGCGCAGCCAGACCTTCGCCAAGAGCCTGCCCATGCCCATCGTCATCGGGGCCCTCAAGCGTCTGGAGATGATCCGCACGCGACCCGAACTCAGCGCCAAGCTGTGGGACATCACCCAAGCGCTGCAGAACGGCTTGAAGAGTGCCGGTCTCGATATCGGCAATACCAACAGTTGTGTGACGCCCGTGTACATGAAGGGCGGCGTTGCGGAGGCCACGAACGTGGTGGTGGACCTGCGCGAGAACCATGGCATCTTCTGCAGCATCGTGGTGTATCCCGTGATCCCGAAGGACGTGATCCTGCTCCGGCTCATCCCCACGGCGGTGCACACCATGGAGGACGTCCAACGCACCATCGACAGCTTCAAGGAGGTACGAACGAAGCTGGAATCCGGCGCCTATCGTTCCGAGAAGATCGCGAGCATGTGATCGCCCAAGGACCGATACGAACGCAGAACGCCCGGCACGATCGCCGGGCGTTCTGCGTTCGGGGCCGCAGGATACGTTCCTACTGGAACTTCAAGCGGTCCAAGCTGAAGCGCCCGCTACCGGTGAAGAACAGGGCCATGAAAATGCACAGGTAGACCACGGCAAGTTCCTGCTTCCTGAAGGGCTCATCGCCATGGGCCATGAAGGCCGCCACGGCCATGGCCACGATCACCGGCAGTGTGGTGATGCGCGTCCACAGGCCCAGCATCACCAGGGCGGCGCATACGGTCTCGGCGAAGGTGACCAGACCCAGCGATACGGCCGGCCCCAGGCCGATGGGGTCTCCGAAGGTCTCCATCTTGTCGGCGAAATGGGCCAGCTTGGGCCAGCCATGGGCGAAGAGCATGGAACCTCCGCCTATCGCACGAAGGGTGAGCAGGCCGACATCCTCGGATACGGGTTCTGAATTGAGCAGCATGGCAGGGTGTTTTCCGCGCCGATCGAAGGCGCGTACTCGGGAACGAACGTACAGGCCTCCCCCGAAGTGCCGAAGTGGGGCGCGCATGGGTTATCCACAGGTCGTTGCGCATCGACGCCCGGATGAAATGCGGTGCATACCGTAGGTTGTTCCATCCGCTCTACCCACTTTTGCCGCACGTAAGCAACATCCATTTCCATGCGCATCCGCACCTCTTTCCATACGGCCGCCCTTGCCTTGGGCGTGCTGGCGTTCCCGAACCTCTCATCCGCCCAGTTCGAGGAGGGCGATAATGTGCTGGGCCTCGGCGTAGGTCTGCTGGGCGGCTACGGCATCGGCTTCAGTGGCTCCGGCGTGTCGCAGTCGCCGGCCATCGCCGCGCACTTCGACCATGGCATGGGTGATCTCGGTCCCGGCACCTGGGGACTGGGTGGCTATGTGGGCTACAAGAGTGTTGGCTACGAGGCGGCATACCCCCCATTCTATACCTACGACTACAAATACACCTTCCTCGTAGTGGGTTTGCGCGGATCCTGGCACTACAACGAGTGGCACGGCAACGACAAGCTGGACACCTACGGCGGCATCATGCTGGGCTACCGCTCGGTAAACTTCAAGGACAACACGGACTACGGCCAGTACGGCTACCTCAACACCTACTCGTACAGCGGAAGCGGCTTGGGCTTCAGCGGCTACCTCGGTGCGCGGTACTACTTCTCCGACAAGATCGGCGCCTTCGGTGAGTTGGGCTACGGCATCGCTACCCTGCAGCTGGGTGTCGCGGTGAAGCTCTGATCGCGTCTTCGCCTTCTTGAAAGCCCTGCCCTTCGGCGGGGCTTTCGTTTTTCGGGGGCGTGCCTACCGGTGGCCTGAACGGTTATGTTTGAGTGTCGCTGCTATGAGCAACGGAGAGCATTGGCGACACGCGAGCACGCGCGAACAGCCCATCGAAGAAGGAGATGCCATAAAAGGGATGAGGGTTTACGGAGTGAAATACTCATTGCTCCTTTCGATCCTTCTGGGATTGACTTTATCGGCGTGTAGGTCATTGCGTAGTACTCATGTCTACCGCGATGGAGCAGGGCGTTGGAAGCTTGTACTCATGCCTGACAGCACATTCTTGATCCAAGCCCAGGAGGAGATCTTTCTGCGGTATGCGACTTATGGCAGGTACAACATCCAAGGAAATTGGTTGTCTCTCCAAACGAGCATCTCTGATCCAGTCTCTGTGAAAATCAATACTTCCGTCGCGAATGGGAACGAAGTCCGGGTCATTCAGGTTAGTGATTGCAACGGACGTCCACTCGATTGGCGACATGTGGTGTTGTACCTGGATACAGTTCAATTGTTGGGAACAGGAAACAATTATGGCGTCCCTCCTGACCTGAACAGAGCCGCTTACCTGCGCATATCCTCCGCCCGTGGCGAAATAAACAGCGCGCCCGTCCACCTATTGAACTACGCATGCGACACCGTCAAGTGTTATATCCAACTTCCTGTTGAATTTCTCTATCCGCTACGTCCGTTGATGATCACGCCACAGCCGAACACACTCCAGATCGCCCCCGGCGGTCTCACGCTTGGCTCTGCGCCTCTTAATGTGGCTGATGGTCCAGTCTTTCCTTCAGAATGGTTCATGGTGAC
>DASWWQ010000022.1:0-10175 GCA_036405935.1 Flavobacteriales bacterium
GGGCTTGAGGGCGAACGCGCTGGTGCCATGGAAAAAGGGCCACCTCGTGAGGTGGCCCTTTTCGGTCGGGGTGAGTGGATTCGAACCACCGGCCTCTACGTCCCGAACGTAGCACTCTAACCGGGCTGAGCTACACCCCGAGGGCGTTGGCGCGCGCAAATGTAGGATCCTTGTTCTTATCCCAGGTAAGAACGTCATGGAACCGGAAACGTATCCGCATCGACCGCTCCTTCGATCCCGATGGTATGCAGGCATCCCTTTTGAAGGGTGCTGCGTCTACCCATCGAACACCATGTCACGAGCGGTCAAAATAGCCTTGATACTCAAGAGCAGGAACAGCCTTCCGGTCTATTCCGACCTCAGTCGGCTGTCCGATCTGGAACTGGATGAACAAGTGCGGGCCATGCTGCGCCGCATGCGGACGAACGAGAGCCATGTGATAGCGCGCATGGTGCTTCGTCAGCCCACGTTCAGCCTGAACTGAACCGGACCGGAGACCTCCTGCTTGTGGGGCGCGTTCCTATATTCGCGGCCACAAGTATTCCTGCCATGGCGCATCATCATCACGAGAACGAAGGGCATTTCCCGGAGGAGGCCGAACAGAACGAGATCGCCGGACCGGTTGTGGTGGCTCTCGGTGTCCTCGCGCTGGTGGTGATGCTGATCTGGGCCGCCTGCTGAGAAGGTTCAGCGCTCCAGATACTCGTCGCGGCGGACGAGCATGAACCAGTTCTCCGCGATCTCCAGATACCCGTGTTCGAAGCAGAACACGTAGGTGTTGCCGGCCTTGGTGCGATGGGTGTTGGTGTGGTACAGGAAGTTGTATCCCCGCTCCAGCAGTTTCTCCCGGTGCACCTTCACCTTTCCCTCCGGATTGAGCTCGCTCAGGATCCGTCGGTTGCGCTTCAAGCTGTTCACCACATTGCGCACATAGTTGATGGGCGCATTGTTGCTGCGGTAATGGTAAAGGTTCCGGCACGCGTCCGAGCAGAACTTCTTGTCGGTCCGGCCTCGGATCGGTTCACCGCATTCCAGACAGACCTTCTCGGCCGCTGCGCTTTCCATGGGCATGTCGCCAATATAGACGTCGGGATCCCGGGTCGGTCATCCTTGGGAACGTGAAAAGGCCCTTTCCATCGGAATGGAAAGGGCCTTCGGATCCGAACGGACGCTTACTTGTCGTTGTGACGAGCGTAGCGCTTCTTGAACTTGTCCACACGACCCGCAGTGTCCACCAGCATCATCTTGCCGGTGTAGAAGGGGTGCGAGGTATTGGTGATATCGAGCTTCACCAAGGGGTACTCCTTGCCATCCTCGTAGGTGATGGTGTCCTTGGTGTTCGCACAGCTGCGACCGAGGAACATCGTCTCGTTGCTCATGTCCTTGAACACCACGATGCGGTAGTTCTCCGGATGGATACCCTTTTTCATTGCCTTTACTCGTTGAGGGCCGCAAATGTATGCAAGTTTCCGGGATCCACAAGGTGCTGTACCCAAGCCTCTTCCAAGGCAATGATCGCCATGGACCCGCGTATTCCCACAGCCTGTCCATCTTTGCGCGCTTTGCGGATCCCACGCCTCCTGCCCCTGATCGCCCTTTCCGCCCTGCTGATGCTCGGCTGCCGGAAGGATGAACTCTTCACGGACGACCCCGGTGCACGCCTGACCCTGTCGGTGGATACGGTGATGTTCGATACCATTTTCACTTCCCCTCCCACCTTTCCGGTACCGTCGGTGACCAAGCGCTTCACGGTACACAACCGGAACAGCAACGCGGTGCGGGTGGATGTGACCTTGCAGGGCGGCTCCCCTTCTCCTTTCCGGATCAATGTCGACGGCGCTTCGGGTCTTTCGTTCTCCGACGTGGAGATCCTGGGCGGGGACAGCATGTATGTCTTCGTGGAAGCCACCCTCGACCAGAACAACGCCAGCAACCCCTTGGTGATCGAGGACCACATCGTCTTCAACACCAACGGCAACGAACAGAAAGTGCTGCTCGTGGCCTGGGGGCAGGATGCCCACTTCTTCCGGCCGGACCGCACCTTCAGCAACATCGCGTACAGCATCATCGCCGGGCTGGATGAAACTGGCAACTCCATCTGCGAGACGGTGGAATGGGTGAACGACAAACCCTACGTGCTCTATGGTTACGGCGTGGTGGATTCCTGCAGCACCCTGATCATACAGCCCGGTGTGCGGGTCTACCTGCATGGCGGCTCAGGCCTTTGGGTGTACCGCTACGGCCGTATCCTGGCCCAGGGCACCGTGGAGGAACCCATCACCTTCCAAAGCGACCGGCTGGAGCCCTACTATGCCGATCTACCCGGTCAATGGGACCGGATCTGGGTGATGGAGGGCGATCAGGAGAACCGCTTCGAGAATTGCACGATCAAGAATGCCTTGGTGGGTCTGCAATGCGAGACCGCTCCCTGGCTTCCTCAGCAACCCACCAGTGAGAACCGTGTGCTGCTGAGCAATGTGTCCATCCACAACTCCTCGGCCGCCGGGCTGTTGACCCGGAACTACCGGGTGACCAGTTCCAACCTGTTGGTCACCAATGCGGGGCAGTATTGCGTAGCCCTCACCGGAGGCGGGGAGTACCACTTCAACCACACCACGGTGGCCAACTACTGGAGCTATGACATCCGGCAGGAACCGGCGTTCTACTTGTCCAACCTGGTGGGTACCATCGCCGGCACGCAGATCCGGGAGATCGCGAACAGCGAGTTCCGAAACGGGATCATCTACGGCAACAACGGCAACGAGTTCAGGATGGAACTGGATGGCTCGGCCACCACGGACTTCATCTTCACGAACCATCTTTTCCGAACGGACCAAGCGACCAATGATCCGGTCCACTTCCCCGACCAAGGCAGTATCTGGCGCAACCAGAACCCCGGCTTCGTGGATCCCGGCTCGGGCAACTACCACCTCCTGGAGAACGCCTTCGCGCGCAACAAGGGGGCCTTCTCCGACGACATCTTCGACCTGGACGGCATCCTCCGCAGCGATGGTCAACCGGACCTGGGCTGCTACGAGTGGTATCCGCAATAACGGGTCACAAGGCCAATAGGAAGGCCATCGTATCCACACGATCGGCGTAGTCGCTGAGGGCCGGTGACTGCGCTTCGCCGAAGGGCACATGGCCATGCCCGACCACGCATTGGATACGCTCCTGCTCGGTCTCCAAGCGCTGCTCCACGGCGGCCCGGTCGTGGTAGCGCTCGATGAAGAGCGAACCGACGGGACTGTGCAAGGCGGTGTCCTCCTTCACCAGCAGGAAACCGTTCTCGATCAAGGGTACACCATCCAGCAGCCATAGGGCCTTGTGGTAGTCGTAGTTGTTGGCATACTTGCCATGCTCCACCACCGCCTTCCACGGGAAGATGGCCTTGAACAGGCGGTCCAGTTCGAAGTCCTGCGGCAGGAACACCTTGCCCACGTTACGACAACCGAGCCCGAAGTAGCGGAAGAGATCCTCGCCCAAGGCGCCCAACTCCCCCTCCGTTTCGCTGCCATCGAGCACGGCCACGCTGGTGCGGTTGCGTCGAACGATATGGGGCAGATGCCCGAAATAATGCTTGAAGTAACGCGCTGTGTTGTCGCTGCCCGTGGCGATCACGGCATCCACCTCCCCCAACTTGCCGGTAACCAACGTGATCCGCTCCGCGAGGTCCGGTGCCAAGGCACTCCACAACGCTACCAAGGCGGGTGTGAGTCCGGCATCTTCCGAAGCATACTTCACCCGGAGGCGATGCCCGGCCAGGAGCACGGTGACCAGGTCGTGCAACCCGACGAACGGAATGTTGCCGGCCATGATCAAGCCGATGGTGCGCTCGGAACGCTCCTTCTCCAGATCCGGATAGGCGGAAAGCCATTGCTCCAAGCTCGTTCTTTCCAAGGCGATGGACCAAGCGCGCAGGGCATGTAGCACGTTCTCCGCGGTGAACCAGCCGTTGCGGTGGAAAGCCGTTTGGGTGGCGGAAACGAACGCGTCATACTCCTGGCGCGTGGTGCCGCTGGCATGTCCCGGCCAAGGAGTGCCGGCAGCGATGGCGCCGAACACCTCCCCGAGCTTGGCGAAGGAAGCGAGCCGGCGCTCAACGGAACGGTCGGTGGGGACGGAACTGGTCATGCTGCTGGGGTCGTTGTACTTTCGCGCCCGCCTTGCAACGGAACGGATCGTTCGAGGCGCGAATCTACCGCCCTGCCATGGCCATCATGATCACCGAGGAGTGCATCAACTGCGGTGCATGCGAGCCCGAATGCCCCAACAATGCCATCTATGAGGGCGGCGGCGAGTGGAAACTGAGCGACGGCACCAGCTTGCACGGTGAAATGACCACCCCCATGGGCAACGCCCTGGATGCCGATGCCGCCCAGGCTCCCCGCGCCATGGACGTGTACTACATCGTACCCGACAAATGCACGGAATGCACCGGCTTCCATGATGAGCCCCAGTGCGCCGCCGTTTGTCCGGTGGATTGCTGCGTGGACGACCCCGATCACCGGGAAAGCAAGGAGGTGCTCATGGCCAAGAAGGAGTTCATGCACCTCTGAGGCGGACACTCCCGGCCACCATCAACACCCTTCACTGGATACTTGCGCCGCGGATCATCGATCCGCGCAGGTCGGACGCGCGATCTTGCGGCATGGGCAAGGCCATGGTGGTCATCGGACGTTCGGAGTACATCGCCCTGCCCCGCTTGGGCATTGCGCGGGTGCAGGCCAAGATCGACACCGGAGCCTACCGCAGCGCACTGCACTACCAGAAGGTGCGCCTGCGTACGGTGGATGGACGCAAGGAACTGGTGGTCACCTTCGCCATGGGCCGCAAACGCGTGGTGATGGTGTTCCGGAAGTTCCAACGCGCGCAGGTGAAGAGCAGCACCGGGCAGGTGACCCGCCGCTGGTTGGTGAGCACCCGGGTTCGGCTGAACGGACAGGCGGTGCGGACGGAGTTCACCCTTTTCGACCGGAGCGACATGAAGTTCCAGGTACTGTTGGGCCGGAAATTCCTGCGCGGCCGTTTCCTGGTGGACGTATCGCGAACGAACGTGCTGGGCGGAACCTTTCCGGGGTGATCCTCGTATTCGCGCAGGTATGCATCCCCCCTCCCACCTCAAACGCCTGATACACGGGCATTGTGTGGCCGTTCTCCAAGAGCGGATCCAAGCGGCCCAGGAGGCGGCGGCCTCCATCCAGGACTCCGCACGTTCGGATACGAAGAGCAGTGCGGGAGACAAACATGAGACGGCGCGGGCGATGGCGCAGATCGAACTGGAGAAACAACAGCTCGTGCTGCGGCATCTGTCCCTGATGAAGGCCACGCTGGACGGCATGGACCCCGATGAGCACCACGAAGCCGTGGAGCCGGGTGCACTGATCTCCACCGACCTCGGTGCGTTCTACATCGCCACCAGCCTCGGCAAGGTGGTGGTGGAAGGCGTACCCATCTGGGTGATCTCCCCGCAAGCACCGTTGTTCCAAGTGTTGAAGGATACGCCCGTGGGCGAGATCGCCTTCTTCAACGGACAGGCCTACCGGATGCAGGAAGTGGCTTGACCAGGACCATTTGTTCCTTCACCACCCCGGCCTTCGTCGAGGCGGGCTCCGGCCCGGAAAGCACGGTGGAATACGACCGGATCCTCGGTTGCATCATGGGATCGGTCTGGAGCGCGTATGCTCAGACGTGGCGTTCGATGAACTTCACGATCTCCCCGGCGATATCCTCCTTGGTGGCCCGTTCGATGCCCTCCAGTCCGGGCGAGGAGTTCACCTCCAGGATCAGCGGACCGCGGTCGCTCTGGAGCATGTCCACGCCGGCCACGTGAAGGCCCAAGGCCTTGGCGGCCTTGATCGCCACCACTTCCTCCTCCCGTGTCAGTTGGATCAGCTCCGCCTTGCCCCCCCGGTGCAGGTTGCTGCGGAACTCCCCTTCCTTGGCCGTCCGCTTCATGGCCCCCACTATACGGCCATCCACCACGAAGGCCCGGATGTCCATGCCCTTCGATTCCTTGATGAACTCCTGCACGATCACGCGGGCCTTGAGGCTGTTGAAGGCCTCGATCACGGTGATGGCGGCCTTCTTGGATTCGGCCAGCACCACCCCGAGACCTTGCGTGCCTTCCAGCAGCTTGATGACACAGGCGCCACCGCCCACACTGTCCACCACACCGGCCACGTCCTTGCTGTAGTTGGTGAAGACCGTCTTGGGCATGCCCACACCGGCGCGGCTGAGGATCTGCAGGCTACGCAACTTGTCCCGGCTGCGCACCAACGCCTGGCTTTCCGCGGTGGTGAACACCTTCATCATCTCGAACTGGCGGACCACGGCGGTTCCGAAGAAGGTGACGCTGGCACCGATCCGGGGAATGATGGCATCCACCCCTTCCAGCGGCTGACCGTTGTACACCACATGCGGCCGTTTCTGTTCGATGAGGATGTCGCACTTCGCATGGTCCACCACACGCACTTCGTGGCCATGTGCCAAGGCGGCCTCCACGAGGCGCTTCGTGGAATAGAGCTTCGCGTTGCGCGAAAGGACCAGGATGTTCATGGGGATGCGGTTGCAAAAGTAGCCGTTGCCCATCGCACAGGGCCTTCCATCCCCGGTACCCAGGCTTTAATTCCCGGTGAGGGGAACGTGAACTATTTTCGCCCGACCTAAACCACACCACGTGGCCCGAACCCTTCCGTCGAGTTCCGCCTTGGGCGAGCAGCTCACCCCTGAACAACGCGCCTCCTTCGCGCAATTCGGAGCCATCCACTTTCCCGGTTTCATTTCCAAGGATGCCGTAGCCCAGTTGTGGAAGGCGGTGGAGGAAGCACAGGCCCGTCTGGTGGCCGAGAACGTGGAGAAAGTGAACGGCACACCGCTCAAATACGGCACCGACACCGATGGCCGGCGCATCATCCAGCGCATGGCCTTCGCGAATCAGCAGCATCCGGTGCTGGCCGAGTTCCTGCGCGATCCCCGCTTCAAGGTGCTGCTGGACCTCATCCCCGGAAATGCCCGCTTGGGCATCGACGAGAAGGATGGACTGGTGGTGAACCACTATGTGAACACCGACGCCAGCAAGTTCACCCAGATGGGCTGGCACACGGATTCGCTGCGCGATGTCTTCCTGGGCAAGCGTATCCTGCCCATGCTCAACGTGGGCATCCACCTCGACGATCAGGACCCGCGCAACGGGGGCCTTCGCCTTCTGCCCGGAACGCATGAGCAGAACCTCTTCAACCTGCTCTTCCGCAAGCGCTACTTCCTGAACAACGATCCGGACCGCAACGAGGTGGCCTTCGAGATCAAGGCCGGTGACCTCACCGTGCATGATGGACGCCTGTGGCACCGTGTGGAGCGCAGCAGCCTGGTGGGTGAAGCCAGCCGGCGCCGTGTGATGTACATCCCCATCATCTCGGGGAAGTATTCGCCCAAATCACCCGACAGCGCCACCCCTTTCTACCACCGCTTCCAGCATCTGGTGAAATGATGCACCGGGGCCTGCGCTACGCCCTGTTCCTCCTCCTGCTGATCGATGATGTCCTGCTTCCGGCCCAACCTTCGCCGGAAGTAGGAGGATCGCTCTACGACAGCTATCCGGTACCCCCGGAGACCTCCCGGCTGCTTTTCTACATCCAGCGCGATAAGAACACCAACACCATCGCTTACGAGGCGGTGCTGGACGCGCACGGCAAGCTGGCCGCCAGCGACCCCGTGCACGTGCATTGGTGGCGTTTCGCCGAGGATGGACAGAGCGAGGAATTGAGTTCCATCGAATCCCGCTTCGCGTACGGTGTGAAACATCGGGGAACAACGGAGGGTAGGGCGAGCATGGGTTTCGTGGCCACGAACAAATACGGGTTCACCGTTACGGTGCTGCCCAACGGACAAGCCATAGCGCTGATGCGGATCGACGGGAAAGTGGCTCGCTTACGCACCATCCGGGTCCAGGCCAACGATCACAGTTGGTGGCCGAAGATCCGCTACGTGGATATCATCGGAAGTGATGTGACCACGGGGGCTCCCGTCACGGAACGATACATACCATGAGCAACAACAAGGACAAAGGCTTGGCGGTGGTGACCGGAGCCAGTCAAGGGTTGGGCGAGGCCATCGCCCTGGAACTGGCCAAGGAGGGCTATGCGGTGCTGGTGGTGGCGCGTTCAACGGAAGCCTTGAACCGGGTACGCGACCGCGCGGCGGCCTTGAACAACGACAGGGCCCACGCCTTGGTGTTGGATGTGCTGGCCCCCGATGCCGCACAGCGCATCGAACGGTCCGTCCGGGAGATCGGCGTTCCGCTGACCTGTTTGGTGAACAACGCCGGGCAGGGGCTCTATGGCCTTTTCGGTGAACTCGGTGTGGAGGAGCAGCTGCGCATGATGCGTTTGAACATGGAAGTCCCCGTTCGCATCACCCACGCCCTGCTTCCGTTGCTGCGCCAAGCGCCCAAGGCCCATGTGCTCAACATCTCCAGCATGACCGCCTACGGCGCCATCGCCACCTTGGCCGGATACAGCGGCAGCAAAGCCTTCATCTGGCGCTGGTCGCGTTCGTTGCGCATCGAGCTCTCGGGAACCTCGGTCGGTGTCACCTGCGTTTGTCCGGGCAGCATCCTTACAGGCTTCACCGAGCGCGCAGGCATGCAGGTGATGGACGACTTGGCGCGCAAGTTCGGGACCGGCCCGGAGCCGGTGGCACGTACGGCCGTTCGGGCCATGCTGAAGGGCAAGGCCGAGAGCATCCCCGGAGCGGCCAACTGGATCACGGCGAAGCTGCAGCAACTGCTTCCGGCCGGGCCGGTGGAGCGCATCGCCAGCGGCATCTACCTGAAACGGCTGCCTAACGCACGTCGCTGACGGACGCCGTCCAGGTGGCCCGGCTGATCCACCAGGCCAGACCGACGAACACCGGTGCGGCCACCACATCGATGGTCCAATGCGCATGCTGCGCCAGTACCATCACGCCCACGGCGCCCGTGGCCGCAAGTGCCACGGCCTGTTGCCACTTGCCGTGGGCCAGGGCCACCAAGAGGGCCATGGTGGCCGTATGACCGGAGAAGAAGAGATCCTTCGTGAAGGCCTCTCCATCCGGATAGAAGATCGCCGTGAGGGGGTCGTGCAAGGGAACAAGGTCGGCCGGCGGTTGCAGCGTGAACATCCACATGCTGATCATACGCAGCAACAGGATGAGCACGTACGCCTGCAATGCCCGAAGCAGCAGGTACGGGCGGGGAAGTACCACCACCAAGGCCCCGGCCAGCATCCCATACAGTACCGTGAAGATGGGCACGGACAATTGCGCAGGACCCAACAGCGGCAACAGGGGCTCGAAGGGGATAGTCCCGGGCCGAAGGGCCAAGTGCGTGAAGAATTGCGGCAGCAGCAGGGCGATGACGGCACCCAATCCCAAGGTGATCGCCAAGGCCATGGCGTAGCGCCGGGAGCTCAGCGCCTTCGTCCAAGGCACCTCGGCCCCATCTCCCCCCTCCTTTCCCCTCACGGCACCTGTTCGTAACGCTCTTCCGTGGGCACGATGCCGACGTTCTGCAGGATCCGGTCGCGGTCGTTCCGGGTGCCGGTGTACTTCACCCGTCCATCCATGTTCAGGTCCTCGGTCAGGTAGCCGGTGACGGTGGCGGTGGGCACGATGCCGCCCACACGCAGCAGGATCCGGTCACGATCGTTGTCGGGGCCGGTGTACCGCAGCGTTCGATCACCGCTCACCTCCCCGCACCACAGGAGGGCCTTCCCCGCCATCACCTTCCGCGCATCGATACCCCACGTGGATGTTGCGGGCGACCCGAGGTCCAACAGCCCAGGTGCCGGACCGATCCCCACAGGAGCGGCGGTCATCACGCCCAAATGGTTGCGATGCCGAACACAGAGGTGGTAATTGCCCGGAGGAAGCGGGAACCGGACCAGGTTGGTACCATCCACCTCCACCACATCGCCGTCACGTTGCACCAATGCCGCCCTGCTGGAGCGCACCAACGTAGGATCCTGCACGCTGCGCAACTCCACCAGCACCCAATCCACGATGGCATCCGGTCCGGTGACAGCAAGCACCGCCGGGGGCACCTTCTCATATCCACCGCCGAGCATCGTGCAACCCAGCTCGGTGTAGGGCTCGAAATGCGGAACCAGTCCTTGTTGGCGCAAGGAGTCGTTCATCAA
>DASWWQ010000023.1:0-20288 GCA_036405935.1 Flavobacteriales bacterium
ATCGGTGGCCAATTGCAGGTCCACGTAGGCCAGTTGGCCGATCATGCGTTCGCGGATGGCCGGGGTCTCCAACTTGCCCAGTTCGAACCGCAACGCGTTGATGAGGTGCGCCTGCTCGGGCTTGCTCTGGCTTTCGAAGAACATCCGCGCTTGGCTGTAGTGGTCCATGAACTTCTCGCTCTTGGCGCGCACCTTCACGTCCACCATCGGTTCAGGCAAGCTGTTGAAGCCACCGTCCTTCAGCATGGCCTGGTAGGGACAGCCCTGGCCGAGGGTGTTCGGCTCGTAGTTCACCTTGTGCGCGTTGATGGTGTGGCGCATATGTCCATCGCGCTGGTTGTTGTGCACGGGGGCCACGGGCCGGTTGATCGGCAGCTCGTTGAAGTTGGCGCTGCCCAACCGGGAGAGTTGGGTGTCGGTGTAGGAGAAGAGTCGGCCTTGCAGCAGCGGATCGTTGCTGAAGTCGATGCCGGGTACAAGATGCGCGGGGTGGAAGGCCACCTGCTCCGTTTCGGCGAAGAAGTTGGTCGGGTTGCGGTCCAAGGTCAGCTTGCCGATGCGTTGCACGGGCACGAGTTCCTCGGGGATCAATTTCGTCGGGTCCAGCAGGTCGAAGGGGAAGTCATGCTCCTGTTCGGCCTCCACGATCTGCACACCGAGCTCCCACTCGGGAAAGTCGCCGGCCTCGATGGCCTCCCAGAGATCGCGCCGACGGAAGTCCGGGTCCTTGCCGCTGATCTTGGTGGCCTCGTCCCATGCCACGCTGTGGACACCCAGCAAGGGCTTCCAGTGGAACTTCACGAAACGGCTCTCGCCCTTCGTGTTCACGAAACGGAAGGTGTGCACACCGAAGCCTTCCATCATGCGGTAGCTGCGAGGGATGGCGCGGTCGCTCATGGTCCACATGATCATGTGCATGCTCTCGGGCATCAGGGAGATGAAGTCCCAAAAGGTGTCGTGGGCGCTGGCGGCCTGTGGCATCTCATGGTCCGCTTCGGGCTTCACGCTATGGACGAGGTCGGGGAACTTCATGGCATCCTGGATGAAGAACACCGGGATGTTGTTGCCCACGAGGTCGTAGATGCCTTCTTCGGTGTAGAATTTCACGGCGAAGCCGCGGACGTCGCGGGCCAGGTCGGTGCTGCCCTTGCTGCCGGCCACGGTGCTGAAGCGCACGAAGACCGGGGTGCTGCGCGCAGGGTCGTTGAGGAAGCCGGCCTTGGTCCACTTGGCCAAGGGCTTGTACACCTGGAAGTGGCCATGGGCGCCGGCACCGCGCGCATGCACCACCCTTTCCGGTATCCGCTCATGGTCGAAGTGCGTGATCTTTTCCCGGAGGATATGGTCCTCCAACAAGCTGGGGCCGCGCACCCCGGACTTGAGGCTGTTCTGGTTGTCGTTGATCGGGAGACCTTGGTTGGTCGTGAGCGCTTCACCCATGTCGTTGGTGGTGCTGCGGAGCAGATCGGCTTGCTTCGGGTCGATAGGGGATGGGGTAGGTCGTTGGGGCATGGGCGTCGGATTTGATCGGTCCACGGCGAACACAATGCCGCGCAACAGGGTGGGAGCGCCGGTACGTGGTTCCTCAGCGCACCCCGTATCGTGCTCACCAGCGATCGAGGAGATCGGCTGGTCCGGCCGAGGCGACGGATCCGAGCACGGCCGGGTGCTCTGGGCGGCTTCGGGCGAACCTGCATGGGGGTGGAGGACCCGAGCGAGGCCTGCGACGCATTCCTGGATACGATGGGATGGGTTTGTATTTCCGATGCGCCGGCGTGAGGTGTTATATCCCCGATGGGAACGCACAAGTCCCGATACGGCCCCTCACGCCACGCACGGACGCGTCTGCGCATGTTGCTGAAAAGATATCCGGCCGGGCATGGTGCCCGTTGGTGCGGAGGGGCCTACCTTGATGGCATGACGAATGAAGACATGCTCAAATTCTCCATGTTCCATATCGGTGATCGCGTGGTCATTTCCTGTATCGGCCGCCAACCTTCCGCATTCGTATGGGTGGTGCGGCGCGTGTACACCTTGTTGAACAGGGGAATCGTCTATGATCTGGAGCGGAGCGCCGAGCGCGGTGCGGGAACGGTTGCGGGCATTCTCGAAACGCGTCTGCTGGCGGCACAATAGCACGAAAAGCAACCCACATGCCCGGAACTTCCCCTACTACGAACGGCGATGACCACGTGATCGAAACCCTCGAATGGTGGCCTCGTCCGAACAGTGATGCCTACCGCGTCACCTACAGACACTCCGATATCCTTCGGACCAGGATCTGCTGGGCCCGGGAGATACACAGCACGGACGCGGTTTCGCGCTCCGCATTCCTGATGGCCCCCGCGTCCTACTTGGCCGCTACCGCACAGGTGAAGCTCTCCATCCGCCAATGACCTCCGTAGAAGCGGATTTTTCACGATCACAGGGGCCGTGCGAGGCTCCAATGATCGGGTGGACCTCGGAAAGAGAGAGCTTGTTCCGCGACTTCGCCGGATGCCGGGGAGCAGCGTGTGCCTTGTACGGATCGTCGGTTCGATAGCCAACCTTGCAGATGGACCTACCTGGAAATGCCGAAGCGGCGCGCACCCTTCGGATCCACCTCTGCCAGAACGAGGATGACTGCGTACGTGCGAACATCATCGTTCGGGTGGACTCCATCAGCGACGATCGGCGTGTGGCCCTCTGCAGCGTGGAACAATGCCTTTCCGGTGTGTTCCGCCGGGAGCGGCCCTTCCATGAACTGGTGTGGAGTGCGGAGCAGGCCCTCGCCCCGCTGAGTGCATTGGGCATGATCCCCTTGATCACGGTCCGGACGAAAGCCACCGATGGCAACCTCCATGGTGCCGATGGTCCGGGTCGCTGGCCCCATGCATTATGGCAATGGATGGGGCATCCTTGGGCGCGCAAAGGGTACGGGAACCCGCTCATCGCGGACGATCCCTTCGGTTGGCAAAGGGCCATGTCCGATGCGGCGAAAAGGGTTTCGGACCGATCCGTTGGCGGCACGCTTTAGTTGCTACGGTCCGAGATATGGACCACTTCCACGTTGATCGTTCGCAACATCCCGCATTTGGGGATGCACCTGCCCGGATCATCCCCGATCGTGGGTCGATGGCGTGCTCAGAACAGCGCGGCCGTGCTTTTGCTCCTTGCTCCGCAACGGCGTATGGAAGTTCCGAGAGCGGACCTGTGCGACGGATATGATCAACACTTCCTACACATGGGACAGCAGAACGACAACAAGGGTGGAATGGAGAAAGGCAACACCGCCAACACGGGTCAGACGACCAATACCGAACGCGCGCAGCATTCGGGCAACAAGACCGGTACGGATAATTCCACCGGGAAGGGTGGAACGTCCGAAACCGATCGGAACACGACCGGAAAGGCCGCTCCCGACCATTCCACCGAGCGTGAAGAAGGCAACGACGCACAGCGCACCACGGCCAACGGAAATACCGACCGTACCGCCAATGAGCGCAATGAAGCGGGCCAGGAAAAGAACCTCGGTACCAAGCACTAAGATCCATACGTCATCGGCCGGGGATCCTCTCGATCCCCGGCCTTCGATGATATTCCCACGATCATGACGACCAGACAGACACAGACAAGGACCACAGGCCTCCAGAAGTTGTTCGAGGACCAACTTGCGGATCTCTACTATGTGGAGAAGCAATTGGTCAAGGCCCTACCGAAGATGGCCCGCAAGGCAGGGAACGAGGAACTCGCCGCCGCCTTCACGGACCACATGAAGGAGACCCAAGGACAGGTGCAACGCCTGGAAACGATCTTCGGGTCGATCGGTAAGAAAGCGAAGGCCAAGAAATGCCCGGCGATCGATGGCATCCTGGAGGAGGCAAAGGAGATCATGGAGGAGTTCTCGGACGATCCTGCGCTCGATGCCGGGATGGTGAGCGCCGCACAGAAGGTGGAACATTACGAGATCACTTCCTACGGCAGCCTCAAGGCTTGGGCGGAGCAACTTGGCCTCGACGAAGCGATGAGCCTGATCGAGGAGACCATGGAAGAGGAAAAGGGCGCGGATGAGAAGCTCTCCCATATCGCGGAGTCGGTGGTGAACATCGAGGCCGATACCGAAAATGGTCCAGCACCAAGGAGTTCCGCTTCCTCCAAGAAAACCGCCGGTCCGAAGAAGATGGCCAAGCGGACCGCTCAGCGGAACTAGCCCGATGTTCATTCGGAAAGAGCCCCGCGATCGCGGGGCTTTCTCTTTCCAAGGAATGGAGCCTCAGAAGCCCGGATCCGCCGAGTGGATGAATAACGGCCATTATGGCCGGATACGGTACAACCGATCGGTAGCACCCGGTAATGTTCGGCCTGAATGACCATGATCGTCGAGCGCCGGGCACAAGCACCTACCTTGACCCCATCAATGCCCCGGCGGTCTTGCCGGGGATACACAAGCCCCGCTTTTGATCGGGGCGCATTTTCAGTTAGTACAATGGCTAGTGGTACAGTGAAGTTCTTCAATACGGAGAAAGGTTTTGGTTTCATCACCCCTGAAGCGGGTGGAAAGGATGTGTTCGTCCACAAGACCGGCACCCGTGATACCCTTTTCGAAGGTGATAAAGTGACCTTTGAACTGGAGGATGGCCCCAAAGGCCCCAGCGCCGTCAAGGTGACGCGCGACTGATCCTGCTCAACGCAACGATCGAAGCCCCGGCGAAAGCCGGGGCTTCTTGCTTGTTGCCTCTTCCTGGTCCCATTGGATCACATGGCGATTCCACGGGAGCACTGGTTGCGTTTCCTTGGTCAAGGGAATTTCCGCGGACGTGAAGGACCTTCACCGGTAGCCTTAGGTGCCTCGGGGTCGATCACGCACGCGTTCGGATAGCGCGCCTTCCAGTAGGCGAACTTCTCCATGCTTTTGATCAGTACGATGGTGCGGTGGTCCAGTCGCACGCGGATGCAATCCTCATCCGCATGGGCCGGAGCATGCACGATGCGTTCCTTTCGGGGAACGCTCATTTACCTCGGAGGATGTCGATGATGGCGCGTTTTGCTCGGGTCAGCAAGGTCAGGAAACGTTCAACGGGGTCCATCGGAACGGGATGTTGCCGATGACCGAAGCTTTCCATCAAGGCGCCGCGATCGGCGAGCCATGTTTCCAAAGGGATGGCGATGGCGGAGGGGCGTATATGGTCCATGGGTTCTACCGACAGAGGTCGAAAATGTTCCTCCCGTAGAACAGGTTACCCCTTGCCGAACGGATCGGGGTCACTTCGGGAAAACGGATCGGAGGACCGATACATGCCGAGCTTCGGCCGGGCCCACAACGGCCCTAGGGGTCTTTCGAAATGCCTGAATAGTGAGATCGGGCATGGGTACAAGGTACGGTGCGCGATACGCTTCGACATCGTAGGGCCGCGAATAAGTGCCCAAGCCGCCTATGCTCATGATCATTTCCGCAGGATCGAGGAACTGCAGATCCTCGCGCAAACAACACGCGCCCATACGTTCTCCCGCATCTGACGCAGCATGGACGCCCCTATGGTCTACATGGCCGCCGGGCTCTTCCGATCCCGTTGCCGCCAGCGGTGCCACAACAGGTAGCACCAACCGAGGAAGAGGGTCGCGTGCGCGATGCCATCCAGGAAGTACACCCAAGAGATCCAGCCGGCGAGCGAACTGATCAAGGCCACCAGCGCGAGCACCAAGCTGACGCCCATGGCCGTGCGGGCCATGGTGATGGTAACATACCCTCGCCGCACATCGTGCAGCAATCCCGCGCCTACCACCACCAGGATGCCCGCCACCGCACGCACCAGCCATTCGTCGGACTTCGGTCCGGTGACCGCCGCGAAACTCCGCATATGCAGCAAGGGCCACAGACCACCGAACAGATCATAGAGGCCTTGCAGGAAGGCCCATTGCAGGGACCGGTGATGGGCGCGCATGGTGCCTGCAAGGCCATGCCCGTGCCGCGGTCCGTGCAAGGGAAGAGTGATCGCGGTCGGCCCCAGGATCGGGGAAATGGTCGCGGAGACGAGGTATCGCTACCTCGTTGTCGTGTTGGCCCTGAGCACGAAACGCCGACGGAGCGCGATCTGCCATGGTCGGGATGTTCCAAAACGATTGCACGTCCGATGGTCGGAAGTGGTCGGATGAAGAGCGAAGAACGATCATGACTGAGAACAAGAACAATAGCGGAAGCCAAGGACAAGGTCGCGAACAGAACAGCGATCAACGTGACCAGGCGGGTCGCCAAGGTGGAACGGCAGGTACCCAGGGTAATACCCAAGGGGGCCAAGGCACCCAAGGCAACACCCAAGGGGGTAACCAAGGTGGCTCCAAGGGCAGCAACAACCCCGGCAACTTCGCCAATGATCCGGACCGTGCCGTTGAGGCTGGTCGCAAAGGCGGTGAGGCCACCGGTGGTGGTCGCATGAGCAGCGAGGGCGATACCGATATGCGCAACGAAGGTTCCGGCACCTCCAACCAAGGGGGATCGCGCGGTGGATCGCAGGAGGGTGGCTCGATGGGCCAGGACACCAGCGACAAGGACCGGAGCGGGAATCGTTGATCCACTTCAATATGAAGCAATGGCGGCCTCGGGCCGCCATTCTTTTTTCCACTTGTTCCGTTTCCGCACTAACGGTGGATCAGGATGGGAGCCCGGTTCCATCCTTCCCTCCAACGCAGCATCCACCACGGGTGTACTCGGGGGCTTGAAGATCCGTCCCTCTCGGTGGAGAATGATCGGCCTTGGGTATGGTACGGATCACAATGATCTGTGATCGCTTCATCGCGCGGCGGTGCTCCGGGAAATGCCCGAGTGCTAGCGCACCTGTCCGAACCGGTCCAGGTCCGGTACCTCGAAGTCCATCCGGACCGTGCGCCCCAGCGCAGCGCTGTCCGTGGGCACGAAATACTCGGTGTCCAGGTTCCACTTGTCCACGGTGGATTGGATCGTTACCGCGCGGTTGCTGATGCCGGTGGCCCGGGCGGTAGCGGATACGGAGGTGCCCACATCCACGATCTCCGACCATTGGTAGCGGGTGACGTTGGCCGGGCTGGTCGTGGGCAAGGCTGGAACCTCCTTCACCGCTCCATCCACCTTCAGCTCGATCGTGCAGCTCGCGCAAGCGAAGCTCATGGTGACGCGGGCCATACGCTCGCTCTTCCCGCAGGAGGAAAGAAGCAGGGTGAGGGTCATCACCAAAGCGGGGTAGGGCAAGGGAGGCAGCTTCATGGGCGGCGTTTACGGTTCCGGGATCCGGCCTGTTGCACCGACAAAATAGGGTCCCTACGCGGATCAGAGAAAAAGGCTGATGGTGAAGGAGGGCCGATCGGCACCTTCCTCTTCGATGGCGCGCGCGATCAGCTGGGTGAATTCCTCCGAAACGCGGTTGTACACCGCGGTGACCAACAAGCCGCCATGTTCGAAATAGACGTGGGTGGTGCTGTCGTGGCCCTCGGGCGGTTCGCTCGGCAGTCGTCCGGTGGCCTCGCGGGCCAGGTCGGTCCATCGTTCATCGAAGGCCTTCCGGAGTTCGAACAGGATGGGCGGCGCTTGGGAGGACAGGGCTTGTGGGGTGTTGCGGCTCAGCATGGGATGGGGGATCTTGCGGTTGTGCCTGCAAGGGAAGGGCCGTGTACCGGTACCATCCTTGCCGGGTGGCTCCCATGGAAGAGTTGGCCATGATCACGGGTTGGGTGGGTGCAGTGCTGCTGCTTTGCGGGTACTTCCTTACCGTAGTCAAGGACTGGCGCGTGGAGAGCGGGCGTTACCTGCTACTCAGCGTGTCGGCTGCCGTGCTGCTCTGCATCAACGCTTGGATCAATGGGGCCTATCCTTTCGTGGTGATCAATGCCGCCATCATCCTCGTGGCCGTGGGTACGGTGTGCAGCAAAGGATGGCCCGTGTGGCGTTGAAGCAGCCGGCATCGACTGACGTCCGGCTCGCCCTGGCTACGGCATGCCCCGTGCAAGGTCCATGATATGGAAGGACCATCCCTGCATCTGGCGGCCGAACAACTCCAACCCTTCGTGGGGAAAAGGGTGAAGGCCGTGTTCGGCAACACCACCATCGACCAGGAAAGGCTGAAGGGGCAGGTGGTCCAACGCATCTTCGCTTGGGGCAAACACCTGGTGATCCAATTCGATGGATCCGCGCTCCGGGTGCATTTCCTGCTCTTCGGATCCTTCGAGGCCGATGTGCTCGGCATCACCGTAACGGGCGATTACAAACGATCACGCGAACCTCGCTTGGCCCTGACCTTCCCGAACGGTGAGTTGCGTACCTACACCTGTTCGGTGGTCCACCTGGAGACGAAGGATGCCCGCAAGCTCTACGATCGCAGTGTGGATGTGCTCGCTCGGCAGTGGGACCCGCAACAGGCCTTGGAGCGGATGGGGAAGACACCCGATGAGCGGATCACGGACGTTCTGCTGGACCAGGAGGTCTTCGCCGGCGTGGGCAACATCATCAAGAACGAGGTGCTTTCCTTGGAACGCGTCCATCCGGCCACGCCGATCAAGGACCTGCGCCCGGCACAACGCAAGGCCTTGGTGAAAAGGGCGCGCACCTTCAGCCAGCAGTTCCTGCGCTGGCGGCGCGCCTTCGTGCTGCTGAAGCACCTGCGTATCCACAGGAAGAGCCGATGCCCGCATTGCGACGGTCCGGTCAAGCACGAAAAGGTGGGGAAGCGCAAACGCATGGCGCATTACTGTCCCAAGTGCCAACCTTTAGGGAAGACCTAGCGCTTCCCTCGGGGAGAGCTCTCCACGGATCCGGGAAATAGGGCTACGGAGCAAGGTCGGGCCTCATCCACTGATGGAGGTCAGAGGCTTGCGATCCAAGGTCTTTCCCGCCGAAGCGACGGGGTCCGATCCGGCATGCCGCTGGAAGATGCGGACCACATGGACATCCAATTGCACTTCAAACCCGGTATTCGGCATGCGGTGGATGCCAGTCGCTATTTCCGCTCCCTGGCCGACGAGGCCGTGGACGAACTGCTGCCCGGTGATCAGCCGCGACAGGTCCTGATGGCCTGTACCGACGCTCCCAACATTCCGATGCGCGTGTGGAGCCGTTCGCCGCGCTTGGACAGCCTGATCTGCGGCCTGCTGCCGTTGTTGCTGGACATCCTCGACCGTACCACGGCCCTGAGGACCGGGGCTCGCAATGATGAAGCGGTGAAGGACTTCGCCCGCTTGGTGAACAGGCCCGTGGCCGAGGGCGAGTCCATCTTCCTGGAACTGCTCGGCCCCAAGCAACCCTTCACGGCCCAAGAGGAGGTGATCCTGGTGATCATGATCCTCGAAGGCGAGATCTACTTCATCTCCGCGCCCGGTGTGATCCATGCCGAAGTGGCGCCCCAGCTCTACGGATTGGCCATCGCGGGCATGGGCAGCTACCAGTACGAGAAGGTGGAGATGGCCATGGTGCCCCGTTGAGTGGTCGGCTGATCGGGGAAGATCACCGACACCTGCCCGTATCGGGGGGAAGGTGTTGCGCAGCACATCGGCTGTGTCATGGTTGGAACCGAACAGCACGGGATGTGCTCGGTCGGATGCAAATGACCCTGAGATGAAGATGCTTGCATTCCTGCTTCTGTTCGCCGCCACATTCCTGATGTCGTGCTACACCGGTGTGGACAAGAACCCGTCGGATCCCGAACCCGCAGTGGGTCGCACGGATGGGGATCAAAGCAGCGACACCGCCCAGCGGGATCATTCCAACCCGATCCGGAACCTCAACAGCGATACCACGGGTACTTCCACCGGCGATCAACGCTGAAGGAGTTCCTGCATCCGGAGTGCGTTCTCCGCTGCGGCACCGGTAGCCGTGTTGTCGAAGACGACCCAGGTCTCCTTCGCCTTGGTCGCATGGATCCGATCCCTCCATTGGGCCAGGCGCTCCTCATCGTAAGGGCTCCAATAGATCCGCGGGCTCCCATGCAGCCGGAAATACACCAGCCGCTGGTCGCCACCGGGTAGGGCATCACGCTCGAAGCGAGCGGGGTCCGCAGCTACCCGGGACATCCGTAGACGCTTCAACAAGGCCTCTGCCTCGGGTGCGGCCCAACTGCGATGACGGGGTTCCACCACGATGGATCCGAGTCCGTTCTCGTGCAGCAGTTGCAACAGTTCCTCCATCCGCTCATCGAAGGCCTGTTTCGGCGGAAGTTGGACCAGGATGGGACCGAGCTTCTTTCCGAAGGCTTCGAGGATGACGCGGAATTCGTGCAACAGCGGAGTGATGGCCGCTTGGCTGGAGGCATGCGAGATACCCTTGGGCAGCTTCACCGCGAAGCGGAAGTCCTTGGGAACGGATGCGGCCCAACGTTCAACGGTGGTGGCCCGGGGTAGCCGATAGAAGGTGCTGTTCACCTCCACCGCCCGGAACAGATCGGCATAACGTTCCAGTTGGCTTCCGTTCCGATCGGTCCGCGCACGAACAGGCTTCGGGAGTTGCCATCCTGCCGTTCCGATGAAGCTCCGTCCGCTCATGGGAAGGACCCGTCCGCAGGCACGCGTACCTCTTGGTCCCGGTTGAGGTTGAAGATGGCTTCCTGTCCTTGGGCCTTGGCGAAGCGCAGCGCGTTGGGCACATCGGTGAACAGCCGGCAGCTGTCATAATCCACCTCGCCCGTGCGGGGATCCTTCCATGCGCCGATGATGCCATCGTGGGCCAACGCATGGGCGATGGCCTTGGCCAGGTCGGTGAAACGGTTCCGCTTCGTGGGGCCTTTGTAGGCGGCCACCACACCTTGGTAGACCAAGCAGGCCCCACGCAGATCGTACGTGAAGTGGGCGTGGCGTCGGGTCAGGTCGGAGAGGCGCTCGATGATCGGGTTCATGGGGCGGGATCTGCGCTGCCCCAGCAAGGGATAAGCCACGGCCGGAGAGTGCCTTTGTAGCTTCGAGGCCTTCGCATGGATCGGCCCGGTACGCGTATCATCACCTGCCCGCGCTGTGCAATGCCGTTCACATGTGGAAGTACGGATGTGGAGCATTGCCACTGCCGCCGCGTATCCCTTTCGGATGCCCGGCGATCGGCCTTGAGCGAGTGTTATTCGGATTGCCTCTGCGGCAAGTGTTTGATCGACCTCGCCGGAGCCTCAACGGAAACAGAAGCTCCCCGGGATGATGCCGGCCGTATAGGAGCCGACGCTTGAGCCATCGGGAGCGTATCGGAACACCCGTCCCCGCTGTACATAGTCGATCGCGTCGGCCACATGCACCATCCCTGTCCGCGGCTCCACACCGAGTCCGTAGAAGTTGCGGTCGTTGGTGGGGATGAAGGGTGCGGTGGGCAACGCATCATCGGTGATGGCCATCCGGAACACCGCATCGTTCAGGAAGTACAACACGTCGCGGGTGCCGTTCATCGCCAGCCGCCAAGGACTGTCGGTCGCTTGGGGGAAAGGGAGCATGGTTTCCACGGCCAAGGTGATCGGGTCGATGCGGTACAAGGCGGGTGGTGTGCCGCTTCCCCCGCTACAGGCCACCCATAATTTTCCGTTCGCGTCCTCCTGGATGCTGTTACCACCGCGGCTGACAGGGATGCTGTCCACCATTTCGTCGGTGGCCGTGGCGATGACGTAGAGGTACGCCCGGTCCGGATCGGTGACGAAGGCCCTGCCGTAGGCCAGCACCAATTCCTCGGTGGATCCGGGGCACGCGATGCTGCCGGTGATGGTGTTGTTGCTGAGGTCCACCACGGCGATGGCATCGGCACCGAGGTCGGTGACATAGGCCTTGGCGTTGCTCACCGGAAGCAGGTAGCGCGGCGATGCGAACCCGGTGATCGTGGCGGTCACGGTGAAAAGGTCGGGGTCCACCACCACCACCTTGTTCGAGTTGTTCACCACCAAGTAGCCTTTGCCGTTGAAGATCCGCATGGACTGGCAGACATCGCCGAGGCTGGTCCCGTTCGCGGGTGCATACAGGTCCTCCACCACGTTGCCGGAAGCGATATCGAAATAGCTGACGCCCGCATTCCCCCAGCCGAAGTTGCCTTCATTGATCACGTACACGCCACCTTCCCCAACGGTGATCGGTGTGTTCGACGGCTCCTGCGGGGCATCCTTGCGGCACGCGGAAAGGACCATCATGCCCACGAGCAGGTAGGGAAGGGGAGAGCAGCACTTCATGGTACGATCAAGGGAAGGATGATGCGGCCGTCATCGGTCAGCAGCGTGATGAAATAGGATCCTGCAGGGAGGGCTGTGGCATCGAAGGTCAGCTCGTATCCACCGGGCGTTGCTTCTTCCTCGCTGAGCACTTCTCGCAACCGTCCGGTCATATCCTGCAGCAGGACGCGGACCGTGCCCGATCGCGATAGCCGCGTGCGCAAATGGAACCGATCCCGGGCCGGGTTGGGGAAAAGACTGGCGCGCAGCTCGGCCGAGCGTCCATCCCCGATGCTGGTGGGGACGTGGTGGATCACACCGACAGCGTCCAGATCGAAACCGCTTGAGGCGAAGGCCGTGCTCCACGGGTCGTTCACTTTCCGGCCTTGATGATCATGGGTGGCGTAGCTCTCCTGGATGCAACCCACCACATCCACGATGCGGACATGGGTGATCGCCTGCACGTCCAGACCCGGTGTATCGATCAGCTGCCCGAGGTCGAAGGGTGTGCCGTACAAGGCCCGGTATTTCCCGGCGAGGTTGTCCACTTGGGTGGCATCGATGGTGCCGAAGGCGTTGATCTGGACCTCCGTCTGCGTGTTGCTCGTAGCGGGAAAGCGGAAGAAGGCCGAACCGTCGCTGCTCACCTCCACGAACGCCAGTTCCAGGAAGGTGTCGTTCAACCCGTTCTCGAACACGGCGAAGTCCCAACCTGGGCCGTTGGTGATCGCCTGCGCGAAGGTGAGCGTGGCGCGGCCCCCATCCCCGAGGCTGATCACCGCGCTGCCGTCGGGTGGGCCGGTGGCATCCGAGGCTTCGCCGTAGGTGGCGTTGCCCGCCGCGGGATCACTGAGGTCCATCGGGCCACGTTCGGTGCTGCATGCGACGGCCCAAGCGAGGAACGCACTGCTGTCCGCATGGAGCGCCGTGGTACCCGGCTGTCCGGCGGGTGGAGCGAACTGCGCAGGGACACCGGTTGTGGGACCCAGGCCGATCATCAAGGCAAGTGGACGAAGGTTCATGGGACCGCGGTCTTCGGTGGGTCGGGGCGATCGAAATGGACGCGAAGGCCGATCCGGTAGCTCCTTCCGGGCATGGGCCGGCTCAGCATCATCTCGTACTCCGTGTCGAGGAGGTTGTCGGCCTGGAGCGAGAGGTCGGCCTGCCAGTGCGGGCCCGTCCATAGCCTGAACGAGGCTGCAGCGTTCAACAACCAGTACGGCTCCAGGAACCGGATGTTGTCGGTGCTCGTGTAACGGTAACCGGTGTAGGTGGTGGAAAGGGTGAGCGAACTCCGGTGGCGCGTCCAGCCCAGGTGAGCGTTGCCGCTGTACATCGGAACGTAGATCAGCTGCCGGTCCACACTGTCGTCCGAGGGGCTCGTGGCCACTTGGTTCGTGCTGACGACATGGTCGGTGATCACCCCCACGCGGAAGGTGTTCCGACCATGCTTGTAGCGGAGTTCCGTGTTGCTTTCCACGCCCCGGCTCAGGACCTGCATGATGTTGCGCGGGCTCCAGTAGGCCGGTCCGGGAAGCCAGATGATCCAGTTCTCCAGTTCCCGTGCGTAGCCGGTGATCTCACTGCTTACGCTGATCCGCTCCCGGGCGTAGCGAAGGACGAGGCCCAGATCGGCGCTGTAGCCGTCCTCCGGCAGTAGTTGTCTGTTGCCACCCGGTTGCCAGTACAGGTCGTTGAAGGTGGGGATCCGGTACACGCGGGCGGCCTGCCCCTTCACGGTGGCCCAAGTCTTCAGCCGGTACTCCGCACCCAAGGAGCCGGTGAGGGGCACGGCCCGACCCGCCACCCATTCCTGTCGCATCGAGGCCGTGCCCACGAAGCGTTTACCGTCCGGCTGGAAGCGGTACAGCACGAAGCCGGCCGTCCGGTTCTGGCGCGGTTCTTCCGGATAACCATCGGTGAAGGCCCGGGCGAAGGTGTTGTTCATCCCCAGGTCGAGGGTGTGCGCACCTCCCGGACGGAAGCGTGCTTCGCCCTCCGCGATCAGGGTCCGCGAGCGGCTCAAGGCGCGATCCGCATCGGAGGAAGCGTACCAATCCAGCCGTTCATCGAACCAGGCCCCACGGACGGTGGTGCTCCATTTCCCGCGTGCCCGTTGCCATTCAGCGGTGGCCCGATGGCTGGCATCCAGCTGATGGGCGGTGCTGTATGCCTGCAGCCGGGTGGGCGGGATCGCCCGGTCCGTGTGCTGGTACCAGTAGCGGACACTGATGCGTTGGAGCGGAGCGATCCGGAAATGCTGCTCGGCCAAAAGGCCGTACCGATCCAACGCAGCATTCGTCTGGGTGCGTTCGCTGGTTCCTTCATCCGTGCGTTGCGTATAGGTGAAGTCGTTCGCTGCATCCGTGCGGTACAATGCGATGCTGGTGATCCAGCGGTCCTTGGCCATCTCCGTGCGGATGCGCTGTCGCCGATCCCCGAAGCTGCCGAAGCCCGCGCTGCCGTCCACTTGGAGCCCACGTCCGAAGCGTGGCACGTTGTCCAGGTGGATGGCACCACCCACGGCCCCGCTTCCCCAAAGCGCTGTTCCGCCGCCGTACTGGATGCTCACCTCATCAGCGGTGCCCACGGGGATCAAGGACAGGTCGATCATCCCGTTCATCGGGCTGCCCAGGTTGAAGCCGTTCCACAGGATGGCCGTGTGGTTGGCGCTGCCCCCACGGAACGAAGTGGTGGCCAAACCGCCCATGCCGTAGCTCTTGACGAAGACCGGGCTCGCGTTGGACAACAATTCACCCAGGTCCGAAGAGGCATAGCGGGCCAACGTGGCGCTGTCCACCCGCTGCAGCTTGGTACCGGCGGCGAAGGTGGTCAGGCGGGGAGCGATGATCTCCACTTCCTTCAACCGGACGGTGTCGTTCCGATCCTGCGCGGATGCGGGTGCGGCAAGCAGCAGTGCAGGAAGCCAGAGGAGGGAAGGACCGCGTGCGATCCTTCCCCCTTGCCCGTTTCCCGCCGAACGAAAGCGCATGGCCTATTGGACCGCGATGGTGCGCTGGGTTCCGCTCACCTGCAGCACGTACATCCCGGCTGCGAGCGCATGCACATCGAGTGTGGTCAACATGCCGTCCGTGCGGCCGGTGAACACCACATGCCCGGCGAGGTCGGTGATGCGTACCGGCAGAACATCGCCTGATGTTCGTTGGATCGAAAGCGTTCCCGCGGCCGGTTGCGGATACACCAGAAGATCCGCGACGACTTGTTCATTGATGCCGGAATTGATGGTGGCCGGAATCGGATAGTAGGGGCGAAGGGCGGGGCCGAAGTCGGTGTAGGAACAGCCGAACAGACCACCATCACCCACTTCGGTTGCGATGCCCATGTTCATGCTCCAGTTGCCCAGGTTGGTGCCGCTCCAAGTGCTCCAGTAGTCGGGCGCTCCACCGATGCCCGCGTGTTCGCCGTAGCTGATATCGTTGAGGAATCCGCCACCGATGGCCACGGCCAGCGCGGGATCCGCTTCGGCGATCGCGGTCAACATCGCCTCACCCGTGGTCACGCCATCGAAGTGGTAGCCCCACGCGTACGAATGAACGGTGGCGCCATCCTGGAAGTCCAACACGAGCACGGCGGAATTCGCCCCTGTGCCGACCCAGAGATCCACGTCCTCGGCGGTGAAGCGGAAGGGGTCGAAGGCCGCTTGCGGTTCGGTAGGGCTGAGCGCGGGTTCGAAATCGGTGTACGAGCAACCGAACCAACTGCCGTTGCCGAGTTCCTCGCCGATGCCCATGTTCATCTCCAGGTCGGCGATGCCCGTGCCGCTCCACGTGCTCCAATAATCCGGCGATGCACCGATGCCTTCGTGGGTGTTGTAGGTGATGGAGTTCAGGAAGCCGCCGGTGATGTCGACGGAGATGTTCACGTCGGCCGCGGCGATGGCGTTGAGCATGTCCTCGCCGGTGGCGGTGCCGTCATGCAGGAAGCCCCAGGCATGGCTCGGGTCGAAGGATCCGTCCTGGAAATCCACCACCAGCACCGAACTGTCGGTGCCGGTGCCGACCCAGAACTCCACGCGGGAGAGGTCGAAGGTCTGTGCCTGCAGCGGCGCGGTGGCCAGCAGGGAGAAAGCGGAAAGCGTGCGTAAGGTCGTTGTCATCCTTTTCTGGTTTGGATTCGCTGTTCAACTACAGCTTCCAGGAAAAAGGACCCATCACGCACGGCGCCGCGCGTAAGGGGCTTGCCTCTGTCCTGGAAGCAAACTCCACGGTGCCGGCGACAGGTCTTCTGGCTCGTCCATTCTCCCCGACGCCTTCCCATCCCAACGGACAGTGGCTTTTATGCCGGATCGTACACGGACTTACAGCTTCAGGAAAAGCCCGGGATTCACACCCGGTTCCCTTTTAACCCCGTTCGTTACGCGGGGATCGTCAGCGGCGCGAAAGTAGAGCTTCCAACGATCCGCCGAAGGCGCGGATGCCGGGGCGCGCTGGTTCATCATCTTTGTGCCCCATGTTCCTCAAGCGCCTGTTCTACTACCTGAACCCCGCCACCCTGTTCGGCAAGGCGAGCGACAATGTGAACCTCCGCTTCATGCATGGCATCAACCGCATCAGCATCCTGCTGTTCCTCGCTTGTCTCGTGGTGATGGCCGTGCGCGCCTTCACCCGTTGAAACGTGGAGCGGTACCGGGCGGGTTGGGCAACCATTGGCGGGCATTGAACATCATTCCGGCGATGCAACTTCACCACACCTTGTCCACTGCGGCGCTTCTCATCGCCGCCTGTGCCACCGCCCAACCGGATTGTTCCTTCGACCTGGGACCGGATACCGTGCTCTGCAGCGGTCAGTACCTCCTGTTGCAGGCCCCCGCAGGGGCGCTCAGTTGGACCTGGGGCAACGGGGTGCAGGCGCAGATGATCAGCACCGACAGCACCGGCACCTATATCCTGAACGCCTCCTTTCTCGGCGATGGGAGCAATGCCGTGGTCAATGGCGATTTCTCGGCGGGCATCTCCGAGTTCACCAGCGACCTGCAGGTCGGGACCGATGGCCCTTGGGGACCTTTGAGCTTGGAGGGCACCTACGGTGTTACCACGGATCCTGCGCTCCTGCACACCAATTTCATGGCCTGCTCCGACCATACCGGCGTTGGTGGCAACATGCTCGTGGTGAACGGATCGGCCGTTCCCGGAGCCAACCTGTGGTGCCAGTCGGTCACGGTGCAACCCAACACCACCTATGCCTTCTCGGCCTGGGTGGCCTCGGTGCGTCCGGAGAATCCCGCCGTGATGAACTTCTCGGTGAACGGCCAGAACCTGGGTACACCGCTGCTGGCCACGGCCACTACCTGTGAATGGCTGGAGTTCTATGCCCTTTGGAATTCGGGAAGTGCTTCCTCCGCCACCATCTGCATCAACAACCAGAACCTGTTGGGCGATGGAAACGATTTCGCTCTCGATGATATCACGTTCTCGCCGATGTGCGCCTTCACGGATTCGGTGCATGTGACCATCCTGCCCGCAGCACCACAGATCGTATTGAGCGGTGGAGGAGCCCTGTGCCCCGGTGCCACGGCCGAGATCAACGCCCAACTGGATCCCGCCGGCTGGCCCTTGAACGACGTGGTCTGGAGTTGGAGCAACGGCGACACGGGACCGACAACCTTGGCCGAAGGCCCCGGCGAATACACGGTTACGGCCAGCGGACGCTGCCTGCAGGATGAAGCTTCCGTGACCTTCGGACTGGACACCTGCAGTTCGGAGATCTCCATGCCCAACGTCTTCACCCCGAACGGTGATGGGGTCAATGACACCTTCGGGCCGATCCTCATCGGTAACCCGGATTCCTTCACCATGGAGATCCGTAACCGATGGGGACAGTTGCTGTATGCCACCAGCAATGTGCACAACCGCTGGAACGGCCGGAACGAGGGCGGCCCCGTGCCGGCGGGCACCTATTACTGGAATGTGAAGTACACCGTGCGTGATGCCGACGGCGCCGTGCATCAACGCGATCAGGCCGGGCATGTCACCCTGCTCGACGCGCGCTGAGCGATGCGACCCCGTTCGGCCGCCCTGCTCATGATGACACCACTGTGGCTGGTGCTGTCGGCCCAGACACGTTCTGCGCTCTTCATCGGCAACAGCTATGTCACCACCAACGACCTGCCCGAGATGGTCCGCTTGGTGGCGCTCTCCTTGGGCGATACCTTGGAGGTAATGGCCGTGGCCCCCGGTGGATACACCTTCCAACAGCACGCCTCCCTACCCGCCACCCAGCAGGCCATCGCACAGCAGGGTTGGGATTTCGTGGTCCTGCAGGAGCAGAGCCAGATCCCCGCTTTCACCCCCGAGCTTGTGGAGGAGAACTGTTATCCCTTCGCACAACGATTGGTGGAGCAGGTGCGCGCCAACGACAGCTGCACTGCGCCCGTGTTCTACATGACCTGGGGCCGGGAGAACGGTGACGCCGGCAACTGTGCGGCATGGCCACCGGTCTGCACCTATGCGGGCATGCAGGAATTGTTGCGTGAGCGCTACCTGTTCATGGCCCAGACCAACAATGCGGCCTGCGCACCCGTGGGGGCCGTATGGCAGCAGGTGCGTGCGATGTATCCCGGGATCGACCTCTACATAGCCGATGGGAGCCACCCCACGGAAGCCGGCACCTACCTGGCCGCTTGTACGTTCTACGCTTCCTTGTTCCGTCGCAGCCCGGTGGAGGCATGGTTCCCCGTGTCGTTGGGAGCCACGGTCGGTGCCCAACTTCAGTCCATGGCGGCGGATGTGGTGCTCGACAGTCTGCCTACGTGGAACATCGGTACGTCCGATCCGGATGCCGCTTTCACCTGGTCCGATGAAGGGGAGGGTGTGGTGCAGTTCCAAGCCGGGTCCGTGGTAGGGCAGCATGCCTGGTTCTTCGGAACGGAGGGAGGCTCCGATGCTATCGCTCCCGTCCACGTTTTCGGTAGTGTTGGACCCCACACGGTACTGCATACCCTTACCGATGCCTGCGGGCGCATGGATTCCAGTTGGGTGGAGGTGACGGTGATCGGTACGGGTATATCGAACGTCACGGAAGCTTCGGCCTACGAGGTGGCATCGTCGGCCGAGGGGGCCTTGCTGGTGCAGGGCGGAGGGCGGGGAGAGCGGTTGTGGCTCTACGACCAGTTGGGGCGCGAACTCCGTTCATCGGTATTGGTCAACGATGCGCTGCGGTTGTCGGGGGGCGACCACGCACATCTGTGGCGCATCATCGCCCCGGATGGTAGCGTGCATACGGGCCGAGTGAAGCGGTCCGTGCTGCGCTGATCAGGCCCGCGCCACGAGCATCAGGAAGCGCATGCCTTCCACACGCACCTCCTGTCGCCAAAGGATCCCGAATCCGGCCTCGGTGAACATCCGCACATAGGGATGGCTCAGGGTGCGCTCAGCCCCGAAACGTACCGAAGTGGTCTCCTTTTCCGGATCGAACGTGTCCGCGATCGGCTCCACGATGCCGAACACCGCAGGCCGGCGTTTGCCCAAGGCCTGGAAGAAGGCCGCCAGACGATCCTGGGGAATGTACTCCAGCACCCCACCATAGCTGAGGTAGCTCCAGTGCGGAGCGGCTTTCTCGGTGAGCCATGCGATGGCGTCGGTGGCCACGAAGGAGAGGCGTGGATCACGATAGCGCTGCTCGTTCACGGCCACCTGTTGGGGGCTGAGGTCGATGCCGATCAGGCGTTGCAGTCCCGGTGCCTTTTCAGCGAAATGCGCCAGCACCAGACCTGAACCGCAACCGATCTCGCACAGTGTGGTCGCACCGGCCTCCGTGGCCGCCCCGACAAGTTGGTCGACAATGCCGTAGTGTGCGCCCTTGAACACGGTTGCGAAACGTTCCTCCACCAGGTGGTGGTAGGCCACCACGTTGGAGGTGGTCCAGTAGTGCTGCTGAAGCTGTGCGATGCCGGCGGTGTTGCCCGTCCGTTCATAGCGGTCCACCACGGCCTGAAGAGCGAAACGTTCCCATCGGCCTTCGGCCTGTTCACCCTTGAGGAAAGCCTGTTCCAGACCTGGGCGGAGGAACAGCACGAAGCGCCCCAAGGTGCAACCGATGCGCCGTTTGAGCGGATCCGCGGGCAGCACCAAGGGAAAGGCATATCGGGTGCTTTCGTCGGTCTTCGCCATGGAGAGTGGTCGTTGGTCGGGCGGCGAAAATAAGCGCCGCACTCCGCCTCAGGCG
>DASWWQ010000024.1:0-35272 GCA_036405935.1 Flavobacteriales bacterium
CATCACCTTCACCGAGACAGCCGGTGGGACGCTGATCACCCTGCGCAACCTCTTTCCCACCAAGGAAGCGCGTGACCTGGTGGTGGAGAAATACGGTGCCATCGAAGGTGGGGAACAAACACTCGCTCGCTTGGACGAATACCTGACCACCCGCTAAGGCGGACATGTTCCGCTCCAACGATCTGAACAACACAGCCATGAGCAAGGCAGCCATCTTCAATTTCACCGTGGGGAAAGAAGCAAGGACGATCACCGTGGAACGTTCCTTCAATGCACCATTGGACCCGGTCTGGGCCGCGTGGACCGAAGCCGACATACTGTGCAAGTGGTGGGCACCGAAGCCGTACCAATGCGTGATCAAGTCGCTGGACTTCCGGGAGGGCGGGCGCTGGCTCTATTTCATGCAAGGACCGCAAGGCGATCGTCATTGGTGCTACTTCGATTACGAGACCATTCGTCCGAAGTCGTACTTCTCCGGTAGCGACGCCTTCTGCGATGAGAACGGCGTGGCGAACAACATCAAGCCGAAGGTGACATGGGAAGCGAATTTCAGCGAGGGCGATGGCAACACATCGGTGCATGTGGTCCTTCACTTCGCATCCCGGCAGGATCTGGAACAGATCATCGCGATGGGCTTCAAGGAAGGCTTCACTGCCGGCCTGGACCAGTTGGAGGATCTGTTGGCAGGCCGCAATTGATCATGATGGCTCATCCGCAACTTCTGCAAACATGAAGCGCTTCGACCCTGCCGTTACCGGATTGCTCGATGCGAACGCGCATCCGTTGCGCAAGGAGATCGATCAGCTGCGCGAACTCATCCTTGGTGCGGACGGTTCCATCGTTGAAGGCGTGAAGTGGAACGCCGCGAGTTTCCGCATCTCCGACTGGTTCGCCACACTGAACGGGCCGAAGCAGGTGAAGGAGCCGATGGTCATCCTGCATGCGGGTGCCAAGGCGAAAGGCATCGTGCTGAAGGACCGCATCACCGACCCGTCCGGGCTGATCAAATGGCTCGGCAACGATCGCGGGCAGATCGTGTTCGCGGACGACGCGGCGATCACGGCCAACGCAAGAGCATTCCAGGAGCTCATCCGCCAGTGGATCCAACTTCTTTGAACCGAACCTTCCCGTCATGATCGACACCCCCACCATCACACAGGTGCCCGCGCAACGCACCGCCACCATCCACCTGGAGATCCCGGGCATGGACATGCCCAAGCATATGGATCCCGCCATCCAGGAGATCATGCGCGTGCTGTCCGAACAAGGCGTGCAGCCCAATGGGCCGATGTTCACCTACCACCATCGCATGCCGAACGAGACCTTCGACTTCGAGGTCGGCTTCCCCGTGGACGCGGTGATCCAGCCCAGCGGCCGCGTGAAGCCGAGCGAGTTGCCTGCGGCGAAGGTGGCGCGCACGATCCATCACGGTCCGTACGAAGGATTGCATGGGGCCTGGACGGCCTTCGGAGCGTGGGTGAAGGAGAACGGGCTGGATACCGAGCCGCGCTTCTTCGAGCGTTACCTCGGCGACCCCAGCCAGCAGGATCCCAGCGAATACCGCACGGAGATCAACCGGATCCTGAGGTCCTAGCACATCCGTATGGCCACCCGGAAGACCCTTGCGAAGGGCGCCCACGATGTGGACTTCGTCCTGGACTGGATGAAGGCCCATGGCACGAAGCAGGTGCGGGAGAGCATCGGTCCGCGTTTCGGGATCGTGGTGGACAAGAGCTTCGGCACCACGATGGCCCAGTTGAAGCAGCTGGCGAAGATCACCGGCCGGGACCAGGCCCTGTCGCTCGCCCTCTGGGAAACGGGTTGGTACGATGCACGCATGTTCGCCTGCCTCATCGGTGAACCGAAGGAGGTGACCGCTGCCCAGATGGATGCGTGGTGCAAGGACTTCGACAACTGGGCCACGTGCGACACGGCCTGCTTCGCGCTCTTCGATCGCACGCCGCATGCTTTCGCCAAGATCGAGCAATGGGCGAAGCGCAAGCCGGAGTTCCAAAGGCGTGCGGCGTTCGCATTGTTGGCGAGCGTGGCGGGTCACCTCAAGGACCTGGCGGATGCACCCTTCCTGGACACCTTTCCGCTGATCGAGGCCGCTGCCAACGACGAGCGCAACTTCGTGAAGAAGGGCGTGAGCTGGGCCCTGCGTAGCATCGCCGGTCGGAGCACCGTGTTGCACGATGCCAGCGTGGAACTGGCCGAACGGCTCGCTGCCTCGAAGAACGCCACCGAACGCTGGGTGGGCAAGGATGTGTTGCGCGATATCTCACGCCCGCTGGTGGTGGCCCGTGCGGCGAAGAACGAGGCGGTGAGGAACAGGAAGGCGCGGAACACCGTGACCCGCGTGCGGAAGAAAACCTGAGCGATGCGCCGACCGCCGGAACTACGCTGCCACCGACAATGGCGCACGGGCGTACCGCGCGCGGTAGTGCACCGGGGACATGCTCGTCCTCCGTTTGAACACGGATCGGAAGGCCTTGTCGTCCGAATACCCGCTGGCGTACATGGCCTCGTTCACGTTGGCCCCGCTCTCGAGCTGGCGTTTCGCGGCCTCGATGCGTACGCGTTGCAGGTAGTCCAAGGGAGTGAGCGCCGTGGCCTCCTTGAAGCGGCGGTTGAAGTTGCGTGCGCTCAAGGCCAGCTCGGAGGCGATCGTCTCCATGTTCAAGGGCTCGGCGTAGCGCATCTCCATCAGGGATTGCGCCTTGAGCACCTGTTCATCGCCATGGTCCTTCATGCCTTGGAACACCATGAACATGTTCTGCGAGTGGCGCCCCATCTCCACTTCATAGGTCTTGGCGGCAAGCACGGCCATCTCGGGTCCGTTGAACTTCTGGAGCAGGTGCATCACCAGGCTCAGGTAGGAGAAGGCACCACCGCTGCTGTAGAAACCGTTGGCATCGGTGACGATCCGCTCCTCGCGCAGGTCCACGTTCTTGAACGCTTGGCGGAAAAGTCCGGCCACGGCCCAGTGCGTGGTGCAGCTCTGGCCGTCGATGAGACCGGTGGCGGCGAGCAGGAAGGCCCCCGTGCACATGCTGGCCACTTCGGCGCCTTGTCCCTTCATGCGTTGGATCCAGGCGATGGCCTCGGTGTTCTTCGCAATGCTGAGCATCGGGTTGCCGGAAAAGGCGGGGATCAACACCAGATCGGTGCGTTCCAGCTCGTTGAAGCGCCGGTTGGGGCGGATGGCGAAGATGCCCCGATCGGTGGGCTTCTCCGCCCCCGTGCCCACCACATCCACCGTGTAGGCCCCCGGCAGGCCCTGGGCCGCCAGCACTTCGTTGGCCCAATTGAGGATCATCACCGGGCCCACCACACTGCCCAGTACCACATCCCCTTCCGGGATCACCATGCTCACATGTTTCATCGCTGCGTCGTTTGGCTGAAATGGCCCTTCACCTCGGCCAAAATACACCGCACAGCGGCCCTTGGGACGCTGATAGGTTTGCATCATCGAAGAACAACCGAACCCACGCTGCCATGAGCACTTTCCAAAAGATCCATCCCTGCCTCTGGTTCAACGGCAATGCCGAGGAGGCGGCGGATTTCTACATCGGCATCTTCCCCGGATCCGGCATCGACCATAAGGTGATCACCTCGGAAGAAGTGAGCGCCGGTAGCGGAGTGCCGGCGGGAACCGTGCTCACGGTGGATTTCCACCTCGGCGACCATCGGTTCCTGGGCCTCAACGGCGGTCCGCAGTTCAAGTTCACCGAGGCCATCTCGTTGGTGATCAACTGCAAGGACCAGCAGGAAGTGGACCACTATTGGGAGAAGCTGGGCGAAGGTGGACCCGAGGAGTCCAAGCAGTGCGGCTGGCTGCGCGACAAGTTCGGTGTGAGCTGGCAAGTGGTGCCTGAACGCATGACGGAGATGGTGACGGACAAGGACACCACCAAGGTGGACCGCATGATGGCCGCGATGATGCACATGAAGAAACTGGACATCGCCGAACTGGAGCGCGCCTTCAACGGTTGATCGACGGACGCTATCGAACAGCGATGCACAGAGGAACACGAGCCATGCCAACTGCACGCACCACCCCGAAGCCGACGACCATCGCAGCCTACATCGCTGCTGCGCCGGAGCAGTCGAAGCCCTTGTTGAACGGACTGTATGCGCTGTTGAAGAGCGTTGCGCCGGAAGCGCAGGAGGCCATCAAGTGGAATTCACCGGTCTTCGAGGAAGGACGCATCCTGTTCGCCTTCAGCGCGCATCGCACGCACGTCAATTTCATGCCCACACCGGCCACGCTGGAGGCTTTCCGGAAGGAGCTCGACGGTTTCACCGTGGGTACGATGGCCCTCCAACTGCCGTACGACAAGCCTTTCCCGAAGGCCCTCATCAAGAAGCTCGCCCAGCATCGGCTGAAGGAGGTGCGCGAGAACGATGCGCGTTGGATGTGAGGGAAGGAGGGGATGAACGATGGCACGAGCCGATAACCAGTTATGAACATGTTGAAACAGATGCACAACGTCGGTATCGTGGTGGAGTCGCTCGACCGGGCGATCGCCTTCTTCGAACTGCTCGGCATGACCTGCGAGGGGCGGGGCATGGTCGAGGGGGAATGGGCGGGGCGCGTCACCGGCCTCGGTGACCAGAGCGTGGAGATCGCCATGCTGGTGACCCCGGATGGACACAGCCGCATCGAACTTTCACGCTTCATCCGTCCGGGCGTGGTGTCCGATCATCGCGAAGCACCGGTGAACGCACTGGGCTACCTGCGCATCATGTTCAACGTGGAGGACCTTGATGGCGTACTGGCCAGGCTGATCGCGCACGGCGCCACGCTCGTCGGCGAGGTGATGGACTACGCGAACACCTATCGGCTGTGCTACATCCGCGGATGCGAAGGGATATTGATCGGATTGGCGGAGGACGTCAAGAAGAAGTAGCGATGCGCTGCATCCGTAAGGGTAGAACGATCATGAACGGAACACCTTGGAACCAACGACCATGAAACAGATCTTCGTCAACATGCAGGTGCAGGACCTGCAGCGCAGCACCACCTTCTTCAAGGCTCTGGGCTGGACCTTCAACCTGCAGTTCACCGATGAGAACGCCACCTGCATGGTGATCAGCGAACACATCTACTGCATGCTGCATACGCCGAGCGGCATCCAGCGCTTCGTGCCCAAAGGCCGGAGCGTCACCGACGCCCACAAGCAGTTCGAGGTGCTGCTCGCCATCAACGCCGACAGCCGTGAGCAGGTGGAGGAACTGTACCACAAGGCCATCGCCGCAGGCGCCACCGAATGCCGGCCGGCGGAGGACCATGGGTTCATGTACGCTCGCAGTTTCAACGACCTCGATGGCCACATCTGGGAACTGTTCTGGATGGATCCCAATGCGGTACAAGGCTGAGTGCTTTTGGTGAATGGAAGTCGGCGAATGCGGATGGAAGATCCTCTTCATGAAGCTTGGTACAGGCTTGCTGCTTTGGCCGTTCAACATCTCCCATTCGCTATCCACCCTGGAATACCCGTGACCCACATCGCACCATGAGCCCGCTCCGCATCTGCCCGAACGGTCATCGCTACAACAAGACCAGCGACTGCCCCACCTGTCCGCAATGTGAGGCGGATCGGGCTCCGAAGGGTGGATGGCTCTCGGCGTTCGGTGCGCCGGCGCGGCGGGCATTGGAGCACGCGGGCATCCATACCGTCGAAGACCTGGCCACCCGAACGCAGAGCGAGGTGATGGCCTTGCACGGCATGGGCCCTTCCAGTCTGCCCGCGCTCCAGGCCGCATTGAAGGCCGATCGACTCACCTTCCGAGATCCAACAAGGACCATGATGAAAATAGCCCGACCCTCCGGAACCGATCCGATCGCGGATTATCTCGACGCTCTACCGAAGGACCACCGCGATGCCCTTCAGAAACTGCGGAAGCAGATCCTGGCCGCGGCTCCGGACGCGGAGGAGCATTTCGGCTACGGCATGCCCGCCTTCAAGTACAACGGCCATCCGATGCTGTACATCGGTGCGGCGAAGAACCATTGTGCCCTGTACGGATCGGTACCGGCCGGCTTCAAGGAGGCCTTGAAGGATTTCACCATGAGCAAAGGCGCGATCCAGTTCCAACCGGCGAAGCCCATCCCTGCCGCCTTGGTCAAGGCGATCGTGCAAGCCAAGGTCGCCGAGATGGAGGTGCGCTGGCCTCGCTCCGCCGGACGTGCCGGGAAGGCGAAATCGGTCCCGGTGAAGAAGACCACGAAGCCGACAGGCACGGCCAAGGCGAGGAAGGCCGCAACGAAGAAGAGCGCCACACGCCCATGAGCGATCTGAACCTGACCATCCGGACCACACGCGTGATGAAAGCCCCGCGCCACAAGGTGTTCCGGGCCTGGACGGATGCCGCCCTGTTGGCGCAGTGGTGGGGACCGAACGGCTTCACCAACACCATCCAGGTCTTCGAGCCGCAGCCCGGTGGTGCCTGGAGGCTGACGATGCAGGGTCCCGACGGCGCTACGTATCCGAACGAAAGCCGCTTCATCGAGGTGGTACCGGACCAACGGGTCGTCTTCGAGCACCTTCGGCCGATGCACCCGTTCCGCGCCGAGGTCCATTTCACGGATGCTCCCGGAGGCACCCACATCGATTGGCGCATGATCCACCCGAACAAGGAGGAGCACGACCGGGTGATCGGCTTCGTGCCGCAAGCGAACGAAGAGAACCTGGATCGCCTGGAAGGCGTGCTTGAGCGCATGGCCGTGCCGTAGTCCGAATGCCACGAACCGATCGGACTTCCTCTTCCACCTTTCGCTCCGCATTCCTTACTTCACCTTCCACCGTCCCCACTTCACCCTTCACACCTCTCTCTTCACTCTTCACCCTTCACCCTTCACCCCATGTGGCTCTACATCCTTCTCGGTATCGTCCTCCTGATCGCGATCATCCTGATCGTGGCCGCCACCAAGCCCAACACGGTGCACTACGAGCGCAGCGCGGTGATGAACGCCCCGCCGGACCGGATCCTCGCGCAGATCGATGACTTCCATGCCTGGCGCGCCTGGAGCCCATGGGAGAAGTTGGACCCGGACATGAAGCGCGAATACAGCGGTGCACCGAAAGGTGTGGGAGCGAAGTACCGTTGGTCCGGCAACAACAAGGCCGGTGAAGGGCATATGACCATCACGGAGATCACACCCGACCTGGTGCAATTGGACCTGCATTTCATCAAGCCTTGGGAAGCCCAATGCCTTACCCGGTTCCGCACCACGCGCGAGGGGAACGCCACGCGCCTGACCTGGACGATGGATGGCCCGAACACCTTCATGGGCAAGATCTTCGGCCTGTTCGTGAACATGGACAGGATGATCGGCAAGGACTTCGAAACGGGCCTCGTCGGCATCAAGACACAGGCCGAGAAATAGTAAATCACCAACACACACCAATGAGCCCCAAGACCACGAACATCCTCTACTGGACCATCACCGGCCTGTTCAGCGCTTTCATGCTCTTCTCGTCCTACGACAATGTGGTGGGCGGCGAGCAGTCCAAGCAGTTCATCCACGGATACATGGGCTATCCGGAGTACTTCATCCCTTGGCTGGGTTGGGCGAAGGTCATCGGTGCCATCGCGTTGTTGCTACCCTTGCCCGCTCGGGTGAAGGAGTGGGCCTACTTCGGTTTCTTCCTGGACCTGGTCACCGCCATCTATTCGTTCATCGCTCTGGGCACCGAGCCCAGCGGCTATGCGCTGATGCTGCTCTTCGTGGCGGTGCTGGTCTTCGCGTACTTCCTGTACCACAAGCGCCGTCGCTCGATGGGCGCGCAACCCCTTTGAACATGGCTTACGTGGATGGTTTCGTCCTGGCCGTACCTGTCCAGGAGATCGCGCGCTACAAGAAGGTGGCCACCGCCGCCGGCAGGATCTGGATCGAGCACGGCGCATTGCAGTACATCGAATGCGAAGGGGACGACCTGGAACATGAGGGCATGGCCCTTTCCTTCGCCAAGGCGGTGAAGTGCAAGCCCGGTGAGACCGTGCTGTTCTCCTGGATCCTGTACAAGAACCGTAAGCACCGCGACCAGGTGAACCGGAAGGTGATGGCGGATCCGCGGATGGAGGAGATGCGGCATACCCTGATGCGCACGCCGATCTTCGACCATAAGCGCATGGCCTACGGCGGCTTCAAACCCTTGGTGCAGCTCAACGCCGAGTGAAGGCCATGGCATCCGTTCCCGACGATGGTCCCGACGGGCTGCTCCGCCAACGGCTGCACGATCTGGCGGACGTGATCCACTATCGCACGGAAGGATCGGAACCGGTCCAGGGCCTTCACCTGCTGGACGGGCTGCGCGTGAAGCGGGAGGAGCGGTCGCTGCATTGCGAACTGCCCTTGGATCTGCCGGGTCGCAGTGCGCGGGTGCGGCTCATCATCGAGCTCGAACATGGCGCTGGATCCGAAGGGTAACGCCTTGCGCCTGCACACGCAGGGCTTGCTCAAGCCCCGGTGGAACGATCCCGTGGAGGTGGTACGTGCCCTCGGCGCGGTGCAGGCCCAGGACTACTACGGGGCGAAATGGGCCATCGGCCAGCGATGCGACGCGAATGATACGGCGGTGGAGGAGGCCTTCAACGCGGGAAGGATCATCCGCACGCATCTGTTGCGTCCCACTTGGCACTTCGTGGTGCCGGAGGATCTGCGCTGGCTGCTGCGGCTCACGGGCGAACGGGTGCGGAAGTTCAACGGCACCATGTACCGCAAGCTTGGATTGGAAGGAACGCATTTCCGCAAGGCGAACAAGGTGCTGGAGAAGCTGCTTGTCGGCGGTAAGGCCTTGGATCGGCAGACGATCTCCACCGCGTTGCAGGAAGCCAAGCTGGATGTATCCGACTTCCGGCTGGTGCACCTGCTGATGGATGCCGAGCTGACAGGGTTGATCTGCAGCGGGCCACGTGCGGGCAAACAGTTCACCTACATGTTGCTGGAGGAGCGTGTGCCGGGTGTACCGGAGCGCAGCAACGACGAGGCCTTGATCGAGCTGATGCGGCGCTACTTCAGCACGCGCGGCCCCGCTACGGTGAACGACTTCGCGTGGTGGAGCGGCCTCACCGTGAGCGAGGCGAAACGCGGACTGCTGCTGCTCGGCAAGGAACTCGAACGTCATGGCTCGAACGAGCGATGGGTGATGAGCGGGACGGACGCCCCCAAGCCTCCGACGAATGCCGTGCACTTGGTCCCCAACTATGACGAATACGCCATCGGCTTCAAGGATCGCAGTCCGTTCCACGACGCTTCCTCCGCTAGCCGAGGACGTGCCTTGCGCCACATCCTCCTCCACAACGGGGCGGTGATCGGTACGTGGGATACGCCGGGCGGAAAGGGATTGGAACTATCGCCGTTCAAGCCGCTAGGACCTGCCGTGCATAAGGCGATCGCGGAACAGGAGCGACGTTATCGGGCCTTCCTGCAGGAGCGGGTGGAGAAGGGGCTGGATCGCCGCTAGGTCGGGTTGTCCTTGAACCACTGTTGGATAGCGGGCATCCGCTGTTCGAAGCCGCCGGGCAGGAAGATGTTGAGGACGCCTGCCCGTTCATCACCGTCGTTCCGGAAACCGTGCGTTACGCCAGCGGGTATGCGGATGAACGTGCCGGTGGGTGCCGATGTCCAGGTATCCCCCACGAGCAGGGTCATGGTACCGGCGATCACGAAGAACACCTCTTCATTGGCTTCGTGGCTGTGCGCGCCGACGCCCATGCGACGCGGTTCCACCCACCAGGTGGAGGCGCAATAGGCGTTTCCCGTCTCCGCGTTGTCGGCGAGGATCACCCCTTCCATCGCGCCCAGCGGATAGCGCCTACCGCCATCGGGAGGGATGACGAGCACTCTTTCGGTGGGACTCATGCTGCGATCGGTTGCGCCAGCCACCAGGTGTTGCCCCACGCATCCTTCACGCCGGAGCTGCGCATGCCGTAGGCCTCGTTGCGTGGCGCGTACAGCTCCGAACACCCCTGCGCCAGGCAACGTGCGTGGGTGGCATCGGCATCGGATACGTAGAGGTAGTTCATCGAGGAGCCGGCCTTCCACTCCGCATTGCTTTGGCCGAGCATGAGCACGTTGGTGCCGATGGTGAGCTCGGCGTGCATCACACGACCCTCGTCGTCGCGGTGCATCTCGCGGTCCCGGGCATCGAAGGTCTTCTTCAGGAAGGCGATGAAGGCTTCGGCATCGGGCACCAGGAAGTAGGGCATCAGGCGTTGATGACCTTGGGGGATCTTGGGTTCGGACATGCCGCAAAGGAAGGGGCGTGCCGGGCGCAGGAATTGTACGGATGCGTCACGGTAGACGCACGAAGTTGTCCACCTTGTCGGGGGCCTTCGCGAAGTAGTCCCTCGGGTTCATGCCGCTGAAACGCTTGAAGTCGCGGATGAAATGGGACTGATCGAAATATCCGGCGGCCATGGCAAGGTCCGTCAAGGAGCTCGCTTCACCGTGCTCCAGCAAGCGGTAGGTGCTTTGGAAGCGGAGGATGCGCAGGAAGAGTGCGGGAGAGAAGCCGGTGCACGCCTTGAAGCGCCGTTCGAACTGCCGCCTGGCGAGGCCGCAATGTTGCAGGGCCTCCTGCACGGATAGCAGGCCCTGTGCCTCGATCATCCGCTGCACGATGTCCGCCAGGATCGGGTCGCTCTCGCTGCCTTGGGCCGACCGCTCGCGCAAGGCTCCGGACATGATCGTGATCCGGCGGGAATGGTCGGAGGCGTTCAGCAGCGCCTCGGAGAGCCCTGTGCACGCGTTGCCCCACAATTCATCGAGTGCGATGAAGCGGGCGAAGCAGGTGGCCGGTGAGCGATCGAACAGCGGCTGCACGGCCCACGGCCAGAGGTAGACACCGAAGAGGCTGAACGGACCGTGGGCCACATTGTCCACGGCGTGGGGCAAGGCCCCGGCCAGGTGCACGGGCGGTGAAGGCGATCCGTCGGCCTCGGTGAACCGTCCTTGCACGATCGTCACGATGTTGGGGCAGCATTCGGCCGTGAGGCGATGCGGAGCGGTGATCCCTGCGTCGCTTTCCAACGTCCACCAGAAGCGCACGAGGTGGGCGAGGTCCGAGGGCGGTGTGTGCGTTGCGTAACGCATGGCCGGCTAGACCCGTTTCCAGTCGCTACCGGGCATGATGCGGTGCATGAAGGCGTCGAAGAGCGGCACGGTGAAGGCGGTGTCGCCGTGGTTGGGGCTCCAGATCATGCCTTTCGAGATCAACTGATTGCGCAACGGACCGAGGGCGGTGACGCGCTGGCCCAGGACATCCGCGATATCACCCGAACGATGGGGGCCGGGACCGAGTTCGGCCATGCCGCGCAGGTAGCGTTTCTCGGTGGGGGTGAGGCGATCGAAGCGCACGCGGAAGAAGCTCTCGTCCAACGCGGCCACCGCGGTCAACGACGCGCGTTCCACATCCTTCGCGGTGATCGGCGATCGTTGGGCCACATCCCAGGCGTGCTTGCCCCATTCCTGCACGAAGTAGGGATAGCCCTGCGTGTATTTGAAGATCCGCTGCACGGCCGAGGGTTCCACCTCCACACCCTCCTGGTTCGCGGGGATCACGATGGCCTGTTCGGCGGCTTCCTTGGACAAGGGACCGATCTCGGGGAACTCGAAGAGCCGTTCGGCGTAGGACTTCGCACGGCCCATGCGGCCGCGCAATTGCGGCAGTCCCGCACCCACCAGCACCACCGGCAATCGGCGTTGCGCACAACGATGCAGGGCGGTGATCAAGGCCGCCAGTTCCTCCTCGGCCACGTACTGCAGTTCGTCCACGAACAGGGCGAGGGCGGTGTCCGCGCGTTTGGCGGCGGCACCGGCGGCTTCCAACAAGGCCTGTAGATCATGCTCGAGGTCACCGTTGTCGGCCAGGCCGGGTTCGGGTTCCTGGTCGAATCCCACCTCGATGTCCTTGTACTTCACCTTCAAGGCCTTCGCGAATCCGGCCAGTCCGCGGAGTGCGCGCTGCGCCAGGTCCTTGGCCTTTTCGTGGCGGGAAAGACCCAGCAAGGCCAAGCGCAACTGCGGGGCCAGGATGGCGGGTAGCGAACGGTCCTCCGGTGCTTCGATGCGCAGGGTGCGGATCCCGGCCGCCTCGGCATCATCCCGCATCCGGTCGAGCAGCACGGTCTTGCCCACGCCACGAAGCCCCACCATCAACACGCTGCGTGCGGGTTTGCCGAGCTTGATGCGTTCCAGGGCCACGGTCACCGCTTCGCGCAGGTCCTCCCGCCCGGCCAGTTCGGGAGGTGGCGCTCCCGCGCCCGGTGCATAGGGATTCCGGATAGGGTCCATGCCCGAATATAGGGTATTTAGCCGAATTAGGAATTTTGCATAAATCGACTAATCATCACCAAGATGGTGATCGTCGGGTACCGGGTCAGCCCTGTGCTTGCAGCAACTGCCGGGTGTAATGTTCCGCGTTGCGACTGGCGATCCCGTCGGCCACATGGCCCAAGGCACCGATCAGCAGGATGGCCAAGCCCACGCCTTTCCAATTCGGCGCCCGGCCCGCGAAGGCCAATACCACGCCGCCGACCACGAGCACGGTCCAGAAGATCTTCAGCGGCATCCAGGTCCTGTTCACCTGGTGCATGCGGGCGAGGTCCTTTTCCACGAAGGACCGGGCATCGGCCCGGAGTTCCTGGGGCATCCGCTCCAACCGCCGGTCGTTGTTCATCCACATGAAGGGAGCACTGGCGGTGAGCAGTCCCCCGGTGATGAGCCAAGGCCAGAATAGGCCGCGCGAAAAGGAACCCGGAAGGCTGCGCTGGCGGACCAGCAATACGATGAGCAACAGTACCATGCCGGCACCTAGTGCGATGATGGAGCCGGTCCGTTCGCCTTGATAATAGCTCAGCAGATGGGGAAGGAGTTCCATGGGCCGGACGTTCGATGTTCGAAGCTAACACGCGTCCTCACAACGCGGGTACGCTTGGACATGCGCCGGCCGGGAGGCGGAAAAAAGAAGCAGCCGGTCATCCGGACCGGCTGCTTCCGCGGTGATTCGGTACCCGTCTACTGCACCACGATCGGCAGCCGATGGCGCAGACCATCGTTCGCGATGAGCTCCACCACATAGCTGCCCGGCGCGGCCGCGCCCAGGTCCAGTTGCAGGCTGCCACCGGCGGACGCGGACCAATTGCGCTGCTGCACGGTGCGGCCGTCCATGGCCAGCACACGCACCTGGGTGTTTCCCATGGCCGTGCCGTCGGTGCGCAAGGTGAAGTTGCCGTTGTTCGGATTGGGGAACAACGAGAACGCCAAGGCCGCAGCATCATCGATACCGGCCACTCCGGAGCCGATGCTGATATCATCCACGTACACGTTGTTGCCGTAGTCGCTCTCGGTCTGGAACAGGAAGAGCACGTCGGATTGACCGGCCACGGAGGAGATCTCCACGGATTCGGAGCGCCATTGCGTGGCGTTGGGCGTGAAGGCACTGGTCTGCGGAGTGGCGGTGGCCAGTTCGGCGCCTTCCTTATCGTAGAGCGTGCTCCAGCTGTTGCCGCAGTCGGTGCTCACCTTCACCATCAGCCGGTCGTTGCTGGAGGAGTTGTAGCGACGATAGGCCACGGAGAATTCCAGCAAGGCCGTAGCAGGGGTGGAGGAGAGGTCGAGGCGCGGCAACAACAGGTGGTCCAGCTGGCCGTGGATGTCCATGTCGCCCGAGTAGTTGTCCATCTTCATGCATCCGGCGCTTTCCCCGAAGCCGCCCACCGAAGCGTGGCGCGACATGCCGCAGTTGCGGTTGAAGCCGACGACGTCACAACCCGGCGGCGGGAACTGGGCGGCGTCGAAGCCTTCGAAGTAGGGTGCGCTTTCGATCGGGTCCGTGCTGCGGAAGCTGCCCTCCAGCTTGTTGTCACGCGCGTTCCCATCGGCGGTGCCGTTGGGTTCTTCCACCCAAGCGGTGAGCAGGTGTGGACCCGTGGTCATGCTGCCGGTGGGCAGGGTCACTTCGGCGGAAGCACCAGGAGCCAGGTTGCCGGTCCAATCGAAACCGATGGCGGGCTGATCGTCGAGTGTGTAAGCGATGTGCGCTGAGGTGAGGGCATTATCACCCCGGTTCGTCAAGGTGACCACCGGTGCCACGGAAGGACCGCAGAGCAGGTCGGCGATCGAGTAGAACCATTCACCCGTGGTGGTGCTGAGGAGCGGAGAGACCACTGCGGTGAGCGCCGCATCATCGGCCAGCGCGGGCACATCGATGCGCACCACCTTGTTCGCCGTGTTCTGCACGTACCAGATCTTCCCGTCGGGGCCCACCTTCAGGCCCATGATGCCGGCCTGGCCGGTGGAGATGGTGCCCAATGGGGTCGGTGTGCCGGTGACATCATAGATGCGGATGTCGCCGTTGGTCTGGTCGCTCACGATCAAACGGCCGTCCGCGTAGTCGATGCCGCAAGGGCGTCCGGTCCAGGTGTCCACCACTTCCACGGTAGCTCCTTCCACGCGGCGATAGCCTGCCAGGGGTTCGTTGGAGGTGGCCGGCACGCTGAGGTTGCCCGTCTCCGCACCGGAGTGCACATCCATACGTTTGATCTGGCGGTTGCCGCCGTCGATGAAGTAGAGCCACCCGTGTTCACGGTCCAGTACCATATGGCTGGGCACGTTGGGCACGCGCGTCACCGGTACGTCGGTGTAGCGCCAGATCTTGCCGGCACCGTGGTAGTCGTATCCCGGACCGTGGTGGTCCATGAAGTCGTAACGGACGATGTTGCCGAAGTGTCCGTCCATCACCCAATACACACGGGCGCTATCCGCCGCGATGCCCATGGCGAAGGGGCTCTGGTGCAGCATCTGGATGTGGCTGCCCAAGGGATCACCGGTCACCCAGTTGTTCTGGAACACGGTGGCGAAGATGTCCAGGTCCCCGGTCCAGAGCGCGGGCCCCATGAAGGTGCTCGTGGGTGTGGCGGTGTTCTGCACCTCGTTCACGGCGGCCCATTCCCCGTTGTCGCCGAAGGCCATGGCACTGGCCTGCACCATGAAGTGGCCGCTGTGCGAATCCTTGCGGTATTCGGAGGTCTGGGTCGCCAGACCCGCATCGTGCACGATCACCATGCTGCCACCGGTGCCGCTCTGCGCGGTGCGCTGCATCACCCAGAGTTCGTGTGTGTTGGGTTTGAAGTCGAGGTCGCGTGGATTGATCACGGTGTTCGCCGAGGTCACGATGTCCGTGTAGGTCACCGGCCCGGTGAGGTACCGATCGATGATGGATTGCGCGGAGAGTACTGTACAAAGACAGCAAGCCGCAGTGAGGGTAGGGATCCGTTCCATGGTTCTTGCGAGGGGTTTCTTAGGGAGCCGCGTGAGCGGGGTCGGTGAGGAACTGTTCGTCGGTGAGGGCGTTCAGGAAGGCCAGCAGATCGTTGATCTCGTTCGGTGAGAAGGGAGTAGGGTTCATGCCCCAGTAGTCCATCAGCAGGTCCACGTTGGGCGAGGCCATGTGCACACCGCCGTTGTAGTGTTGCAATACCTCTTCCAAGGTGGCGAAGCGGCCGTCGTGCATGTAAGGTGCGGAAACGGCGACATTGCGCAGGGTCGGAACCTTGAACTTCCCCAGATCTCCGGGATTACCGGTGTGCGCCCCCAGTCCGGGGTCGTTGTGCACGAGGTCGAGGCCGTTGTTGCGGAAGGCCTGGTCGGTGAAGAGCCCCAGCGTATGGCATCCCCCGCAGCGCCCTTGGCTGTTGAAGAGCACCAGGCCGTTCTGCGCCTCCTCGCTCATGGCGCTGACATCGCCGCCGAAGTGGAAGCGGTCGAAGGGGGAATCGAACGAGGTGAGCGACCGCACGAACTGCGCGAGGGCGTTGGTGACCGCCGAGCTGTCCGTGCTCTCGGAGCCGAAGGCGGCACGGAACAAGGCGCGGTAGGCGGGATCAACGGCCAACCGGGCTTCCACCGTGGGCCAGGTGTTGGCCATCTCCAAGGGATGCACCACCGGGTCATGGGCCTGGGCCTCCAAGCCTTCGATGCGGCCGTCCCAGAAGAACCGATCGCTCCACGCCAGGTTGGCCAGCGACATGGCGTGGCGTGTACCCAGCGCACCTCCTACACCTTGACTGAGAACGGCGGGGTCCGCGAAGGCATGCTCCTGCCTGTGGCAACTGGCGCAGCTCACCGAATGGTCGGCGCTCAGTACGGGATCGTGGAAGAGCTTCCGGCCCAGCGCCACACCCTGCACGGTCAGCGGGTTGTGCGACATGTCCACCGGCGGACCGATGAGTTCGAGCGCTCCCGGAGGAAGTTGCAGGACGAACGGCGTGATGCCCGGTGGTGCGGCTGGTGCAGGTTGTTGCTCCGCTTCGTCGCGTCGGCAGCCGGCCAAGGCCAAGGAGAACAGAAGCAGGATCGCCGGTCGCATCAGTGGGCTTCGTGGAAGTTTGCGCTGAGGCTGTCCATCAACTGCACGTTCAAGGCCCCTGCGCCCCAAGCGGTGGCCGGGTCGGTCACATCCACGTTGCCCATCAATCGCTCCACATCCACCGGTACCTCGATCCGCAGGGTACCGCCATCGGGGATCTCCACATGCATCAGTGCCCAGCCGGTGCGGATCAGAGCATCCGTACCGCACTTGTAGCTGAAGGGGGCATCCCCCTCGTCGATGGAGCCGCTGCCGTTGCTGTCCACGCGGCCTTCCATCACCAGGAACCAGTAGCCTTCGTCCGGGGCCATGCCCCAATGCATCGCCGTATTGTCCAACGGTGCCGAGGCGGTTGCGGGATCGGCATGGTTCAGTCCGGGAGGCAGGCCGAGGTGGAAACGGATCTGGTGGGCATGGGATGCGGTGAGCGTGCCCAACGCGAAGTCGTTCGAAGCTGCTTCGGCATCCACCAGGATCCGCAGGTCCGGATAGTCGGCCAGCAGGTTGTTGTAGTCGTCCACCACATGCAGGCCCGAGAGCAGGAAGCGGATGCGGTCCAGCTTGTAGAGGTGGCCCGCAGCATCCTCGTACTCGCTGGCGAGCTCATAGCCGTGGGTGCCGTGGGTGAAGACGAAGGCCAGGCGGAGGTCCACCGTGCGCGCGGCATGTTCCTCCGGTGCGGGCTGTTCCTCGCGCTCGCACGCCATCAGGAGCGAGGCGGAAAGGCAACAGAGGAGAAATGTACGTTTCATCGGGATGCCGAAGCTAGCGCTGAGCGGCGGGTGGATCGGCCGGAAGCTCCCGGAAAAGCCGGTGGCGCATGGGATCCCAAGGGGGCGGTGGTGCGCGCATGGTGCTTTGGGCCTTACTTAGGGCTATCAAGCCCGCCCCTATGCATCGCCTGATCACCCTTTTCGCCTTTCTCGGTACCACCCTGCTTCCTGCCCAGGTGCGGCTACCAGCCACCACGCAGGTCGGGCTTGCGGAGATCAAGGCCATCGCCCAACGTATCCCCGATGCACGGCGGTTGACCGAGGCCACCCAAGGGCTGCATCCCACCGCGCTCCTCAACGGCCGTTGCATGGTGGGCTTCCTCGGCCGGGTGCAGGACGACTTCGATCCCGCAGCGGTGGATCCCGCGGTGGTGCACCTCGGGGCGCAGAAGGGCACCATCCGTTCCTTCCGCATCGATGCCCACCATCTGGATGTCCTGAATAGCATCCCTGGACTGGTGTATGCGGAACTTGCCGGTAAGGTGGCTCCGCACCTGGACCGTTTGGTGAAGGCCACTCGGGCGGACAGTGTGCAGCGGGGCATCATGCTGCCACAGTCCTACACCGGCCGTGATGTGCTGATCGGGGTCCTGGACTGGGGCTTCGACTATTCGCACCCGATGTTCTACGACACGTTGATGACCGCCACCCGCGTGCACGCCGCTTGGGACCAGTTCCGCCAAGCGGGTCCGGCGCCGGATGGATTCGGCTACGGCACTGAACTGTCCACGCCGGAGGATCTGCTGGCCACAGGTGCCGACACGGCGAACATCTACAGCTTCGCCACGCACGGATCGCATGTCGCCGGTATCGCCGGGGGCGGTGGTGCGGGCACGGCCTATCGCGGCATCGCCTTCGATGCGCAATACCTCTTCTGCACCTTCCTGGTGGATGCCGCCGCCGTGATGGACGCGTTCGAGTGGATGAACATCAAGGCCCAGGAGGCCGACAAGCGCTTGGTGGTGAACATGAGCTGGGGCCTCTACTACATCGGCACGCTCGACGGCAATTCGCTGTTGAGCCAGGTGATCGACGCGTGGTCCGATGACGGTATCGCCTTCGTGAACTCGGGTGGCAACAACGGCGACATCGACTTCCACATCCGGAAGGACTTCGAGGGTGACACCCTGCGCAGCCTGGTACAGTTCTATCCCTATTCGGCGCATCCCAGCATGTGGGGCCAGAGCCTTTCCATGTGGGGAGAGCCGGATGCGGCATTCTCCGTTTCCATGCGCATCACCGGACCTTCGTTGCAGACGTTGCAGGAGACGCCTTGGTACGGCAGCGCCACCCAGCCCGCCTACCTTGATTCCTTCGTGGTGCAAGGTGCGGACACGGTGTACTTCAACCTCACCACCGAGGCCGCACATCCGCTGAACGGCCGTCCGCATTTCCGGCTGCGCGTGAAGAACCGGAGCACGGCCCTGCGTGTCGTGCTGCAGGCCACGGCGGAGTCCGGCACCGTGCATTGCTGGAACGTCACCGAACTGAGCAACGGGGTGGGCAACTGGGGCCAAGCCTTCCAGGCCGGCATACCGGGCTGGACCGCAGGCGACCATGCGTACGGGATCAGCGAGCCGGCCTGCACGCGGAACCTGATCGCCGTGGCCGCCTACACGTCCGAGTACACCAATCCCATCGGCAACCCGGCGGGTGGGGCGGGGGCCAGCTTCAGCTCCTATGGCCCCACGATGGATGAACGGATCAAGCCCGACATCGCCGCGCCCGGGGTGAACGTGGCCTCCTCGATCAGCTCGTACACGGACAATGCCTACACGGCCGTGTCATCGGTCGATTTCCAGGGACGTAACTATCCGTTCGCGCGGTTCTCGGGTACCAGTATGTCGGCCCCGGCGGTCACCGGCATCGTGGCGTTGATGCTCGAGGCGGATCCAGACATCACCCCCGCCGGGATCAAGGATGTGCTGCAGGCCACCGCCCGCACCGACCAGTACACCGGGGTCATCCCTCCGGGAGGCAGCACGCGCTGGGGGGCAGGAAAGGTGAACGCCTACCGCGCCGTGGTGGAGATGCTCGGTGTGGCCTCGGTGCAGGAGAACATCGGTGATGGACCTCGGGTGTGGCCCGTGCCGGCCAACCAACTGGTGAACATCGCTGCGGCCGGCCAAGGACCCGTGGATCTCGTGGTGCTGGATGTCACCGGCCGCACCGTGCACACTTGGCGTGGAGCCCCGCAGGACTGGATCACGCTGGATGTTTCGGATTGGCCCGCAGGGGTGTATTTCGCCCGTCTGCAGCAGGATGGTGGCACTTGGTTCGGCCAAGTGGTTCGGCAGTAACGGGCCCGGTCGAAGGCGCTACGGTCCTCGTTGCGAACCACCGGGGATGGAAGTCCGCTCGGTCCGGATGGTATGCGATGCCCGTAGATGGTGTGTACCCCGGAACGAACGATGCGGACCCTTCTGCTTCTCGGCTTGCTTCTCCCGTTCGGTGGCCTGTCTGCGCAGGACACCCTCCAACGGCGCATCACCTTCCGGTACCAGAACGATTTCTTCAGCGCTACCGACCGCTACCTGACGCAGGAGGTCACCTTTCGCTATCAGACCCCTTTCGTTACCGGTATTCCTTCGGCGCGCCTGCTCTTGAGGATGGAGGGCTCCAGCGTACAAGGGGACTTGTTCGTGCGGCAACAGTGCTACACGCCCCGGAGCATCCGGCGTGATACCATCTTCACCGGTGAACGCCCCTTCGCTGCGGCCCTGTTCATCGGTCAGGAGCAAGTGGGCACGGATGCTGAACGGGGCCTCCGGCTGACCTCCTCGTTGCGGTTGGGTGTGCTCGGCCCCTGCGCGCTTTGTGCCGAGGAGCAACGCGGCATCCATCGGGCCTTGGACAACATCGAGCCGCTGGGTTGGCAGTTCCAGGTGGCCGGTGCACCCATCCTCAACTACGCCGTCCGGATCGACAAGCGGCTTTGGAAGCGTGGATGGACCGAGCTGAGCGGAGGGCTGCAGGGCGAGCTGGGCACGTATCGCACCAACGGCCTCGTCTCCGCGCGGTTCGAGGTGGGGCGGTTCCGTTCCCCTTTCGCCACCGCCATCGTGCTGGACCGCAGGTTCCGGTTCAGCGTGGCGTTCACGGGTGAAGTGAAGGCCGTGGCCCACGACGCCACCATGCAGGGTGGCCTGTTCGATGCGGCCAGTGTGTACGTGCTTCCCGCTTCCGCATTGGAGCGTGTGGTGCTGCGTGGCGGATGGGAGGCCAAACTGTCCTTCAAGCGAACGGCGCTATCCTTCAACAAGGTCCACCTCACCCGGGAGTTCAAGGGCGGGCTGGCCCACGGCTGGGGCGGCTTCACCTTGGACGTTTGGCTGTGATCGGGTGCTATGATCAAGGGCACACGTTGTCCTCGTCCACCTCGCCATCGCAATCGTCATCCTCGCCGTTGCAGACCTCCACATGGGCGGGTGTGCTTTCGTCGCAGAGGCAGCCGCCATCGAAGCCGCACACCACGATGCCGTCCGGGCAGAGGTCGGCATCATCGCCGTCGCAGGCTTGGCCCAGCGGACACGACTCGTCCACGATTCCATCGCAATCATCGTCGATGCCGTTGCAGATCTCCACCGCACCCGGTCCCACCGCCAGGTTGCTGTCATCGCAATCGCCAGCGCAGGTGGTGAAGCCGTCCGCATCGTTGTCCGGGCAATCGCAAACGCCGTTCTCGTCCACTGCACCGTCGCAATCATCATCGATGCCGTTGCACGTTTCCACTGCCGGCGATCCGACCGAGGCATCGTTGTCATCGCAGTCCGATCCCGCGGGTACGCCATCGTTGTCGGCATCGACGAGGCCCATGCATTGGAGCAGGTCGGCGGTGCAGCCGCTGGACAGCGCGCATTCCAAGCAGGCTTCGTTACCGTCGGTGCAGTCCGCCAGGCATTGCTGTTGAAGGCAGATGACCCAAAGGATCGAGCACGAGTTGCACTCCGCGCTCACCGGTACACCTTGCTCTTCCAAGGCGTTCTGGATACAGGTCGTCGGTGAGCCGGTGCCGAAGCAATTGGAGAGGGCCGTCATGAAAGCCTCCATGTAGAAGGGGAAGTTGGCGTCCAGCCATTCCTTGTCCTCGGCGGTGCAGGTCAGGCTGCAGCCTTGCCCGAGGAAGACGTTCGGGTCGTTGTCATCGCAATCGTGCCCGGTGGTTATGTAACCCTCCGGCGCGGCGCAGGCCGTGATGGAGATCGAATTGTCGCCGTATCCATCCCCATCGGCATCCGGATACCAAGTGGGCCATTGGTCCGCATCGGCCTGGTCATCGGCCGTACCGCTGCAGTCCTCATCGACCCCGTTGCCGCAAAGGTCCTCCGCCCCCGGATGGACGGAGCTGTTGTTGTCGTCGCAATCCACCGGTGTGTTGCAACCGGTCTTGTCGTAGTAGCCGTCCTGGTCGGCATCGCGGCAACCACCGTTCGCGGCGCTGAGGCCGGGGATGATCACGAAGCAGCCGTTGGATTGCTTCAACGTATCCCCGAGCAGGCTCACCGTGGAACAAGGAACGCTTCCCGCATGCAAGGCATAGGGAACGCTCAGGAGTTGGGTGGTGCCCATGTCCACGTATGCGTTTCCTCCCTGGACATCGAACTCGACCTGCAGGAAATGCGCTGCACCGCCCCAAGGGATCTCTGTGAAAGCACCCTGCACTGTACTTCCGCTGCCGACCGACACACTGAAGAGCCCGAACGGGTTCGTGGTGGTGGCATGCGTTTCCTGATAGGCAATGGGCCCGTTGGCACTGCCGCTATGGATGCTCAAGCGTACACTGACACCGCGCAGGCTGAGGACATTCCCGCTGACATCGCGGGCCACGCCTTGGAAGTCGAAGGCCTGTGGCGCCTGTGCGGCGGAGCGCGTGCAAAGCACGAGCAGGAGAAGGAGGAGGTGGTGGCGCATGGAAGCGATCAGGGTAGGGGTTGGGAGCGCACGGCCGTGGGCACGATGCCACCGATGGTGATCAGGATAGGGTCGCGGTCGTTAAGGGAACCGGTGTACTTCACCGTGCCGTCCATGTTAACGTCCGCCGAGTGGTAGCCGTTGATGGTCTGGGTCGGCACCACACCGCCCACCGCGAGCAGCACGGGATCACGGTCGTTGGATGCACCCGTGTACTGCACACGGCCATCGCCGTTCACATCGCCTTGGCGCATCAGGTGGTGCGGGCCTTGCTGGGCCTGAGCATCGGCCACGTGGAGCGCAGGTGTGCCCGTGATGAGATCGGCGGTGTTCACCCCGGTTCCCAAGGCCAAGGGAGCGAGGGTCATCACCGGAAGATGATTGCGGTGGCGCAACGCGAGATGATAGGAGCCCGGCAGCACGCTGATGTGGACCGGTGAAAGCCCGTCCATGTCCACCACATCGCCATCGCGTTGCACCACGGCGGCGCGGGCAGCGATGATGAGCGCCGGATCATCGGCCGCGCGTAGTTCGAGGAAGACCCAGTCGACCAAGGCACCGGGACCGCTCACGAGAAGTGCTTCCGGTTCCAACCGGGCCCCTTGTTGCAGCCCCACGGCAGGATGGCCCAGCGCGGTGAACGGTTCCTGCAGCGGAAGCAGCCCACGGGTCCGCAGGCTATCGTGCATCAGGCCCGTTGCGATATCGAAAGGTCCTTGGAGCAGCAACGCGATGTTGAGCTGCAACTCCACGCCCTCCGGTTGTTGTACACCGCTGGTGATCGAGTTCTCGGGACTTGGGAAGGTGACGCTGGAGGATTGCCCCAAGGTCCACCCCAAACGGCCGTTGACATCGCTAGCACCGGCCGGAACCACGGCCGCAGGCGTGAGGGTCTGGGCATCCGCAGCTGCGACGGCCAGGAGCAACAGGGCAACGGGCAGGCACCGGGTGGGGAACATGCAACAATGTTCGGTTGCTACGGTGGCGGCATCAATAGAACCTTGGTTATAGTCCCCTCGGAACGGGGGGGCTGGTTCATGACCGCTGTCGATCCTGATCATGGATCGATGGACCATTCGATGCGGACCTCAGGGTCGGTGCGCAGAGCGGGAGCCGCAGGCGCTTGCCGGATCATCGGCGGATCATCGGTCGGGAACTTTCGAGGCGGGATCGCCCCGGCACTGCGCGTTCCGGGGCGAGGCCCGGGTGTGCGAACGGTCGGTCCATCGCGGTCAGCGTAGGTGTAGCAAGGAGCGGTGTGAAGGAATGCAGTGTGGGCCGTGGTTTGCCGTGGACGCATGTCCGCACCCCTGCGGGTGCACATTGGACCTACCTTGAACCCATGCCGAACAAGATCCCCAACCTGCAGGCCGTTACCGATCCGCTCGCAGTGCCTTCGGGGATCCCTCCCCGGGTGAAGCACGGCGTACTGTTCATGGATGCGGACCTACGGGTGGTTGCCGCCGATCCCGCGTTCTACGCCAGTTTCAATGTGAGGCGGGAGGACACCGAGGGCCGGCTGGTGGAGGACCTGGGTGATGGGCAGTGGAAGAGCCCTCAACTGCGCGCGCTCCTGGAAGGCGTATTGGACCCCGACGGTGCCTTCGTGGATTTCGAAGTGGAGCACGACTTCCTCGAAGGCGTGGGCCATCGGAACATGCTGGTCCGTGGTGATCGTACGGATCCGAGCACGCCCACCGCGCTGATCCGCATGGGCATCGAGGATGGCACGGCCCGGCGGGCGGCCGAGAAGAAGTTGCGACATAAGGAACTGCGGTATCGGCGGCTGTTCCAGACCGCGAAGGACGGGATCCTGATCCTGGATGCCCATTCCGGGGCGATCATCGCCGCCAATGCCTTCATGGAGGGCTTGGTGGGCCTGGAATCCGGACAACTCCTGGGCAGGCAGTTGTACGAGATCGGCATGTTCAAGGACATCGACCAGAACAAGGCCGCTTTCCGCGAACTCCAACGCAATCGCTACATCCGCTACGAACATCTGCCGGTGCAGGACCAACGCGGAGGCACGGTGGAGGTGGAGTTCATCGCCAACGTGTACCATGAGGGCGAGCGGTTGGTGGCCCAATGCAACGTGCGCGACATCAGCAGCCGGGTTTCCTTGGAGAAGAAGGTGGCGCAGCAGGCCGGCGCCTTGGCCGATGAGGCCCGGGGCAAGGACGAGTTCCTGGCGATGCTTTCCCATGAGCTGCGGAATCCGTTGGCCCCGATCCGCTCCGCCGTCCACCTCCTCAAGTTGCAGCAGTCCAGCGATGTCAGCACCATCCAGCGGCAAGCCCTGGACGTGATCGACCGCCAGGTGGGCAATCTCACCAAGCTGGTCAGTGACCTGCTCGAGGTGTCCCGCGTGATCAACGGCCGTATCCACTTCAACATGCAGACCGTGGACCTGTACCAAGTGGTGCAGCACGCCATGCAGACGGTGAAACCGCTGGTGGAGAAGAACCGCCACACCCTGGAACTGCTCGTTTGCGGAACGGCACCCGTATGGGTCCGCGCCGATGCCTTGCGCATGGAGGAGGTCTTCATCAACCTCCTCACCAATGCGGTGAAATACACCCCTTCCGGCGGCACCATCACGGTGGCCTGTGAAACGCATGCCGGGGAAGTGCACCTGCATATCTCCGACACGGGGGTGGGCATAGCCGCCGAACTGCTACCTCGGCTTTTCGACCTCTTCACGCAGGCCGATCGCACACTGGACCGCTCCGAAGGTGGACTGGGCATCGGTCTGGCCCTCGCCCACCGGCTGGTGGTGTTGCAGGGCGGGACCATTCATGCGAAGAGCGATGGGCTCGGGAAGGGGAGCCGCTTCACGGTGCAACTCCCTATGATCACGGCACCGGTCGACGATCAGGATCCGGGCACGAGCGGTATCGCGGGTCCCTCAGCGAACGGGAAACGCGTTCTGGTGGTGGACGACAACGTCGATCTGGTCACCATGCTCACCAGCACCCTTCGTTATAAGGGCTACGCCGTGCAAAGCGCTCATACGGGTCCGGATGGACTGGTGATGGCGGCCCAATGGTTGCCGGAGATCGTCCTGCTCGACATCGGTCTGCCGGGCATCAACGGCTACGAGGTGGCACGCCGCCTGCGCGCCGACCCCAACACGAGCCAAGCCCGCTTGATCGCCCTGACGGGCTATGGACAGGGATCGGACATCGCCCTCACGCGGGAGGCCGGATTCAACGGGCACCTGGTGAAGCCCTATGAATTCGATCAGTTGGAGAAACTGATGCTGGAGGAAGGGTAGGCCTTTGGACGATCGCCAAGGAGTGCACACGCGCTCACCTCTGTTCCAATGCTCTTTCACCCATGGTAAAGGTGACGACCTTGTAGGTGGCATCCTTCGCTGCCTGGCGAAGCCTGTCGAGCCGCTCCGCTTCTTCAGCGTTCAGCTTTTCACCGCTGCTGAGCCTGTCCTCGAAGGAAGCCAGTTCCTCATCCAAGGTGTGCAGCGTGGGAGCGTGGTAATTGCGTGAACGCTCCTCGGTCAGATAGAAGCCGCCGAGGCTGTCGCTGTACGTGTAGGTCGAGCGGCTTTCCCATTTCCAGGCGCTACCGCCGAAGTATTTCACCAGCAGTTGGCCGTTCTCGATGCTGATACCGCTGAGGCCCGTCTCGCCGATCGGATCATGGAAGCCACCACTGCTGCGCTCCGGAAAGAAATGCTCAGCGAAGACCTCCTGTGCGAAGCCCCGTGCGTCCTGGACGGCGAAGATCACCAGCAGGTCGCGCTCGCCTTCGGGGTCGTCCTGCAGGATGAACGCGAAGTCGTGCGCACCATCCTCGTTCAGATCACCGGAGGCAGCTTGGAAGACCGTTCGCCCTGCGGGGATCAAGGTCCGGAGCGACCGTCGCTGTTCCTTTTCCGGATGTGCCGTGGGGAACTGCACCTGCCAGCGGTTGGTCAGGTCCCGATCGCGGCGGCCCAGCGACCGCTGCATCACGGGTTCTTCCGTGCCCGGCAGCAGGACGTAGCTCCCTTCGCCAATGCTCTCGAAGAGCAACGTATCCATGCGGTAGGCCATGGTGTCGTTGCCATCACGCACCGTTTCCCGGCTCGTGTGTTCCACCAAGCGGCTGCCGTGGCGATCCAGGTAGGTCCGCTCGTCCACGCTCAGCTGACCATCGCCCCAGGAGGTGATCAAGGTGTCCAGCCCATCGAGCCTGCCGGCTCCGTCATAGCTGAGCCACAGCACATCATGGTCGTCTCCCCGAACGTCCAGGACGGTGATGCGCATCGCGTCGGGGCGTTCCTCCAACAGGGCTTGGAAGTAGAGGTCGGCATCGGCGAAGAGCGGGGCCTGTTCCTGCAGCAAGCGGGCACGATCATCCGCGCTGAGCAGGGGAAGCCTGTTCTGCCTGCCGGGTCCGCGGTACAAGGAGGTGGTCAGCGTGTCGGTGCTGCGGAGCGGGAACCACGTGGTGTCGATGAGGATGACGGCTCCTGTTCCCACCGGGATCGCGGCGGTATCCAGCGCCGGTACTTGGGCATGGCCGGTAACAGGAAGAACAAGGCCGAACAGAACGCCAGTGAGCCAACTCCGCATGTCGGTAAAGCTAGAGCACGGTGACCACGATGGTCTCTACGTTCGCGGGTGCGCTGGAGTCGATGTCATCGCAACGGTGTCCTACCCTGAACTGCCCGATGCGCAAGGTGTCCGTGCCGGATGAGATGGCCAAGTAGGACCAACCCGGAACCGACGTGCATCCGAAAAGGTGCTCATGGGCAGGATACACAACACGCTGCGAGCGCGGTACGATGTGCTTGAGATAGTGCGGTTCCAAAAGGCAGCAGTTGCAACAACTGTTGCTGTGGATGAGGATCTCCACGCTTTTCTCGATCCGGATGACCTGGACAGGTGCGTTCCGGTAGCGGTGGCAACCGCTCAAAAGAAGATGCCCAACGAGAACACGCTCCTTGCGTTCATTCGATTCCCTTCCTTCGGAGAAGTACGAAGAGCTCTTTGCCTGCCCAAGCTTCGTTCAGGTCGCGCTTTTCGGCCATGACGGCCAGCAGCCTCCTGTTGATGGCGGGGTCCTGATAGGCCAACAGGGCTTCGGCAGCCTTCAAGAGGTAATACGGATTGGATTCTTTCCGTGCCCGACCCAGAAGCAGGGCCACGAAGGAACTGTCCTGGATCCGGCCCGCGGCTTGCGCGAAGACCTCGAAGTTGAGTACATCGGTATCCTGGATGTGCTTCACGATCATGGCCACGCCGAACGCACTGTCCCGTTCCAACACCCGTTCGAGCATGATCGCCAACAAGCTGTCCGAAGGGATGGAAGAACGGAATGAGCCGTGCATTCCCTGACGGAACCTTGAGGCCTCCGCCACGTCCAGCTTCATGGTCCGATAGGCTCGCTCCGGGTCCCGGCTGGAGAGACGGTCCAGTACATCGCGGTCGATCCGGTCCTCTTCGCTCCAGAGCTTCCATAGCAACGTGTCATACAGGGGGGCGTCCACGCTCCAAAGCGCATCGAGCAAGTAGTCGAGGCGGAACTCACGGGTGCTGGGTTTCGGCGCTGCTCCGAAAGGCAGGTTCAAAAGCCCCAAGGCCCATCTGTCCTTGTACTGAGCGATGGCTTGGTACAAGTGGCTCCATTCCCTTGCATGAAGACCCTCGTCGAGGCTCGATCGGAGATGCCTCTCCAAGGTCGTCCGGAATGCAGGGTGCGGGAATTCCTGTATGGCTTCGAGCGGGTGGACGACCTCCCTTCCTTCCTCGGACAGGTCCCTCACGTATTGGTCGAGGATCAATGGCACATCCTCCTCTTTGTGGTACTTGGCGAGTGCAACAAGGGCGCAGGGATCCTGCTCGGTGCGCGTGAGCTCCCGGATCCGGGGGTACAGAGCAGGCTCGGGTCCTACCTCCAAAAGCAAGTCCGATCGGGCCTCGAGATTGTTGGGAGTGAAGAGCAGCACGCTGTCCAGTTGGGCACGCTGAGCAGGACCCAGACCGGCTTCTCCCTTCCCGTACCGGCCGTTCACCACATCGATCAGGAAGTCCCCGACCCGAGGATGGTGAACAACACAACCGAACTGGACATCGACGGCGGCCGTGTCGCCGATATGTTGGAGCAGAATAGGCAGCAGGTCCGATCCTCCGTTACTGGAGAGGGCCCAGAACGCATACCCCCGGACGATGGGGGAAGGGTGTGCCGTCAGCGAGCGTAGCTCATCGGGTGTCGCGCACCGGCAGAGTTCCATGAAGTCGTCGTACTCAGGGGGGCGCACTCCTGCACGCCCGACCGCACTTCCCTTGATCCGTTCGAACCGGACCATGCGCTCTACGATTTTTGCGGTGCGGCCGGAGATCTTCGCTCCATCCCCTTCCCAGCGGGCTGAAGCACATTGGGGCATGACGAGGACCATGCCGATCGTGAAGACGAGGACTGCAAGCGAATGCGCACGCATGGATGCAAGATAGCCGTGGGCATTTGGTCCCGCGGTGCACTACCTGCTTCGCAAGGGGGGCATGGGACCTCCCTATTGCTGTTCCCGAAGGCGCTGGGCCGGTACGTGGTCCGTGAGCCACACGCCATTCGCGCTTCGGAAGAAGATGGCACCCTCCCGGGACATGGTTGCACTGTCCACCAAAAGGACCACGGGTCTGCCATGTCGCTGGCCTACTTTGAACGCGGTGTCGGAATCCGCAGAGAGATGAACATGACGGCGCTCGCCCTTGATCAGCCCTTGCTCGCGGATGGACGCCAAGTGTTTTTCGGCGGTGCCGTGATAGAGCAGGTCGGGAGGAGCGGTCGGTACATAGCCAAGATCCACTTCTACGCTATGCCCTTGGTTGGCCCGTATGGATCCTCCATCCTCTGATAGCGCGAACCGTTGTTTCTCACTCTCGCGAACGATCGTTCCGATCGACTCTCGGTCCAAGTGCATCCCATGTTGGGAGGCGCACGTTATCAAGCTGTCGATAGAGGTCCAGCCTTGGTGATCCAAGGTCAATCCGATGGAGCCGGGATCGTGCCGCAGTACCAAGCTCAGGAACTTGCTGACCTGGATCGTCTCCTTCTTGTCCATGGATCGAATATCGGCGATCCATTCGTCAGGCGCCGATCGGTTACACCGTCATCCCGTTCTTCCCCGACATGCGCTTCTCCACTTCCGCAATGGCCCGCTTCGTCTTCAGGAGCGAATCCGGTGTCACATTGGCCTCTGTGACTTCCAACGTACCAATAGCCAGTTGATCACAAGGCCCCAGAGCAGGCTGTTGAGGATGAACGGCAGATGTTCCAAGGGAGCTCCACGCCAGCCTCTCGGCCACACGTAAACCAAAGCATGCACCAGTGGTGCCAGCGTGATCGTGCTCGCGATGTCGAGCAGTTTCGCCCCAAGGGATGGCATCTCCCCGTTGTCGAAATGGCTCATGCGAGCCGAGAACGACAAGCCGAACAATAGAAACTGTAGGACGAAATGTGATCCGCTGATCGTAAGAACGCGACGCATCGTCGACGGTGGAATTACGCCTGCGCTTTCACCCCATTCTTCCCCGCCATGCTCTTCTCCACTTGCGCGATGGCCCGCTTCGTCTTCAGGAGCGAATCCGGTGTCACGCTGATGGAGTCGATGCCCAGCTCCACCAGGAACTGTGCGAAGTCGGGGAAGTCGGAAGGCCCTTGGCCGCAGATGCCGACCTTGGTCCGGGTGCGTTTGGCCGTGGTGATCAGCATGCGGAGCATGCCCTTCACGGCCTCGTTGCGCTCGTCGTAGAGGTGTGAGACCAAGGCGCTGTCACGGTCGAGCCCGAGGGTGAGCTGGGTAAGGTCGTTGCTGCCGATGGAGAAGCCATCGATGTGCTTCGCGAACTCCTCGGCGAGGATGATGTTGCTGGGCACTTCGGCCATGAGGTAGAGCTCCAGTCCCTCCTTGCCGCGCTCCAGGCCGTATTCCTTCATCACGGCCATCACCTTCTGCAGTTCCTCCACGGTCCGGCAGAAGGGGATCATCACCACCACGTTCTTCAGGCCCATCTTCTCGCGTACACGGCGGATCGCCTTGCACTCCAGCCCGAAGGCCTCCTTGTAGGCGTCGCTGTAGTAGCGCGAAGCACCGCGCCAGCCGATCATGGGGTTCTCCTCGTCGGGTTCGAAGTGTTCGCCGCCGAGCAGGTTCTTGTATTCGTTGCTCTTGAAGTCGCTGAAACGGACGATCACCTTGTTGGGGTGGAAGGCCGCGGCGATCTTGGCGATGCCGTAGCTGAGGCGCTTCACGAAGAAGGTCTCCTCGTCCTCGTAGCCGTTGATCAGGTAGCTGATCTTGCCGCTGAGCGCCACGTCGCCGAGTTCCTTGTGCTGCAGCAGCGCCAGCGGGTGGGCCTGGATGTAGTTGTTGATGATGAACTCCTCGCGTGCGAGGCCCACACCGGCGTTGGGCAGTCCGGAGAACTTGAAGGCCAGGTCGGGGCTGGCCACGTTGAGCATGATCGGCGTCTTCGTTTCGGGCATGTCGGCCAGCATCGTTTCCTCCTTGTGGTAGGGGATGATGCCGCTGTAGATCACACCGGTGTCGCCTTCGCAGCAGCTGGCGGTCACCTCCATGCCGGTATCGAGCAGGTCGGTGGCATTGCCGCAACCCACGATGGCGGGAACGCCCATCTCGCGGGCCACGATGGCGGCATGGCAGGTACGTCCGCCCTTGTTGGTGATGATGGCGCTGGCCTTCTTCATGATCGGCTCCCAGTCGGGGTCGGTCATGTCGGTCACCAGCACATCGCCTTGTTGGAAGTCCTTGCCATCGGTGCCCCCGCCACGGCCATCGAGGCTGAAGAGGATGCGCACCTTGCCGGCCCCCACGCGATCGCCGATGGCGATGCCGGTGGTGATCACCTTCGGCGGTGCATCTCCGGGTCCGGACGCGGGTTCGAGCTTGTATTCCACCACGCGGTCCGTGGCCTTGCGGCTGTGGATGGTTTCCGGACGCGCTTGTACGATGAAGAGCTGTTTGCTCAGGCCGTCCACGGCCCATTCCACATCCATCGGACACCAGTGGCCCTTCTTGTCGCTGTAGTATTTCTCGATGGCCACCACGCTGCGGGCGATCTCCAGGGCCTGGTCGTCGCTGATGCAGAACCGGTGGCGCTGGGCGCGTTCGATGGGGATGGTGAGGGTGGGCTTACCGGGCTCCACACCGTAGACCATCTTGCGGTCCTTGTTGCCGAGCTTCTTCTCGATGATGCTGCTGAAGCCCTCGGCCAATGCGGGTTTGAAGACCAGGAACTCGTCGGGGCTCACGGCACCCTGCACCACCATCTCGCCGAGGCCGTAGCTGCCGTTGATCAGCACCACGTCCTTGAAGCCGCTCTCGGTATCCAGGCTGAAGGCCACGCCGCTGCTGCCCACGTCGGAGCGCACCATCTTCTGCACGCCCACGCTGAGGCCCACTTGGAAATGGTCGTAGCCGAGGCTTTCGCGGTACACGATGGCGCGGTCGGTGAAGAGCGAGGCGAAGCAGTTGCGCACCGCGCTGATGAGGTCCTGCGGGCCGCGGATGTTCAGGAAGGTCTCCTGCTGACCGGCGAAGCTGGCATCGGGCAGGTCCTCGGCGGTGGCGCTGGAACGCACGGCCACGTCGGTCTGCTCCTGGCCGTACTGCTTGCTCATCTCCTCGTAGCGCTGGAGGATGCCCTTCCAGATCTCCTCGGGGAACTTGCCGTTCTTGATCAGGGTGCGCACGGCCAGTCCGGTGCGACGGATGTTCTCCACGTCGTCCACATCCAGTCCGGCCACGATGTCCTTGATCTTCTGGTCGAGTTCGTTGTGGGCGATGAAGGCCTCATAGGCGGCCACCGTCACCACGAAGCCGCCCGGCACCTTCACGCCCAGTTTGCCCAGGTTCTGGATCATCTCCCCGAGGCTGGCGTTCTTGCCGCCCACGGTGGGGATATCGCTGAGTTCAACCTCGTGGAGCCACTTCAGATAGGGTGCTTTGGACATGTGCGCAGGATCATTACGGTCTATGGACGAAGCCTTCAACGGGCGGTCATCACAAAGGTTGTCTCCCGAAGCGTTCCGGCAAACGGGAACGCTCGGGGCAGGACGGTTGTGCGATGGGGATAAGGAAACGGCTGCAGCCCGCTGGTGGACCGTTCCTTGGGCGCACCGGGCTGGGCGATCAGCGCTTCACCACCACATGGTCCTCGATGCCCTTTTCCGTGTGGAGCTTCAACACGTAGGCGCCTGCGGGAAAGGGTGAGAGGTCCAAGGTGGTGCGCATATCCGTGCTGGTTCCGCTGGACATCAACTGGCCTTGCAGGTTGAAGAGGGTGTAGCCGGCCGGACCCGAAGTGCTCACTTGGATGCGATCGTCCGTGGGATTGGGATGGATGATGGTGGATGGGACATCGTCCGTTGCGATGGACATCGGCAGGGCCGCGCTGAGGCGAAGGATGAAGTTGGAGCCGGCGTTGAGCGGGCTGGGCCCGGTATGCAGGTCGGTGCCGGGTCCGGGGTCGAAGTCCGTCTCGCCATGGTGGATGCCCACCACGAACAGGTTGCCCTGGTCGTCGGTGCCCACGCCACTCGTGCGTTCCAGACCCGTGCCTGCGATCGCACCGGCCCAGAGGAAACCGCCATCGGCATCAAGGCCGAGCACGTAGGCATCCTCGGTCATGGGTTCGGGATAGGAGTAGGGCAGGATGTGTTCTCCTGGACCGGGGTCGGCGTCCAGGTCGGCGAAGTAGGTGCCGGTGCACCGGACGTTGCCCATGGCGTCGGTAGCGATGGCGTAGAGACGGGAATCGGAGCTGCTGGGCAACGCACGCGACCAAAGGTGGTCACCATTGCCATCGAGCTTCCAGATGAAGGCCTCGAACTCGCGGTCCGTGGCGTGCAGGTCGGTGCCCGGTCCGGGGTCCAGGTCCACTTGGCCATCCGTGATCCCGATCTCGCCCCCGAGCACGATGTTACCCTGTGTGTCGAGCACCATGTCGTTGATGAAGCCGCCGTTCAGGTGGCGTTCCCAGAGCAGTTGCCCGGCAGCCGAATAGCGGGCGACGAAGATGCCGGAGCTACCGATGATGGTGCTTCCCGCGGTGGGGTCGAGGTCAAGCGTTCCCCAGTTCTTACCCGCGATCACGAAGTCGCCGTTGGAGAAGATCGACAAGCCGCGGAGATGCACCGCGTCCTCTCCGGGGAGCGCACCGGACCAGATGTAGTCGCCATCGTTGGTGAGCTTCCAGATGAAGTTGCGATCACTGGTCAGCGGACTGGTAGCGGGACCGGGATCCATGTCCATGGTGCCATAGGACACCCCTAGGGCGATGATGTTGCCTGCTGGATCCAGGGCCACCTCCTGGCACTCGTCCAGTTCGTTCCCTCCGTTGGTGCGAAGCCAGATCAACGAGCCGTCGTCACCGGACAGCTTCAGGAGGTACAGGTCCTGGTCGTGTATCGCCGTGGCTTCCATGGTACCCGGCCCGGGGTCGAAATCCACCGTGCCGCTGAACGAACCGCAGAGGATCACATCCCCTTGCGGATCGAGGGCCACGTCGTACGCGTATTCGTACTGGCTTCCACCGATCACGGAGGTCCAGAGCTGTTGCCCGTCCGCATCGAACCGGCTGATGAACACATCCAGGAAGCCCTTGGAGAGAAAGCTCACGGTGGACGGTCCGGGGTCCAGGTCGGAGTTGCCGGCGAAGGTGCCGGTAACGAAGGTGTGACCTTGGCCATCCGTTGTGGAGGTGAAGATGCGGGCCCCCGCGTTGCCCATGGAGGGCATCTCATAGTCCTGCACCCAGATCAGGTCCTGGGCAAGGGTGGTCAGCGGCATGATCGCAAGCACGACCACTAGGGTTACGGCGGAGCGAAGGCTGGAACCCGTCCGGTGGAGGTGGAGTGGGATGATGATCATGCGGGTTTCAACGCGTATGGCGTAACAGGGTTCCTGATCGACGGTTCCGCCCAAAGGGCCAGCGCTATCCAGGGGCGTGGCATCAAGGTCTCCCGAGGCGACAGGAGGGGATGCACCGCCCGTCGTATCCCGTTCGTCTTAACTTCCGACCACTTCAAACCACAAACCCTTACCCATGGGAACACGTTACGCGATCATTCTTCTTGCACTTTTCGGCGGCCAAGGCCTGCAGGCACAGACCTATTGTTCGCCGACCTTCCTGAACGGATGCTTCAGTTGGCGCAACCAGTCGATCGTCATCGGCGGTATCGAGTGGACCGAGGGGGACTGCAACACCTCGGACTACACTTCGCTCACGGGTACCGTCACCGCCGGCACCATCGTGCCGATGAACGTGGTGAACGCCAACTGGTGCGGTTGCTCGGTATGGCTCGATAGCGACGACGATGGGGAGTTCTCCGATTCCGAGAACCTCTATCACAACTATGCCGACATGGAGGTCTCCACGTATATCTTCTCGCTGCAGATCCCGGCGGCCGTTCCTGCCGGCGAGCACCGGCTCCGCGTGATCGCCTCCTGGGGTGCCGATGGATTCAACCCCAGCGATAACGGCTACGGTGGATGCGGCGATTATCTGTACGGCAACGTCACGGACCTCACCTTGGATGTGCAGGCCAGCGGTATCGGTATCGCGGAGCTGGAAAGTGCACCCTTGGCGTCCCTGGCCGGTGCCAACCCCACCGAAGGCCGTGTGGTGGTGAACGCCCGCAACAACGTGGTGCTGGACCGGGTGCTCGTGCGCAGCATGGATGGTCGTACCGTGCAGGACGCACCCGTTGACTTCCGCAATGGACAAGTGGAGGTGGACCTCGGTGGCCTCCCCGCCGGTGCCTACCTGCTGCAGTGCCGGGCCGGTGCAGAGGCTTCCAACCTGCGGGTGGTGAAGCGATAGCCCCACGTTCGGAAGGGCAAGCCCCCGCTTCCTTTCGGAAGCGGGGGCTTCTTTTTGGGGGCGGTCGGACCTGTATATCTTCACTCGACCGCGGCACGGCGGCTGGGTGGAACGAAGCAACCGCGTTCCGCCTGCCGGACGTCCTCCGCCAGGAAACCTCCAAGCACATGAAGCCACTGCTACCCCTGCTATTCCTCCTCTTCATGACCGGCGCCCACGGGCAGATCCACAACGGCGGATTCGAGGAACTGAACGACACCGGTTTCCCTGCCTACTGGCAGGGGCGCCTGATGCTCCTGGAGATGTGGGTGGATTCCAACGGCGTGTTCCATACGGATTCCGTGGTGTTCGATGGCGGATCCCT
>DASWWQ010000025.1:0-33980 GCA_036405935.1 Flavobacteriales bacterium
ACGCCGGGGAGGCGAGGCATGGACGGTGCGGAATGCACTGGTGGTCCTTTCCACACCTCCTTGGTACCAGACCTTCTGGGCGCGTTCAACCTTCGTGCTGCTGGGTGCCATGTTGCTCATTGGCCTAGGGGTGCTTTTCCAAAGGATCAAGCAGGGCAGTGAACTGCGGCGGTTGAGCACCCTGCAACGGCTCAGTGAGGAGCGGCGGCGTATCGCCGCGGATGTGCACGATGACCTGGGTGCCGACCTGAGCCACCTGTTGGGGCAGGCGCGGATGGTCCAGGCGGGCAATGCCGGGATCGAACAGCTGACCGAAGGCATCGGCAGGAGCATGGACAAGATCGATGACATCATATGGTCATTGGACCCCGAACGTGATACGGTTCGTTCCACGGCCGATTTCATTGAGACCTGGACCCGCAACTATGCACACGCCCACGGGTTGGATTTCCGTTCCGGTATAAAGGTGTCCGCCCATGAACCGACCATACGGGCCGACCAGCGGAGAGAGCTGGCGTTGGTGATGAAGGAGGCCATGCGTAACGTGGTGAAACATGCGAAGGCCCGATCCATCCATCTTTCGGTGATCATGGAAACGGGTCGCATGAAACTGGTGCTGCAGGATGACGGGGAGGTATCGCCCATCGGTCGAACATCGGAGCGGCGGAGCGGATCGGCGAACATGGCACGCCGCGTCGAACGGCTCGGGGGGCGTTCCTACTTCGAACCGGTGGCTCCGCGCGGCACACGCTTCATCGTGGAACTGGATCTGGAGGGTCGTCCGAAAGAGTGATGCGAATGGGGAACGGACCACGGAAATTCACCGCCATGGAGGAAAAGCCCATCGGTGCGATGTTGGAGGTCCTCGTCGTGGAGGACCATGACACCTTCCGCGCTGGTTTGATGAAACAGCTCAACGCCACACCCGGTATCCGTGCATGGGAGGCGCGCGATGCCCAAGAGGCCTTGGCGTTCATCGGCCGGAAGGTTCCCGATATCGTGGTGATGGACATCAAGCTTCCCGGTGAGGATGGCATCCAATGCACCAGCATCATCAAGGATCGCTGGCCGCAGGTGCAGGTGATGATGTGCACCGTTCACGAGGATGACGACAAGATCTTCAATGCGCTCCGTGCCGGGGCCTCGGGGTATCTGCTCAAGCGGGCCGCGTTCCAGGAGATACTCGCTTCCATCCGGATGATGCAGGAAGGCGGTTCCCCGATGAGTCCGGCGATCGCCCGTCGCGTGGTGGAGAGCTTCCAAAGGATCACCGATCCCGATGATCCGGATGAACTCACCTCCCGGGAACACGATGTGCTGGATCTCATGGCCACGGGCCTGCGCGACAAGGAGATCGCCGTTCAATTGGGCATCACGGCGAACACGGTCCGCACGCACATCCGGCACATCTACGAGAAGTTGCAGGTGCAGGGCCGCGTGGAGGCCGTACGCAAGCGTGGGCCTTGGGCCAAGCGCTGATCAAAGCGCTGCCAGCCGTTCAACGATGACGGCGCAGGCGTGCCGTACCTCCGTTCCGGTGATCGTCAGCGGTGGCGCTATCCGGAAGGCCGTGGGGCAGCTGAGGAACCAGAAGCCCAGGACGCCCTGTTCCAAGCAACCCATCACCACACGCTGCACCTTGGCGGCGTCGCCGAGTTCCACGGCCAGCATCAGGCCGGTGCCGCGTACTTCGTGTATCGCCGGGTGAACGAGCAGTTCCTTGAACAGGTGGCCCATGCGTGCGGCGCTCGCGGCCAGGTCCTCCGCGATCAGCACGTCCAGCGCGGCCAAGCCGGCGGCGCAGGCCAACGGATGTCCACCGAAGGTGGTGATATGGCCCAGCACCGGGTCGTGCGTGAACAGCTGCATGCGCTCGCGTGAAGACACGAAAGCGCCCATCGGCAGGCCACCACCCAAGGCCTTGCCCAGCACCAGGATGTCCGGAACAATACCGGAATGTTCGAAGGCGAAGAGCTTGCCGGTGCGGCCGAATCCGGTCTGCACCTCATCGAAGATGAGCATGGCCCCCACGGCGGTGCACCTTTCACGCAGAGCGTGCATCCATTCCCGGGACGGCATGCGGATGCCCGCGTCACCCTGGATGGGCTCCACCACCACGGCCGCCGTGCGCCCATCGATGTGTTGGAGGTCCTTCGGGTCATTGAAGGTGATGAAGTGCACATCGGGCAGCAAGGGCCGGTTGCGGTACTTCTTCTGTTCGTTGCCGGTGATGCTCAGCGATCCATGGGTGCTGCCGTGGTAGCTCTTGTGGCAGGCCACCAGTTTCGTGCGGCCGGTGATGCGTTTCGCGAGTTTGATCGCCGCCTCGTTCGCTTCCGTGCCGCTGTTCACGAAATACACGCTGTCCAGTCCATCGGGCAGGATGCCGGTGAGGCGCTCCGCGAAACGCACCTGGGGTTCCTGGATGAATTCGCCATAGGGGATCACGTGGAGGTAGCGGTCCGCTTGGGCCTTGATCGCGGCGATCACCTTCGGATGGCGATGGCCCACGTTGTTCACGGCGAGGCCGGCGACCAGATCCAGGTAGCGCCGTCCATCGCGGGTATGGATGTGGCAACCTTCCGCACCGATCACCTCGAGGGCGATGGGATAGGGACTGGTCTGGGCGAGGTGGGTGTCGAAGGCGGAACGGAGCGCGGACATGGCTGCAAAGATCAAGGTCCGGCGGGAACACCGCCGGACCTGGTCCATTTCGTTACCGCATCAGCGTCTGCGCGTGGGAGGAGCGCCCTTGTGTTCGCCGGGTGGGCGCATGCGCCGGAAGAGTTCCCGGTTGAATCCGTGTTCGGCGCGGGCCAGTTCCAAGGTCCGGCGTGCCCCGATCACCTTCTTGAACTCGGTGTTGTATTTCCTGCGGAGATCCAGTTCCGCTTGTTTGTGCGCCAATTGTTCGTCCAGGATCCGGGCGGCATCGGCCTCGCTCAAGGCGGCCTCGCGTTTGGCTTCGCGGCGCGCATCCATCATGGGCTTGCGCACGGCTTCCAGTTCCTTGTCGTAGGCGTTGTAGAGGGGCCAGAAGGCCTGCGACTCCTCCGGCGTCAGGTCGATGCGTTGGGTGATGTAGGCGCTCTTCTGCGCACGGATCTCGCGTAGGCGTTCCTCGGAGAGGGGCGGAGGCGGCATATCGTCGTCCTGGGCGTATGCAGCCGGTGCGAGGGCCAGCAGGAACAGCAACCCGAACGTGGGGGAGAGGCGAAGCATCATGGTACGTTGATCAGGTCGGTGAGGTCGAGACTTTGTTCTTCGAGGTAGGCCAGCATTTCGTCATCGGAGAGCTGCACATGCACGCTGTCCCATTGCACATCGGTCCCCGCATCCATCATGGCCATGAATTCCTGCGGATCCATGCTTTCCAGTTCCTCATCCGTGAGCGGGGTGATGATGTCTTCGGCGAGCGGTGCGGGTTCCACAGTGCGGGTCATCCACCAGAGGCCGATGGAGAGCAGGGCCATCACCGGGAATGCGATCGCCAAGCGCTTGGGCCAGGAGAAGGCACGCCGTTCTGCAGCCGCCGTGATCCGGGCCTGCACGGCATGCGGCAGACGGTCGAACAGGCCCTCCTCGACCACGAAGGGGTCGCGCTTGGGCAAGGCGGAAAGCACGGGAGCGATCCGCTTCAGTTCATCGTGTTCGTGCGCCTGTTCCATGGTGTCCGGTGTGTTCGACGGAGGCTTCAGGATTTGGTTTGATCGGGCCGGGTGAGGGCCTCCTCGATCTTCTTCACGGCGATGTGGTAATTGGACTTCAATGCGCCCACGCTGGTGCCGGTCACCTGGCTCATGGTCTCGTACTTCATCTCCTCGAAGTACTTCATGGTGAAGACCGCCCGCTGCTTCGGCGGCAGTTGCATCACCGCGCGTTGGAGCTTGCGTTCGATGAGGTCGCCGCTGAAATGCTCGCTGCTGTCCAAGGTGGTGGTCAGGCGTTCCACCACGCTGGCATCACTCACGAAAAGTCCACGCTTCATGCGCGCGAGGTGGGAGAGGCTTTCGTTGTGCGCGATGCGATAGAGCCAACTGTAGAGCTGCGATTCGCCCCGGAAACGTTCGAGCCCGGTCCACGCCTTGATCAGTACGTTCTGCAGCACATCCTGGGTCTCGTCGGGGTCTGTCACCATGCGTCGGATGAACGCGTAGAGCCGCCTCTGGTATTGCCGCACCAACAGATTGAAGGCATAGTGCCGCGAATCCTCCTTTCGGAAGAGGTCGAGGAGTTCGGCGTCGGAGAGGTCGCTCATTCTACTTGAGTGGCGAGTTCCGAGTGGTCGAGTGGCGAGCGGGGGAACTGCAGCAGGCCCGCACTCGCCACTCGTTACTCGCCACTCTCCGCGCTACTTCCGCTTCATCACCCGCTCCACGGCCTTCACCACATCGGGGGTATCCAATCCGTACTTTTTCAGGAGCTGGTCCGGTGTTCCGCTTTCGCCGAAGGAGTCGTTCACGGCCACGTATTCCTGGGGGGTGGGACGCTCGCGGGCGAGCAGTTGGGCGATGGCATCGCCCAGGCCGCCGATCCGATTGTGTTCCTCGCAGGTCACCGCGCATCCGGTCTTGCTTACGGAAGCAAGGACCGCCTCTTCGTCCAAGGGTTTGATCGTATGTACGTTGATCACCTCGGCGCGGATGCCCATCGCCTCCAGTTCCTCGGCGGCCTTCAGGGCTTTCCAGACGAGGTGCCCGCAGGCGAAGATGCTCACGTCGCTTCCCGGGCTCAGCACCTGCGCCTTACCGATCTCGAAGGGCATATCGGCGGGGATGAACACGGGCCACTTGGGTCGGCCGAAGCGTAGGTACACCGGACCCTCATGGTCGGCGATGGCCAGCGTGGCCTGTTTGGTCTGGTTGTGGTCGGCCGGCACCACCACGGTCATGCCGGGCAGCATCTTCATCAGGCCGATGTCCTCCAGGATCTGGTGGGTGGCGCCGTCCTCGCCGAGGGTGACCCCCGCATGGCTGGCGCAGATCTTCACGTTCTTGCCCGAGTAGGCGATGCTCTGGCGGATCTGGTCGTACACGCGGCCCGTGCTGAAGTTGGCGAAGGTGCCCGTGAAGGGGATCTTGCCACCGATCGTCAGACCGGCCGCGATGCCCATCATGTTGGCCTCGGCGATGCCCACCTGCACGAAGCGCTCGGGGAAGGCCTTGGCGAAGGCGTCCATCTTCAACGATCCGGTGAGGTCGGCGCAGAGGGCCACCACACGGTCGTCGGTTTGGCCGAGTTCAAGCAGGCCGGCGCCGAAGCCGGAACGGGTGTCCTTCTGGTCGAGTACGGGGTAGCTGGTCATGGGAGGTACGGTTCAGAGGTCGATGGTCGTGGCTGTGGCACTGCGGACGGTGAGGTCCTTTTCGATGGAGAAGAGCGTTTGCTGGGCGCGGGCGCTGCGGAGCACCACCTTGTAGTCGCCCGGCAGCAGGCGGAACTGGTTGCGGGCCACGGTGGGGTCGAGGTCCACCACCCATTCCAGCGCATCGCCCTTCTTCAGGAAGATGGCGCCGATGCTGGGTGTGGCGGCGTTCACGTTCAGCACGCCGCTCTGGGGGATGCGTACGGGTGTGGTGATGCTCTGCTTCACCTGGACACCCGGAACGGCCAAGCGCGGCAAGGTCAGGAACTCCAGGTCGTAGCTGCCGGTGAGGTAGCGGTCGCCGGTGTTCATGCGCTGCACGTTGATGATCTCCGTGGAACCCGCCTTGCGCACCAGGCATTGCACTTCGTTGTCGCTCGTTACGGCGCTTTCCGTGCGCAGGTCGAGTTGTCCCTGGCCGGCCACCAGGGCGATCACGTTGTGCTTGCCGGCCTCCACGGTCACGTTCTCCTTCATGCTCGGTGGAACGGTGTGTGCCACGATGCGGTAGGTGAAGACGGGATCGATGCTCAGCGTGTCCGGGAAACCGCGTGCGTTCATCGTGTGCACGAAGTTGTAACGCTGCTGCCCCGTGCGTTGATCGTAGAAGGTCACCGGTACATCGGTCTCGGTGGGCTTGCTGTCGTCGGTCAGCAGCAGCAGTTGGGTGGTGGTGGAATTCAGGGCCTGGTCGATCACCACCTTCAGTACGCGGTCGAAAAGCTCGGGCGTGCTGGCATCGTAATAATTGCCCACGCACTTCAGGTTGTACGCGCTGCTTTCATCGATACCGACGCCGATCACGAAGGGCTTCAATGTGATGCCCTTGGCCTGCAGGGCCCGGCTCACGGCGCAGGGATCCTCGTCGCAGGCCTCGATGCCGTCGGTGATGAGGATGATGACGTTGCGCGCCTTGCGGTCCGGGAAGTCGGACGCGGCCTTCTCCAGCGAGCGGGCGATGGGCGTGGTGCCGAGGCAGTACACGCTGTTCATCTTGTCGCGGATGGCCTTGCCGTTCCTCGGCGCGAAGGGCACTTCCAACTTGGTGTCGTCGCAATCCTGCTTGCCCGGCTCGATACGGGTCTGGTGGCCGTAGAGGCGCAGGGCGATCTCGATGCCCGGTACGTCCTCGATGGGCTTCAGCGATTCCAGCAGGATCTTCCGGGCGGCCACGATCTTGGGCTCGGTGCCCCAGAACGCGTTCATGCTGTTGCTGGCATCCATCACGAAGAGGATACGTGTCAGCTCGGGTTGTTTCTCCTTCCTCTGCGCGGTGGCGGGAAGGGCGAGGAGGCCGGAAAGAAGGAGCGGCAGGAGAGCGGTGCGCTGTGCCATGCGGGGGCATACTGCCCCTACAACGGTGAAAAGCGTGCCGATCGCGTGCGTCATCGGTGTGGAACGCCAGCGCGTTGGTGCGGTCCGGTCAATAATCGCCCAGGGTTTCGAGCAATTGTCCCATGGCACCGGCCAGTTGGGCATCGTTCGGGGCGATACCATGCCACTCGTGGCTGCCTTCCATGAAGTCCACCCCTTTGCCCATCTCGGTGTGCATCAGGATCATGATGGGCTTGCCTTGTCCGGTAAGGCCTTTGGCCTCTTCCATGATCGAAAGCAGGGCAGGGATGTCGTGCCCGTTCACCTCCAGCACGTGCCAACCGAAGGCGGTCCATTTCGCGCGCAGATCACCCAAGGGCAGCACATCGGCCACGTCGCCATCGATCTGGCGGCCGTTGTAGTCGATGGTGCTGATCAGGTTGTCCACCTTCTTGCCGGCGGCGAACATGGCGGCCTCCCAGATCTGGCCTTCCTGCAGTTCGCCGTCACCGTGGAGGGTGTAGACGAGGCGGTCATCGCCGTTCATCTTCTTGGCCAAGGCGGCACCGATGCCCACGCTGAGGCCCTGTCCCAAGGAGCCACTGGCCATGCGCACACCGGGCAGGCCTTCGTGCGTGGTGGGGTGGCCCTGCAGGCGGGAGTCGAGCTTGCGGAAGGTGGCCAGTTCGCTCACGGGGAAGTATCCGCTGCGGGCGAGGGCGCTGTAGAAGACGGGGCTGATGTGGCCGTTGCTCAGGAAGAAGAGGTCCTCGCCGATGCCGTCCATGGTGAAATGGGCCGGATCATGGCGCAGCACATGGAAGTAGAGCACCGTGAAGAAGTCGGCACAGCCGAGCGATCCCCCGGGGTGCCCGCTCTGGCAGGCGTGCACCATGCGTACGATGTCTCGGCGCACCTGGGAGGCGATGCGTTGGAGCTCTTCGGTCGTGGTCTTTTCCACGGGGGCCGGAGCAGGAGGGGTCATGGTCTGCAAGGGGGTGTCGATGTGCCGCGAAAGTAGCCGGAGCCCTTCTGGAGGCCTTGCTGGCGTGCATAACTTCTGAAAAGTGGGGCCGGTGGCGGATCCTTTTCCGGCCGCCTTCCACATGAACCCAATGAAAGATCCATGTTAAGCAGATGTTACCAAAGGGTGGAACAAGTGCTACCTTGTAGGCGTTGAACAGGCATACGCCATGAAACACACGCTCCTCCTCATCGCCCTGTCCGTATCGTTCCAGGCCTTCGCCCAGGAGCCGCCCCGGCAGACCTTCCACGCCAATGGCCGCTTGGAGAGCACGCAGTTCACGCAGAACGGCACCGATCGTTTCATCACGTACTACGAGAGCGGACGGGTGAAGGAGATGGGGGCCTTCCTCGAAGGCCGCAAGCACGGCGAGTGGAAGCAGTTCGCGGAGAACGGTACCATCCTGGCGCAGGCGCGTTTCGCCCAAGGCCACCGCATCGGCACCTGGGAATTCCGCGATGGCTCCAATGCCGTTCAGGGCAAGCTCAACTATACCGACGGCCGTCTGGTGTCCGGCGAACAGTACCAAGCCGGTGAACTGGTGGCCCAGCGGACCTACTGAACAAGAATTTCCAATGAACGGAAGGCGACCTTCGGGTCGCCTTCTTTGCTTTTGTCACGCCGGGCTTGACCCGGCATCGCGTGGGAGTTGGGATGGAGGATCTTTCGCGATACCGGGTCAGGCCCGGTATGACAGCCTGGTCGGCGGCCGGACCTATGCTTTACGGAACAGGTTTCCCGGATCCTCGAAGGCCTTGAACTCGATGGCGTGCCCGTCGGGGTCCTCGATGAAGAAGCTGCGTTGTTCGCCCACCTCACCCTTCATCACCACATAGGGTTCGATGAAGAAGGTGACGCCGATCTTCTTGCATTTGTCGCGCAGCTTGCGCCAATCGGCCAGGTCCAGCACGATGCCCCAGTGGTCGCTGGGCACGTGGCTCTCGGGATTGTAGATGCGCGCGGTCCTGATCAGCTTCGGCACCTCCTGGATGGTCAGTTGGTGACCGAAGAAGTCATAGTCCACCCAATGCTGGGCGCTGCGGCCCTCGGGGCAACCGAGCAATCCACCGTAGAAGGCCTTGATGCGTTTGAGGTCCGTGGTGGCGAAGGCGATGTGGAAGGTGCCGTGCAGCATGGGGTGTGGAGGATGGGAAGATCAGAAAATTAGATGATCGGTCGATCGGTGCAAACGGCACTGTGGTCGCGGAAAAGGAGAACGGCTCCCGAGGAAGCCGCTCATCATCTCATCATCTCATCATCCGATCATCTCATCCGCTGATCGGAACTAGTCCTCGTCGTCATCATCCCCACCGTCGGAAGGCTCATCGCCATCCTCCTCATCGTCGTCGTCCACATCCACGTCGTCCTTCTCCTCTTCCTCCTCCGCGTCATCGGCGCCTTCCAGGTCGTCGGTGCCCTCGATGTCCTCCCCTGGCGTGGAGGCCTCGTCCTGGTCGAGGAACTGTTCGATCTCCTCGCGGCTTTCCGCGCTGATCTTGATCAGGTAGATGGCATCCGGTGTGCGCAGTTCGATCACGCGCAGGCTGTCGCCTTTCGCCGTGGCGATGGTGCGGATGTGGCTGTTGTCGATGCCATCGGGATACTGTTCCTGCAACTTGTCGCGCAGGTCGTCCGTGAGGGTGTTGAAGGAGCGTATGAGACGTTGCATGCGTAGAGGGAAGCTTGGCTGGCGTTGGGAGGCTTACATGTCCAGGATGTAGGCGAAGACCAAGGGGGCCACAATAGTAGCATCGCTTTCGATAATGAACTTCGGCGTATCGATGTCCAATTTTCCCCAGGTGATCTTCTCGTTGGGCACCGCACCGCTGTAGCTACCGTAGCTGGTGGTGCTGTCGCTGATCTGGCAGAAGTAGCTCCAGAAGGGGATGTTCTCCCGCTCCAGGTCCTGGTGCAGCATGGGCACCACGCAGATGGGGAAGTCCCCGGCGATGCCGCCACCGATCTGGAAGAAGCCGATGCCTTCGGTGCCGGAGTTCTCCGTGTACCATTCGGCCAGCCACATCATGTATTCGATGCCGCTCTTCATGATGCCGGGCTGGCAATCACCCACCAGGCAGTGCGCGGCGAAGATGTTGCCCAAGGTGCTGTCCTCCCAACCGGGACAGATGATCGGCAGGTTGCGTTCCGCGGCGGCCACCATCCAGCTGTCCTTCGGATCGATCTGGTAGTACTGCTTCAGCACGCCCGAGTTGATCATCTCGTAGAAATACTGATGGGGGAAGCGGCGTCCACCGCTGGCCTGGTCCTTCTTCCACAGGTCCACGGCGTGCTTCTCCAGGCGGCGGAAGGCCTCATGCTCGGGGATGCAGGTATCGGTCACGCGGTTCATGCCGCGGTCCAGCAGGTCGCGCTCCTGGGCGGGGGTGAGGTCGCGGTAGTTCGGCACGCGCTCATAGTGGTCGTGCGCCACGAGGTTCATCACGTCCTCCTCCAGGTTGGCACCGGTGCAGCTGATGATATCGACCTGACCCTGGCGGATCATCTCGGCGAGGATCTTCCCCAGTTCAGCGGTGCTCATGGCCCCGGCGAGGCTCACCAGCATCTTCTTGCCGGCGGCCTTGTGGGCCTTGTAGCCCTTGGCGGCGTCCACCAGAGCGGCTGCGTTGAAGTGGAGGTAGTGTTTCTCCAGGAACTCGGAGATGGGTCGGTTACTCATTGCAGGTCGTTCGGAATGCGGGCGAAAGATAGAAGCCGCGAACAAGTGGGGACGGTCTTCGCGGGGCGGCCCGATCGATGATCCCGGATAGCTTTGGCGCCTTTCCACCGCGTATGGTCTTCAGTTCCATCGTCTTCCTGTTCTTCTTCCTGCCGTTGGTGCTCGCCGTGTACTTCCTCACGCCGGGGATACGCGCGCGCAACATCGTCCTGCTGGTGTTCAGCCTGCTGTTCTACGCCTGGGGTGAAGGTGAGCTGGTGCTGCTGATGGTGCTGTCGTCGCTCTTCAACTACGCGGTGGGCCTGTGGATCGATCGGAAACGGGGCTCGTCCATCCCCATCATCACGGGGGTGGCGGTGAACCTGGGCCTGCTGGTCTACTTCAAGTACATCTCGTTCCTGGTGGGTTCCATCGATGCGGTGCTGGGCACCCACTGGAACAACGGCATCGACATCCGCCTGCCGCTGGGCATCAGCTTCTTCACCTTCCACTGCATCTCGTACATCGTGGACGTGCATCGGGGCCACGCCAAGGTGCAGCGCAACGCGTTCGATGTGATGCTCTACATCGCGGTGTTCCCGCAGCTGATCGCGGGGCCGATCCTGCGCTATACGCAGACCTCGCCCTACCTGAAGGTGCGCACCCACACCCTGGAGGGTTTCGTGGAAGGTGCCAAACGGTTCTGCGTGGGCTTGGCCAAGAAGGTGCTCATCGCCAACGTGATGGGCGAGATCGCCGATGAGGTGTTCCACATGCCCCATGAGGAATGGTACTTCGCCCTCACCTGGTTCGCCATCTGCGCCTACGCCCTGCAGATCTATTTCGACTTCTCCGGCTATTCGGACATGGCGATCGGGCTGGGTCGTATGTTGGGCTTCAACTTCCCCGAGAACTTCAACTTCCCCTACATCGCGCGTTCCATCAAGGAGTTCTGGCGCCGCTGGCACATCACGCTCTCCACGTGGTTCCGCGATTACCTGTACATCCCCTTGGGGGGCAACCGCGCCGGCACGGGCCGGATGTACTTCAACCTGATCTTCGTCTTCTTCATCACCGGTCTCTGGCACGGGGCGACCTGGAACTTCGTGCTGTGGGGCCTGATGCACGGCTTCTTCCTGATCATCGAACGCGACCGCTTCGGTGCGTTGCTGGCGCGGTTCCCCGTGCTGGGCCATACCTACACCCTGCTGGTGGTGCTCTTCGCTTGGGTGCTCTTCCGGCTGCCCGACCTGCACACGGTGGGCGATTTCTATGCCTCGATGTTCCGTCCGTCGCCACAGGTGGAAGGGCTCTTCCTGCATGAGCTGCTGGACCGGGAGTATGCGGTGATCTTCGTGCTGGGTGTGCTGCTGAGCATGCCGGTGCGCGGAACGATCCTGCGGCTGAAGCCCCCAGCGGGGCAAGGTGTGATGACGGCGGTGTGGGACAGCGCCTCCACGGTGTTCCATCTCCTGGTCCTGCTGCTCAGTGCGATGAGCATCGCCTCCTCCACCTACAACCCGTTCATCTACTTCCGCTTTTGAAGCCGAGGGCCCGGTACCGGATCCTGCTCCTGCTGACAGGGGTGCTGGCGGGTGCCTTCCTGCTCGTGGCCTTCGTGCGGCATGGCCTGGGCGTGCATGCGGTGGAGGTGTCGTGCGCAGTCTCCGCCGATCGTGAGGAGGAACTGGTGCTCCAGTACAATACCGGCGAAGGATGGCGCCCGCATCGCACGGTTTCGGTGATCGTTCCCGCGGGTCCGGAGCTTTCCTTGGTGCGCTTCCCGGTCTTCCATGTCGACAGCCTTTCGGGCATCCGGTTGGGACTGCGATCGGCCGATGCGCATGTGTTGATCGATGACGTGGTGATCCTGGCCGGAGGAACACGGATCGAGGTGCCTTTGGACACCGTGCGGATCGATACGTGGAACCTCAAGTTGACCGATGTCGCTGCGGGGGGCGCCATGGCGATCGATGCCACAGGTCCCTCCGCGTATCTGCAGCCGACGCTACTGTTGGAAGGGATCAGGCTGGGTCTGATCGATGCAGCAGGTTGGCGGTGGATCATCGGGTTCGGCCTGCTCTGGGCCTTGCTGGTGCTGTGGGCGGTGTGGAAGGCTGCGGTACCCGATTGGATGGGTGAGGTGCGCATGTCCCACGGTGTGTTCGCCCTGCTGTTCATGCTCTTCCTCGGTGTGCATGGCTTATGCGCACCCACCGGTCTGGTGGCGGTGGATCCCTATCTGGAGCGGCGGATGCTGGCGCCTTGGCCTTCGGACACCGCCGCCGATGTGGCCCACGGCCTGGAGGATTGGTTCGATGATCGTTTCGCCGTGCGGCAGGTGCTGACCCGATCGGGCAGCCTCATCGACTATCACCTGTTCGATAAGTCGTCCATCCCCGACAAGACCGTGCTGGGGCGCAACAAGGAGATGTATCCCTCGTCCCTCTTCCTGCTGGACGACCACATGGGCCGGATGACGCTCAGCGAAGCCCAGCTGCAGAGCATCCGCACCAACCTCGCGGAGCGGATCACCTACCTGAAGGGCATGGGGAAGGACTACTACCTGTTCTTCGCCCCGAGCAAACAGACCATCTATCCCGAGGACCTGCCGCAGCGGTACCGCAAGCACCACGATGCCGAACGCACGATGTTGGCGCAACTGCTGGCCTACTTGGCGCAGGACAGCCTCATCGCCCCGCACCTCTGCGATCCGCGACCGGCGCTGTGGGAGGCGGCGCGCACCGGTGCGGACCGCATCTATTTCGCCAACGACATCCACTGGAACGCCTTGGGAGCCTATGTCGGGTACGGTGAATTGATGCGCACCATGGCCGGCCGGCATGCAGGAATGGACCCGTTGGACCGTGCGGCGTTCAGCGTGCAGCGTTCGCAGGATGAGGAGGGCGACCTGGCGCGCTCGCTGATGTTGCAGCAGGATGTTCCGCGGGAGCTCTTCACCTTCCACCGCGAACAGGGGCCGGAACCCGTCAAGGTGATGCTGCCCGCCGCCACCGCTTTCATGCTGTGCCATACCACCCTTGCTGACACCACGCTGCCCACGGCCGTGATCTTCCGTGATTCCTTCTGCGAGGACCTCATCCCTTTCCTGTCGCTGCATTTCTCGGATGCGCTCTTCGTCTGGGACCACACCTTCGATGTGGACCTGATCGCCGAGCGCCGCCCCGACCTGGTGATCCATGAGATCACCGAGATGTTCATCTACGAGCTGCTCACGTTGAACCCCGAAAGCATCCGGATCCATGTTTGATCCCCGGAACATCGCCACCTGGATCGTCATCCTGTTGCTGTCCGCCGGTGGTGCCTGGATCGTGGGACATGTGCCCGGAGGCGAGCCCGAAGCACCGTTGGCCATCACCGTTTCCGTGGGCACGGCAGAACCCGGAACGTTGGTCCGTCTCTCCTACCGCGATGGGGAAGGGAAGGTGCAGGGCGGGGAGCAGCGCACGCCCTATGCACCCTACAGCACGTTGATCTTTGCATTGCCCACCACGCCGTCCGTGGATTCGTTGGCCGTGGAGATCCTGTCGCCGCAGCCCGCACATGTGGCCGGCATCGGCCTGGTGTCCGGAGCCTACATCGGTGCGTTCTCCTCCGACGTGTTGGCGGCGCAGGCCCGTTTGGAGCATTGCACCGCCGGTCCGGGAACGACCGGAGGATTGCATCTGGTGCCGGTCGCCGATCGCTCGCGCTTCGTGCTGGACCAGCCGATCCTGCTGGACCAGGACCTGTTCCAATGGATGTGGGCCGTTGTGGCCTTCGTGCTGTTGTTCGGTACGCTGGTGTACCTGCAACGGCGTTATGCGGCGAGGTCCTTCCTGCCGGTGGCCGCCACCGCGTTGCTGCTCGCGGCACTGTTCGGCGAGGCGCTCTACAGCCTTTGCGACCGGGTGGACAGCGCGGACCTGATCGTGCAGGGCTCCACCCGACGCAAGGGACCCGCCACCGTGGAGGTGTACTACAGCCCGGACGGACTGTACCGGCCCGACAAACTGATCTCCAACGGCTACGATGGCGGACCCGACGGACGGTTGGAACTTCCGTTGCCGGACGGCGTGCATCGCGGTCTGCGGTTGGACCTGCCACCGGGCGATACCGTAACGGTGCGTTCCGTCGAGCTTCGGCTTTGGCCCTATCACCTCGAACTGGAAGGGAAGGAGCTGCTGGCCGCCTTCCCCCTGCTCAACGACCTTACGGCGCAGCTCGGTCCCGACGGAGCGGCCACGTTCATCACGGGTACCGGCGATCCGCACGCCCACTTCAGCCATCGCGAACATCAGACGCGTTTCGCCCTGTTCCAAGCGAAGAAGCGCCAGTACGCGCATTGGATGGCCCTGCTCTTCTTCCTGCTGGTGCTGTGGTTGCTGCTCGCCACGGCCGATCGCCGGCACATCGTGTTCACCATCGCCTTCCTCACCTGCCTCTCGCTTCCGCTGGTCACGTTGTTGTTCAAGGAGGAGGACATCACCCTGTTCACCGAGAAACGGCTGGCGCACCAGAAGCCGCAGAAGTGGAGGGGCATGAAGGGCAGTGCCGATGAGGCCACGGCGTATGCGAACGACCAGTTCGGTGGGCGCAAGCGGCTCACCACCACCTGGAACGTGCTGAAGGTGCTCTCCTTCGGGCAGACCAGCCACTCCAGCATGGTGGTGGTGGGTAAGGACGGTTGGTTGTTCTACACCGGTGAAGGGGTGCAGGAGATGTACGAGAACAAGAATCCGTACTCCGAGGAACAGCTGCGGAAGATGTGCGCCGTGGTGGAGGAGCGGCGGCAGTGGCTGGCCTTGTACGGCATCGAGTACTACCTGCTGATCCCCCCGCTGAAGGAGGACATCTACGGCGAGTATCTGCCTGCGCGGATCAAGCGGCGCAACGCCCTCTCCAAGCTCGACCAGTTCCTGGCCCACATGAAGGAACATTCCACGGCGCAGATCATCGACCTCCGTCCTGTGCTGGCCGAGGCGCGTCGGAAGGAGAAGCTGCCGATCTACTACAGCGTGGATACACACTGGAACCTGCTCGGCGCGCATTATGGTTACAAGGCATTGATGGAGCGCATCCGTGCCGACCATCCGGAACTTCCACCCTCCACGGACCGGGACGACTACGTCTGGGAGCAGAGCGAGTCGGAGGAAGGCGATCTTTCACAGCTGCTCTCCATGGGCCAGTTCTTTCCGCGGCCGGAGATCGTGCCGGTGCCCCTGGCGGGTTATGCCGCGCGCACCGTGCCTTCCGTGAAGTACCCCACGTACGTATCGCCGCATGACGTGCAGACGCGCGAAACGGCGGACACCACCTTGATGCGCCTCGTGATGAACCGCGACTCGTACGCCAACTTCCTGATGCCCTTCCTGTCGGAGCATTTCGCGCGCAGCGTGTACCTGTGGACGCCCTTGTTCAACCCCGAGATCATCAAGGAGGAACGGCCGGATGTGGTGGTGTCCGAGATGCTGGAGCGTTTCATCGGCGACCTGGCCATCGAGAACCCACCGATGATGAGGATGGAGCTCGACAGCGCCGCCGCGCGCACCTCAGTGCCGTAGGCTGAAGTCGTGCGCCCCCAACGTGAGGTTGGGGTTGTAGCAGGGGTCGTGGTCGATGTAGGCGCCCCAACGTTCCTGCAGCCGCGCGATCTCGGCCAGGTGACGGGCGTAGGATTCGCTGGTGGCGTGGGGGTGGCCGCGCGACATCGATTCGTGGTGGAAGAGCTCCACGTGCGGCACGTACACGTTGTTCAATCCGCTTTCCCGGATGCGCAGGCAGAAGTCCACATCGTTGTATTCCACGGCGAAGCTCTCGTCGAAGCCGTTCATGCGTTCGTACAACGAGCGCCGCACCATGATGCAGGCGGCGGTGAGCGCCGAATAGTTGTTGAGCATGTTCACGTAGTTGAAGTAGCCGGGACCACGTCGGTCCTCGCCCACCAGTACGTGTCCCGCCGCACCGCCCAGTCCCATCACCACGCCGGCGTGCTGGATGGTCTCGTTGGGGTAGAGCAGCTTCACGCCCACCACGCCGATGCTCGGCCGTTGCGCCTGCTCCATCAGGCCTTCGAGCCAATCGGGGGTGATCACCTCGGTGTCGTTGTTCAGCAGCACGATGTAATCGCCCGTGGAGTGCTTCACGCCGAAGTTCACCAGCGCGGAGAAGTTGAAGGGCATGTCGGCCTTCACGCAGCGGAAACGATCGCCGTAGGCGGCCGTGGCCGTGCCGATGTACGCGAAGAACTCGCGCTCGGAGCTGTTGTTGTCCACCACCACCACCTCCACATCCTGGTGCGTGGAGCGTTCGAAGATGGACTTCACGCATTGCTGCAGCAGGTCCGTCTTGTCCTTGGTGGGGATGATGATGGAGACCTTGCGCGGCCCGGCCTTCAGGTCGAAACGCACCGAGTAGCCGCGGAACCCGTCGAGGAAATCCACCGTGCCGGTCTCGTTGCGGCGCACCAGCGCCTCGGTGAGGGCCTTCTTCGCGGCGATGTAGGCGTAGGGTTTGGCCTCCTCGCCGGCAGCGGCGGAGCTGTCGTGGATGCGCCAATGGTACAGCACCTTGGGGATGTGGAAGATCGCGTTGGTGCGCTCGGTGAAACGCAGCACCAGGTCGTAGTCCTGGCTGCCCTCGAACCCTTCGCGCCAACCGCCGATGGTCCGCATGATGTCCGCGTCGAAGACGGTGAGGTGACCGAGGTAGTTGCGGGAGAGCAGGTTGTCCGGCGACCAGTCGGGCTTGAAGTGCGGATACGAGTGTTTGCCGTTGTCGTCGATCTTGTCCTCGTCGGAATAGATGAGGTGCACCTGTTCGTGCTCGTTGATCACCTTGGCGTTCTGGTACAGCGCATCCGGGGTGATCAGGTCGTCCTGGTCCATCAGCACGATGTAGTCGCCGGTGGCCAACTCCAGGGCCGAGTTGGAGGCGGCGGAGATGTGTCCGTTCTCCTCGCGGAAAACGGCCTTGATACGGTGGTCGCGCTTGACGTATTCCTTGATCAGGCGTGCCACATGGCGATCGGTGGAGCGGTCATCGGCGATGCAGAGCTCCCAGTTCTCGTACACCTGGGAGAGGATGGAATCCACGGCGGCCGAGAAGTGTTCCTCCTTCACGTTGTACACGGGCATCACGATGCTGAACTTGGGCTGCTTGCGGAAGGAGGCGATCTCCTTGCGGTGGGCCAGCAGCTTGGATTCGGTCGGTAGGTTCAGCATCAACCACCGGTCGTAGGGGTCCCCGAAACCACCGTGGGCCAGGTCGCCGGACTCGATGATGTACACCTTGCGTTCCTCCGTCCAGAGGTAGAGGTGCTTGAAGATCTTCGCCATGAAGCGCATGGCGAAGGCGCGTCCCTTGCGGCCCAGCAGGAACACGAACTTCTTCAGGAAGTGGCTGCGCTCGTTGCCCGAGCTGTTGGACCGCAGCAGGTTCTTGAGGTGCCGCAGCTGTTTGTACAGCTTGTACGGCTTGGAGGCCTCGATGCGGTTGATGCGGGCCTGCAGGTTGAAGATGGAGCTGAGGGCCTTCTCGTTCTGGTGGGTCACGCTTACGATGCGGTCCTCCAGCTGCACGTTGCGTCCCTTCTCCACACGCACCACCTCCTCGTTGTGCATCAGGAAGTCGAGGTAGTAGAGCAGCACGCCCTTCACGTTTTCGCGGTAGAGTCCCGCATGTTTCGTGAGCAGGTACTCCACGCGGGAACGGCGCGCCTCGCGTTCATTGGCCATGCTCAACATCGACCCGGCCACGACCCGGTAGCGGTACAGGGGCTCCTTCAGATGATGGAAGACGGCACCGGAACCCCAGGAGCGGATCCAATGCTCCCAGTCCTCGTACCCCATGATGGTGCGGTTCTCGTCGAAGCCGCCGAGGGACCGGAACAGGGAGGTGCGGAAGATGGCGCAGGTATCGATGAAGTTGCCGGCCAGCAAGCGGTCGCTGGAGAACTCGGGCAGTTCCACCACGCTCTCCTCGATGCCTTCACCGAAGCGGATGTAGTTGGAGTAGGCGATGGTGACCTCCGGTCGCGCGCGGAACACCTCCATGGCCTGGAGGTAGTAGTCGGGCAGGATGGTGTTGTCGGCGTCGAGCAGCAGGATGAACTCGCCGCGCGCCTCGCGCATGCCGTTGTTGCGGGCCCGGCCCACGCCCTGGTTCTCCTGGTGCAGCACCCGCACGCGCTCCTGGTCGATGCCCGCGAGCACCTCCAGGGTGGTGGGATCGGTGGAACCGTCGTTCACGATGATCACCTCGCAGAAGGCGTGTTCGCGCACGCCGGTGCTTTCCAACGCCTCGAGGAGATAGGCGCCGTGGTTGTAGCACGGGATGATGATCGTGAGGGTGATGTTCATCACACGAAAAGCTGTTCGTAGCGTTGGATGGCCGGTTCCACCTCCCCATCGAAGACGATGCGGCCCTGGTCCAGGCAGATGGCACGCGTGCAGATGCGGCGCACGTCATCGGCGCCGTGCGACACGAAAAGGATGGTGCAGCCGCTTTCCTTGATGGCGGTGATGCGGTCCAGGCATTTGCGCTGGAAGCCGGCATCGCCCACCGCGAGCACCTCGTCGATCAGCAGGATGTCGGGCACCTTGGCGATGGCGATGCTGAAGGAGAGCCGGGAGATCATGCCGGTGGAATAGGTCTTCACCTGCCGTTGCAGGTCCTCCCGGCTGAGCTCGGAGAATGCGATGATGCCGTCGATGGTGCGTTCGATGTCGGCCCCTCCCGTGCCCATCAGGCTGCAGATCAGCTTGATGTTCTCGATGCCGGTGAGTTCCATCTCGATGCCCGAACCGATGGCCAGCATGGGGGCGATGGAACCCCGCACTTCCACCGTGCCCGTGTAGGAGCGGAGGATGCCGGCCACGCAGCGGAGCAGGCTGCTCTTGCCCGTGCCGTTGCGGCCCAGGATGCCGAGCACTTCACCGGGGAGCACCTGCAGGTCCACGCCGTCCAGCACCTTGCGCCGGGCGAAGGGCCGGGTGAAACCGAACTTCATCACATAATCCTTGATGGAGTTGATGCCCTGGTCGAACGTGTAGTAGTGCACGCCCACGTTGCGGAGCTCGATCTGCGGGGTGCGCATCAGAGGTTGGAGATGATGCCCTTGTCGAGCTTGTGGAGCACGGTGCGGCCCGCGATGTAGGCCACCAGGGCGATGCCGGTGATGATGCCCCAGCTGGTGAGGGAGGGAACGGTGTTCGCGTAAAGGATGTCGCGGAACACCCCGAAGAAGTGGTACAGCGGGTTCGACTTGATCAGCGGCAGGTAGCGTTCCGGCACGATCGAATCGTCGTAGGCGATGGGCGAGAGGTAGAAGAGCGCCGGCGCGATGGTGTTCCAGAGGATGGAGACGTCGCGGAGGTAGATGTTCAGCACGCCCAGGGCCATGCCCAGTCCATAGGTGGTGAGGGCGAAGAGGAACACGGCGGGCAGCAGCAGGATGAAATGCCAGCTCGGATCCAGCCCGAAGAACAGCATCAGGATGGTGAAGGGGATGAAGGAGAGCAACAGCGCGGCCACCTCGTTCACCACCGCGGCCAAGGGGAAGTGGTGGATCGGGATGTTGATGGTCTTGATGATGCCCGCGTTGCGGATGAAGCTCTGGATCGACTGGTTGGTGGCGTTGGAGAAGAACTGCCAGAAGATGAGGCCCGTGAGCACGAACAACGCGTAGTTGCGGATGGACACGAAGGCGTGGCTGAAGACCGTGGTGAAGATCAACAGGAACACCAACGGCGTGATCAGTCCCCAGAAGAAGCCCAGCACGGATTGCTTGTACTTCAGCTTGAAGTCCTTGGCGACAAGACTGCGGATGACCCTGGGGTCGGACTTCATGTACACCGGAGTGGCTGGTGGTGGGGCGGCGAAAATAAGCCTCTCCCCGGAGGCGACTCCGGCATTTCGGCGCAGGGTGCGCGCCGCTACTTTCGTGGCCGGAGGCCGGGGTGTGATCCGGCCGCAGGTACAGGCCATGGAAGCACCGCCGCCCTCCCACCGGACCGGATCCCCCAAGGCGGGGAACCCCGCCGGTGTCGATGGTCCGGCCCCGCTGGTGATCAACGGGCGTTTCCTCACCCAGCCCCTTACCGGGGTGCAACGTTTCGCCCTCGAGATCACCCGGGAGTTGATCGGCCTGATGCCCGATGCCATGGTGGCCGTTCCGCGCGGCACCACCTGCAGCGACCCCGCCATCGCTGCGCGCCTGCTGCCGATCGGCCGGACCGGGGGCACCTGGTGGGAGCAGACCGAACTGATGCTGCACCTGGCCCGCCGGGGTGGGGTGCTCCTGAACCTGTGCAACACGGCGCCCTTGCTGCATGGTGCCAACGTGGTGACCGTGCACGACCTCGGGGTGTACGAACAGCCGGACTGGTACGATCCCGGCTTTGTGCGGTGGTACCGGTTCCTCACCCCCCGGATCGTACGGCGGGCAGCGGCCGTGCTCACGGTGAGCGAATCCAGCCGGCGCGCGCTCACGGACCGCTTCGGCATCCCGGCCGAGCGCGTGCATGTGGTGTACAACGGCTTGTCCCCCGGGCTTCGGCCCACCGGCGCGGTGCCCAAGGAGCGCCTTGTGCTGCATGTGGGCAGCTTCACGGACCGGAAGAACGTGCCCTTCATCGTATCGGCCTTCCGGAAGGCGGCGCCACCGGGCTACCGCCTGGTGCTCTGCGGCGGCGTGCAGGATCGCCTGCGCCATACCCCGATCCAGCCGGGGGGCGGGGTGGAGATCCGCACCGGTGCGGGGGATGCGGAGCTGCGGGACCTCTATGCCCGCGCCAGCCATGTGGTCTGCGCCTCCCACTACGAAGGTTTCGGGCTACCCGTGCTGGAGGGCATCGCCCACGGTGCCGTGCCCCTGCTTTCGGACATTCCCGTGTTCCGGGAACTCTTTCCGGAAGGTTCCATCTTCTTCTCTCCGCGCGACCCCGCCACCCTCGAATCGGTATTCGCCACCCTTCCTCCGGAAATTCCCGACCCTTCCTTTTCGGAAAGAACTTCATATTTGGGGAATTATGACCACGTCCGGTCCGCGACCACCATCGCTGAACTGCTCCGCAGGCTCCACCAAGCCCCGGATCGCCATCGTCCATGATTGGTTCATCACCATCGGCGGTGCCGAGAAGGTGGTGAAACAGTTGCTGCTCGAATTCCCCGATGCGGATGTCTTCTGCTGCTTCGATCATTTCACGGACGAACAGCGGCGGGAGATCCTCGATGGCCGCCACCCCAAGAGCACCCATCTGGGGAGCATCCCGTTCTCCAAACGCTACTACCGGGCCCTGACCCTCATCTTCTATCGGGCCATGGAGAGCCTGGACCTGAGCGGTTACGACCTCATCATCTCTTCCTCCCACGCCGTGGCCAAGAGCGTGCGAAAACAGCCTTGGCAGCAGCACTACTGCTACTGCCATACGCCGATGCGCTACGTGTGGAACATGCGCAAGACCTACCTGGAGCAGGTGCCGGCGCCCTTGCGCAAGCTGGCGATGCACCGCATCAACAGCATCCGCAACTGGGACCTGGACACCGCCGACCGGGTGGACCATTTCATCGCCAACTCGGCCTTCATCGGAGAGCGCATCCTCACCAACTACGGCCGTGCTTCGGAGGTGATCCACCCGCCCGTGGACACGCAGTATTTCCAGCCCGCCGTCGGCGATGATGGATCGCCGGAGGATGAGCCCTACTACCTGGTGGTCTCCCGCCTGGTGCAGTACAAGCGCATCGATCTCATCGTGAACGCCTTCCGCGACCTGCCGGACAAACGGTTGGTGGTGATCGGGGCGGGGCCGCAACGTGCGGCGTTGGAGCGCTCCGCAGGCACCAACGTGAGCTTCCTGGGCCATTGCACCACCCGCCTGATCCGGCGTTACATGCAGCACGCGGAGGCCGGCATCTTCGCCGCCATCGAGGATTTCGGGATCACCTGCGTGGAGACCCAGGCCTGCGGCACGGCGGTGATCGCCTACGACTTCGGCGGCTACCGGGAAACCGTGCAGCATGGCACCACCGGCCTGCTCTACCCCGAACAGACCAGCGCCGGCATCGCGGAGGCCATCCACCGGATGGAAGCCACCCGCGAGCAGTTCGATCCCTGGGCCATCCGCCAGCACAGCCTGCGCTTCGGTTCGGAGCGTTTCCGTGCCGAGATCAAGGGGGCCATCATGGGCAAACCGGTGGAGCATGGGGTCATGGCCTAGTCCGCGCTTCCTGCGGACCGGTCTGCAGACCTCACTCCTGGCGCTCTGCGCCTACCCCCTGTGGCCCTTGTCCGTCGGTGGTGCACTCGTGGTGCCCTTGCTGCTGTTCGCCGTCACGCTCGCTCTGCGTAACCCGGAGGTCCGGATGGACCGCGAACGGACCCTCCTCTTGTTGACCTTCTTGGCCCTGCCGCTCTTCTACCTCACCGAGCTTTTCACGGCGGACGATCCGGCCTACGTCTGGCGCATCGTGCAGCGGAAGCTGGCGCTGGTGCTTGTCCCCTTGGCGGTGTACCTCGGTCATCGGGGCGGCTTCGTGCCCGATCGTCGCCGTTGTTTCGATGCGTTGGTGGCGGCCATGGCCCTGCTGATGGTCTGGGCCGTTGGAGCCTTGGCGGTGCAAGGTTTGGATGCGGAGCAGCTGGCCAACGGCGGATGGGCCTTCGCCTTCCGCACCCGTACCGAGGAGCTGACCGGGTTGCATCCCACCTACTTCGGTCTGCTCACCGCTTTCGCGGTGATGGTGCTGTTGCATCGGATCGTGGAAGGGGGGGAGCAGCGGATGTTGCGCATCGCGTCGCTGGTGCTCATCGCTCTTTTCGTCGGCTTCCTGCTGTTGCTTGCGGCACGCATGGCGGTGGTGGCCCTGCTGCTGGCCATGTTGGTGCTGGTGCTGCGCGGACCTTGGCGTGCGTGGCACAAGGCGGCGGTGGTCGCTGTGTCGGCGATGGTGTTGGTGGGCGCGATCGTTGCGGTGCCCTCGTTGCGCGAGCGCATGCGGGAGGTCATGGGTGATGGAAGCAACTCCACCCGGGATCGGCTCTACATCCACTCCTGTGCGATGGGAGTGGCGAAGTCCTATTGGCTCACAGGCGTCTCGGTGGAGAAGCTGCAGCCGTCGTTGGACCTCTGCTATGCCGCGTTGGAAGCGCCCGACACCGTGTTGGAGAAGCACTACAACACGCACAACGAATACCTCAACATCCTCTGCGGAAAAGGCATCGTCGGACTACTGCTCTTTGCAGCACTGCTGTTCCTTTTGGTGCGACGCGGCTGGCGTGATCCGCTGCTGCTGTCGTTCTGCATCCTCTTCGCCACCGTGTGCCTCACCGAGGATCTGCTGGAGCGCCAGATCGGGGTGTTCTTCTTCAGCGTGTTCGGTGCGGTGCTGGGGATGCGGCCTTCAGCATCGGAGGCTGTGCGCCCTGACCAGCAATGACAAGTCGCGAGGGCGCGACCGAATAGATCCTCCCCGGCCGGGGCCGGGAAGGTGACCAGTGATCTACTTACTGGAAGTGCTCTTGCGAGAGACTTCGATCGCCTCAGCAAGAGTCTTATAGGCGGGCCTTAGACCTTGCGAGTATGCCTCATCCCACCTCATATCCTTCGCGCATGGATCGTATTGAGCCTTGCCAAAGGGAAGTTCACATAGCGCGTAGTCCACCCCTTCTACCCAAGGAACAAGATTCATGACGAGCCGCATGCCGAAACCTTCCTTCCGAGCTTGGATATCCGGAATGTTCAGGTTGAGCAGAGCATGTTTCTGAACGTATCCTTCTCGGTCGAATTCAAGGCGATAAACCCTATCGTATGGCAGATTGACATTGAATTCGTCTCGTCCCTTTATCATGGCATGGATCACGAAGGTGGTGTCGGCCGTGTCTCGAGCGGTAACATGGAAGTCCTTGACCTTCTTTCCGGAGATGTGATCCTGGACGGAGCCGTAGATATAGACATTGTCCTTCTGTGCGTAAAGCATGAAGGAACAAGAGAGCATGCAAAAGAGTCCAAGGAGAGATCTTCCTGTCGTCATGATGATGAACGCAGTGGCGCTTACTGGCGAGTTCACTTCCCCACCAACTCTCCCTGCGGCAGATACCCCAACAATTGCAGCATGCGCTCGGCGCTCTGTTGTTCGGCGAAGACGCGCTCGATCAGGGTGCCGTCCTCCGCACGGTCCAGCAACAGGTGCTTGGGTTTGGGGATCAGGCAATGCTGGATGCCGCCGAAGCCGCCCAAGGTGTCCTGGTAGGCACCGGTGTTGAAGAAGCCGAGGTACTGTTTCCGCTCGGGCCGGAATTTGGGCAGGTAGATGGCGTTGACATGCTGCTCGCTGTTGTAGTAGTCGTCGCTGTCGCAGGTCATGCCGCCGAGGAAGACGCGCTCGTACTCGTCGTTCCAGTTGTTGATGGGCAGCATGATGAAACGCTTGTTGATGGCCCAGGTGTCGGGCAACGTGGTCATGAAACTGCCGTCGATCATGTTCCAGCGTTCCTTCTCGTTCTGCTTCTTCTGGTGCAGCATGCTGAAGAAGGTGGCGCCGCTGTCGCTCACGGTGAAGCTGCCGAACTCGCTGTAGAGGTTCGGTTCGTCCACGTCGTTCTCGTCGCAGATGTCCTTGATGCGGCCCACGATCTCGCCGATCATGTAGTCCACGTCGAAGTTGTAGTTGAGGCTGTTCTTGATGGGCAGTCCGCCGCCGATGTCCAGCGTATCCAGGGAGGGGCACAGCTTCTTCATGTCGCAGTACACGTTCACGCACTTGCCCAGCTCGTTCCAGTAGTAGGCGCTGTCGGTGATGCCCGTGTTGATGAAGAAGTGCATGAGCTTCAGGCGGAACTTCCGCTGCTTGCTCACGTTGCGCATGTAGAAGGGGATGATGTCCTTGTAGCCGATGCCCAGGCGGCTGGTGTAGAACTCGAACTTGGGTGCTTCCTCCGCGGCGATGCGGATACCGATGTCGCAGGGTCCTTTGATCACCTCGTCCAACAGGTCCAGTTCGCCCATGTTGTCGATGATGGGGATCACGTTCACACCGCTGTTCTTCAGCCGGCCGATGTTGTCGATGTAACGCTGGTCCTTGTAACCGTTGCAGAGCACGGTGGCGTTGCGGCTGAGCTTGCCGCGCTCCATCAACAGTTCCACGATCTCGATGTCGTAGGCACTGCTGGTCTCGAGGCTCACGCCGCGCTGCACCACCTGGTCGATGACGTAGCTGAAGTGGTTGCTCTTGGTGCAGTAGAAGTACTCGTAGGTGCCGTTGTACTCGTGCTCCTTGAAGGCCTTGGCGAAGCAGGCGCGGGCCTGGTCGATCTTCTCGCCGATCTTGGGCAGGTAGGTGATGCGCAGCGGGGTGCCGTGCTTCTCCAGGATCCGCATCAGCGGAAGGTCGTTCCAAGTGAGTTCCTCCTGATCGAACTTGAATTCGCCCTGGGGGAAGTCGAACGTCTGTTCGATGAGGTCGATGTAGCGGGTCTTCATGGCGCCGGAACAGCGGGGATCGGTCTCGGTAAGTGGGTATGAAGGATCCCCTCCGCTGCACATGCAACGTTCGTTGATCGCGCGGCGTTGCCGAAGCGGCCATGGCCGCGTAGGAGACAAGGCACCTCCTCACCGGACAGCGCGCGCAGGGCACGACAGGGACCGGACGGAGGGTTCGCGGACATCAGCGGAAGGGGGCGGGGATGTCCACGCAGGACGGATGCACCTGGGGAAGCGCGCACCGGCGCAAGGGCCGATGAGGGGTCGGAGGGACGGACGCGCGGTGCATGGCGGGGACGATGGCGCAAAATAAAGGGGTGCGGGAACGTCCACGACGCGCTCCCCGGAAAATAGGGGGGCCTTCGAGGCCTAGAGCCACCGCTTCCGCCGGAACCACAGCAGCATCGCCACGCTGATCACCAGCATGAAGCCCATCACGCCGAAGTAGCCGAACCGCCAGTGCAGTTCGGGCATGTGGTCGAAGTTCATCCCGTAGATGCCCACGATGAAGGTGAGGGGGATGAAGATGGTGCTGATCACCGTGAGCAGGCGCATCACCTGGGCCATGCGGCCGTTGATCTGGGCGTGGCAGGTGTTCTCGAGGTTGGCCAGCATATCGCGGAACATCGTGATGCTCTCGGCGATGTACACCGTGTGGTCCTGCACATCGTTGATATAGCGCCGGGTGTCCTTGTTGATCAGCTCCACCTGCATGGTGTTCATGCGGCCCGCCAGTTCGCGCATGGGCAGCACGTAGCGGCTCAGGCGGATCAGCAGTCCGCGCAGTTCCTGGAGTTCGAGGAGGAAGGCGTTGTTGGCGCGTGCGCTGGCGCCGGTCTCCAGCTTTTCGATGCGATCACCCACGTCCTCCACCACGGCGAAGTAGTTGTCCACGATCACGTCCAGCAGGGCGTGCACCAGGTAGTCGGCGGATTTGCGGCGTACCCGTCCCGTGGCGTGGCGGATCCGGTCCCGGATGGGCTCCAGCACATCGCCGGGCCGCTCCTGGAAGCTGATCACGTAGTCCTTCCCCAGCACGAAGCTGATCTGCTCGGTCTCCAGCTCGCGGGTCTCCTCGTGCAGGGAGATCATCTTGGCCACGATGAAGAGCGCGTTCTGGTACTCCTCGATCTTGGGCCGATGCTCCGTGTTGAGCACGTCCTCCAGCAACAGCGGGTGCAGGTCGAACCGTTCGCGCAGTTGGTTGAGCAGGGTGATGTCGGCCAGACCGTCGATGTCGATCCAGGTCACCATGCCCGCTTCGGTCGCGGGCAGGTCGGCCACCGTTCGCGCGGTGCATTCCTGGTAGCGGGCGGAATTGAAGACGAACACCTTCATGGCGGTGGATGCCGCCGGTGCCACCTCCACGGGTACCAGGGCCCCGGGGGGGAGGCCGATCTTGTCGCTTCGTTTACGCACCATGGTCCGCCGTTCTATCGAATGGATGGCGCTCGGTCAGCAGGCGGACGGGCATGCCCAAGGGGATGCGTTCCTGACGGAACCGGCGCACGATGTTCACATTGAGGTCGTAACGGAGCAAGCGCGCCGTCACGGGGTCCTTCACCCAGACGTAGGCACGCAGCAGCAGATTGCCGTCGAGCATGTTCACCAGGCGCACGGCCACCACGGGCTCGCGCTTGGTCTTCTCCTCGGGCGAGCGCCGGTCGAGATGCTCCGGGTGCGCCATGGCCTCCTCGCGGATGATGGCGATGGCCCGGTCCACATCGGCGTGCAGGGCCACGGGGATCTCCACGTACTGGCAGGTCTCCTCCTCGCGGATGCTGCTGTTCACGATGCGCTCCTCGCCGAGGATGGCGTTGGGGATCACCATGCGCCGGTTCTCGAAGGTGAGGATGGTGGTGTGGCGCAGGTTGATGTCCTCCACCGTTCCCAGCAGGCCTTTCTCACCGGCCTGGATCACGTCACCCACGCGGAAGGGTTTGAAGGCCACGATGAAGATGCCGCTGATGATGTCGCTGAAGGCCTTCTGCGCGGCGAAGCCGAGGATGGCCACGAGCAGACCGGCACCGGCGAAGAGCGTGAAGGCGAAGGAGCGCAACGAGGGGATGGAGTAGATGATGGCGAAGAAGGCCAGGATCACCACCACCGTGCGTACGGCGTTGCGCAGGAAGCGGTAGCGCGTGATCTCCTCCCGGCCTTGGGCCTTGGCGCGCGCATAACCCCGCCGCAGCGCGAAGTAGATCAGGCGTTCCACCAGCCACGCGGCCCCGATGATCGCCACGATCTTCAGCAGCAGCAGCAGGTCGAAGCCCAATTCCACGAGGAAGTGCATGAAGCCGCCTTTTTCCTGGTCCATCCGGAGGCGAACTTATCGCGGCAGCGGGGGCCGCTCCGGAGCGCGGAGGGCGAAGGATGAACAACCCGGCGTGGGTTGGCCGGACCGGTCGAATTGGATCAACGCAGAGGCGCAGAGGAACGCAAAGGTCTGCAGCCTCGTTGCGGAGTGAACGGTCAAAGCCCCCTGCGGGACCCTCCCTTGATGTCTTTGCGTCCTCCCCCTTCTCTGCGCCTCTGCGTTGAGGATCTCAGATGCCGCTCAGGTTGGTGCGCAGCGCGGTGCCGCCAGCCACATCGATGTGCGGCCTGCCGTTCCGGAAGAGCCGGAGGCCCTTGCCTTCCACGGTCATCATATCGCCCTGCACGTTCAGCAGGCTGCCCTCGGGAAGTCCGATCACGGTGCTCCGGGGATTCGCGGCCAGGTATTCCGCGATGCGCTGGTCGCGGCTTTCCCCGCCATGTCCGGGGAGCGTGGCATCGGTGTAGTGCGGGTTGATCTGGAACGGTACCAGGCCCATGGCGCGCATCGTGGGCACCTCGGTGATGGGCATGTCGTTGGTGGTCATGATGGTGGGGCAGGTCACGTTGCTGCCCGCGCTCCAGCCGATGTAGGGGAGGCCTCCCATCACGCGCACCCGGATGGCGCGTAGCAGTTCGGTGCTGTACATGTTGCGCAGCAGCTGGAACGTGTTACCCCCGCCGATCGCCACGGCATCCGCGCTCTGGAGGGCCTTCACCTTGTCGGTCTCCGTGTGCAGGCTGAAGAGCTCGTGCCCCAGCTCCGCGAAGGCGGCCTGCGTAAGGCTCGCGTATTCATCCAAGGGGAAGGTCACCGCCGCGAAGGGCACGAAGGCGATGCGCTTGCGTTCGCCGAGGAAGGCGGCCAAGTGTTCCCTCGGCCAGGACAGATAGGGTGTTCCGGGCAGCGTGGAGTTCGAGAGCAGCAGCAGTTGCATGTGGCGAAGGTCGTGGGTTGCCGAAGTTATTCGCCCCCTTCGTATGTCGGTCGTTCTCGTGAATGCAGCAACCGCGGATGCACACGGATGGACGCGGATAACTCCCGGATCGTCCGTGTTGATCCGTGCGTATCCATGTTCGTGAGCGGAGCCTTCACTCGCCCAGCAGCACCTGCTCGATCTCGATCCGCCGTTCCAAGGAAGCGCCCACGCCGTAGACGGAGTTGCGCAGGTCGTCCAAGCGGTCGCTGACCAACGCATCCGCCCGGCTCTTGCCGAAGGGCTGTTTCACGATGGTGAGGCGTCCACCGTTCTCAGCTGTACGATCGAGATAGGGCACCAGGATACCGTTGTCCACGCGGCGGAGGTAGTTCACCATGCTCTCGATCCGGCGCAGCGAAAGGTTGCTGTTGTAATCGCTCTTGGCGAGCGGACTGGCGAAGCCGCGCACCTGCAGTTCGATGCGTTGCCCCTCCTTCAGCGCCTGCTCCAACAACGCGATGAAGTCGTTCAGCTGCGCGAAGCCGTGGTCCACCTGTTGGGTGAAGAAGTCATCGATGGCGCGGGTGCCTTCGGGGCGGTCCTTCCAGGCCGCGGTGTAGTCGGGTACAAGCGCCTTGTAGGCGATGTAGGTCTGCTCGTAGTCGCTGCTGGTGGTGGTCTCCCACGACCGCGGGTCGGGCTCGTCGTTGTGGAAGTAGAGGCGGATGGGCAACTTCTCGCGGAGCGAAGTGATGCGCACGGGTACCGGTACATCCGGCGTATCCACCGGGACGGGCGGCGGCGGCCGGAAGCCGGGATACCGGAAACGATAGAGGTCGTTGCAGCAGGTCTCGCCCTTATCGGCGAAGGAGCCCACGCGGTTGCTGGTGAACCAACCGCTCATCGTGTGCGCATCGAAGGTGGGGTAGAGGTCGTTCGCGGGACTGTTGAAGGGCTGTTCCAGATGCTGCGGTGCTCCGTAGGTGCCGTCCGTTCCGCGTGCGCTGGTGAAGAGGTCGTATCCGCCGAGGCCAGGCAGGAAGTCCGAAGCGAAGAGGAGTTTTCCGCGGACCGCATCGAAGTACGGCGTCACTTCATTGCCGGGCGTGTTGAGCGTGACCAAGGCCTGGGGTGCACCGATGCCGTCGTCGTCCAAGGGCGCCTGCCAGAGATCCAGTCCTCCTTTCCCCCCGGCCCGATCACTGGTGAAAAAGAGCGTCTGCCGCCCCGCCACGTAGGCCACCATCGGCTGTGTGCTCATCACGTCGGTGCCGATCCCTTTCAGGGGCACCGCGGCGTTCCGATCCTGGGCATCCGCCGCGAGCACATGGATGATGCAGGGTGCGCCGGGCACGCACCGGGTGAAGTACTGCCATCTGCCGTCGAGGCTCCAAGCGCTGTTGGCCTCGTTCACCGGGCGTGCGGGATCGAGCCATTCGGGATCCTTTTGGGACCCATCCACCGTGGTCCGCATGATGCCGGCGCGGTAGTTCAACGTGTCGATCACTTCGCCGTCGGCATCCACTTCGCCGCGCAGCGAGGTGAAGTACAACAGGCTGTCCGGACCGATGCGGGCGCCGAATTCGCTGTCCACCGTGTTGATGGGTTCCTGCAGGTGCTCCACCACCACACTGTCGTTCGCGGGCACCAAGGCGAGCTTGCATCCCGCCAAGGCATGGTCCGCACGTTGGGCGATCACGGAACCCTTGTCGCGTTCCTTCTGCTTCACCTTGGCCCAGGTCTTCTCGGCCTCGGGGTACGCACCGGTGCAGAGCTGCATCTCACCGAGCCACCGCAGGGCCTCCGGATAGCGACGCCCTTGGTCCTTGCGGAACACCTTGTTGTAATGATCGGCGGCCTCGCGGTACTGGTTGCTCGTGCGGCAGGCCTCGGCGTATTTCCATTGCAGCTCCAACAGGCCGGGCTCCAGGCCCAACGCCTCGTTGTAGAATCGGCTCGCACCGTACGGGTCGTTCAGGCGCATCGCGTTATCACCCCACGTGGTGAACTGCGTGGCGTTCTGCGCACGTAGAGCGAACGTGCATAGCAGAAGGAACGATAGGAGAAAGGCACGCATCCTCACAATTGATCGGGACAGGCCTTGAAGCGCGCGGGCACGGGCGGGCGTTTGCGGAACACGCGGATGGCGGTGAGCTCGAAGCCGCCCCGGTTGCGGCTCGCGGGCACCAGCCGGCTCAGGTTCAGGTCGTAGCTCAGGCCGAAGAGCCAATCGTCATGCTCCAGCCCGGCATAGGCATAACCCGCATCCGCAGCACGCATGTACAGCCCTCCGCGCACGGCCCGCAGCAGTCCGTAACGGTCCAGCAGGATGTAACGCACCGCACCACCGATATCGAACTCCCGGAACGGCCCTTGCCCCATCCATTGCAACATGGGCATCACGTCCAGTTTCGGGGCTACGGGGAAGCGGCCCAGCGCATGGATCACGGTGCGTTGATCGAGCGGGGAAGGAGCGGCCTCGAAGAAGGCGATGTCGGGTTTCGTCAGGTTGAAGAGCGCGACACCGATCTGCAGTTCATGCCTTGGGTCCGGGGCATTGCGATAGGTGAGGCCCGTGTGCAGGTCGGGATGGGAGAGGGCATCGCGCTGGAACTGCTCATTGTTGCCCAACGACGCGTCGTACTGGAAGCCGTTGTACTGGGCATCGAAACGGAGCGCGGTGTAGTCGATGTTGATGGAGGTGATGCCGCCCTGAACGCCCAACGTGAGGCTCTGTTCCTTGCTTGCACCGAAGCGTTGGGTCCAACTGGCTCCGAGGCTGAACTGGAAGGTGTTCAAGCGCGAATCACCGGCGCGATCGGTGTAGAGCCACGCCCCCCCGCCGAGTCCTTTTACACCGGCGAGGTCGCGCGCATCACCACCGATGCCGAAGGTGCGATAGGGTACGGTCACCGAGCGCCACTGCTGCCGGAACACGCCGCCGACCCGATAGTCGCCATCGAACAGACCGATGCTGGCGGGGGAAAGCGCGTACGGTGTTTGGAAGAACTGCGAGAAGTGGATGTCCTGGGCGGAGACATCGGGTAGGCACCATGAGAGTGGAAGGATGATGCCCAACAGGCGCAGGAGGTTGCGGGTTACGCGTTGCGGGTTGCTCCTGTTCAACCGCAACCCGCAACGCGTAACCCGCAATTCGCCGCTCACACTCATCGGATCACCGTCACGTTGCCCTTCTTCAGGTATTGCTGGCCATCGATGCATTCGGCCTTGAGCCAGTACACGAACACCGCGGGGTCCACGGGTTTGCCGCCGAAGGTGCCGTCCCAGCCCTGGCTGAGCGATGTGCTCTCGAACACCAGTTCACCCCAGCGGTCGAAGAGCTTCCATTCCATCGAGGCGATCGGCCGGCCGCGCACGAAGAGCACGTCGTTGTTGCCGTCTCCGTTGGGCGTGAACGCGTTCGGCACGAAGATGTCCGGCTCATCGCATTGCAGCTCCACCACCTTCACCGTCACCTGTGCGGGTTGCGTACAGACGCCGTTGCTCACGGTCACCGTGAACGTCGTGGTGGCCGTGATGAAGGCGGTGGGGTTGGCGCTGGTCGGGTCGCTCACCGCGCCGGCGGGGCTCCACGAGATGTCCACGTTCGTTGTGGGCACCACCGAGAGTTGCACGAGCGTGCCGGAGAGCACCATGCTCTGGTCCACGCTGGCCTGCACCTCGGTGCTGTTCATGCTGCTCACCAGCACTTCCATGGTTGCGCTCCATGCACAACCGGTCGGACCGGTCACCTGCACCTGGAACTCCGTGGTCTGCTCCGGGGTGGTGGTGATCTGCGTGGTGCCTTGGCCGCTGTCGACGAGGTCCGCGGGGGACCAGACGATCGTGGATCCCGGATCGATCCCCGTGAGCGTGAGCACGGCCGCCACATCCGCACAGATGAACGCGTCGTCCGGTGCAGCAGCGTTCAGCAGCGAAGCGACCACCTGTACCTGGCCCACGGTGGGACAGGATCCGGGCGAGGAAGCCTGCACGTAGTAGGTGCCCGCTTGCGGCGGTTGCACGATCGCCGTGCTGTCCGCGGGCGTCGGGTTCAGCGGTGTGCCGAACGAGGGCGTGCTGGACCAGATGAAGAGATCCGCCGTGCCGTTGCTGTTGGCCGTCAATTCCACGGAAGGTGTGGGTCCGCAGAGCGTGATGTCGGCCATCGGCTCCAAGGTGGGTGCTTCATCCAGCACGATCACCTGGATGCTGTCGATGTCCTGCGTATTGCAGGCCGCGTCGTTCGCCACGGTGAGGGTCACCGTGTACGTTCCCGGTCCGGCATAACTGTGCGTGGGCTCCGCTTCGGTGGACGTGTTCCCATCACCGAAGTCCCAGAGGTAGGTGGCGGCAAGGTGGCTATGATCGGTGAAGGGCACGGGTGCATTCGCGCAGAGCGTGTCGGGTGCCGAGAGCCCTGCGATCACCAGGGGCGCATCGAAATCGAACTTGAACACCCCGAGGTTGCAGCTGCTGTTGTTCTGGGCGCTCCAAGCGCCGGGTACGGGTTCGATGGGAAAGTCGCTATGGCCGCCGCAACCGGCGCACACCGCTTGGTACACGCGCCCACGGCGATCGAACCGGCTGGTGCCGCCGTCCACGTGTTCGGAACTCTGCGTGCCGCCGAAGAAGGTGGCGTACAGCGGTGCCGAGCCCTGCATGTCGATGTCGAACACCACCAGGTAGAAGTCGTTGCCGTCGGTGGTGGTCTGGTAGGCGTCATTGGTGTGCGGCAGTCCTGCGGTGCTCAGGTTGCCGCCTTGGATCGAACTTCCCCAGCCGCTGATGTAGATCTTGTCGCAGAAGTCCACCAGGAAGGCTGTCGGCGAGATGTTCGGCCGGCCCATGCCCGGTCCCGAAGTGGCACCGAAGCGCGAACCCCACAGTACGGAGGAAAGGTCCG
>DASWWQ010000026.1:0-13139 GCA_036405935.1 Flavobacteriales bacterium
AGCCCATGTGGTATTTCACGTCGCCTTCCACCAGCGCATCCTCGTAGTCCTTGCCCTCGAACTCGGTGAAGATGCTCTCGTAGGTCTTGTTCAGCGTGTTGGCCAGCACGTTCAGCCGTCCGCGGTGGGCCATGCCGATCACCACGTCCTTCACGTCGTGCGCCTTCGCGCCATGCTCGATGATCCAGTCCAGGGCGGGGATCAACGTCTCCACCCCTTCGATGCTGAACCGCTTCTGGCCGATGAACTTCTTGCCGAGGAACTTCTCGAACACCTCGGCCTGGTTCAGTTTGAAGAGGAACTCCTTCTTCTCGTCGATGGTGAAGTCCGGCGTGTTGCGTGACTTCTCCATGCGCTCCTGCAACCATTTCACCTTCTCCGGCTGGCGGATGTACATGTACTCCACTCCGACGCTCCGGCAGTAGGTATGCTGGAGGTGCGCGATGATGGCGCTGAGCTTGGCCGGACCGATGCCCAGTTGATTGCCGGCCTCGAAAACGGTGTCCAGGTCGGCGTCCGACAATCCGAAGGTGGCGAGCGAGAGATCGGGCGTGTAGGTCCGGCGGTCGCGGACGGGATTGGTCCGGGTGAACAGGTGGCCCCGGCTGCGGTATTCGTTGATCAGGTGGATCACCTTGAACTCCTGGCGCACCTTGTCGCCATCCCCTCCTCCAGTGGCGGGGCCGCCAGGCAGCACCGGGTAACGTTCGCGGGCCAGATCGAAGCCTTCGAAGAACCGGGCCCATTCGGCATCCACCGAGGAGGGGTCCTTCTGGTATTGTTCATAGATGGCCTCCAGTGCGGCTGGATCGGCGTTGCTCAGGAAGGTGTTCTGGTCCATGATCGGACTTAGGGGGATCCGGGGGCCGCAAAGGTAGGCCCGGGATCGCGCCGCTTTACGCTGAATGGCAAGCACTTGTTTCCCCATTCCGGTCCCGTTCCGCCTAGCCTCGGCCCGCGTAGCGTTCGCGCGCCAGCACCTTCTGGAGGCAGCGCAGCACCACCCTTCCGGCCAGCTCGTCCAAGCCTCCCGCGCGCATGGCTTCCCGATAGGCCGTTTCGGTGAGGTCCACCCGGTTCAGCACCAGTCCGAATGCATGTGCACTGCGGGCTTGCCGCTCCTCCAGCACCTGCAGCACCCCGGCGCGGAGCCGCTCGAAAGCCCCCTCGCCGACCGGTGGCAGTTCCACCTGTTCGCTGTGGAGGTCCTTCCGCAGTTGCAGCACCGTACCCAGCAGCACCTCGGCCTCATCGAGGCGTTTACGCAGGCCGTCGCCGCCCGTTCTTGACAATCCGTCGTTCGACATCTTCCCGTTCACGGCCCCAAAGGTGCCTCCGGCATGGCACTACTTTCGCACGGACCGCGCCGCTCCTCATCCGGCAGCACGACCAAAATACCAGCGAACGTTCCATGCGCATCCCTTCCTTCCTAGCCGCTCTCGCCCTTCCCTTGTTGATCAACGCCCAGTACGGCACCTTCTCCACCCAAGCGGTGGCCACGGCCAAGGGTACCACCACCGTGGTGTTCCTCGACCCCGGTGACAGCCCCTACAACCGCGCTGTGATGGATGCCGTGCGCGCACATTGGAAGTTCTCCCCCGCCAACGACTTCCTCCCCATCACCGACCTGGCCAAGATGCCCGTGGACGCCACCAAGACCTATCTGGTGAAGACCCGCCGCACCGATGCCGAGAAGCACGATGCCTACTTCCTCACCCTGGTGCAGGGCTGGAAGCCCAAGAAGGGCGAAAGTCTGAACGTGGAGAACAACGCGTGGACCAACATGCCGCCCGCGCAGGAGATCGCCAGCATCATGATCGACCCCGAGGTGGTGGGGGGCGATGGCAGCGCTCTGCTCAACCTCTACGTGAAGAACCTTCAGGACTACCTGAAGCAGGTGGAGACCGGCAAGATCAAGGACAAGACCACCGCCGATCGCCTCTACGCCTCGCGCAACCGCTTGGTGAAGGAGATGGACCTGTGGGTCGCGAAACCCCAGTTGGACAAGAGCCTGCCCGATGCGGCCACCATCAAGCAGACCTACACCAAGCCCCTGCAGCTGATGGACATGAACCAGCTGATGGCCGCCACCGCGAAGGGGGAGGCCGGTGTGGCCATCGCCGACGTGGTGATGACCGGTGACCACAAGACCAAATGGTGCTTCCGGCGCGTGTTCAACGCCAAGACCGGCGAGCTGATGTACCAACGCGATGAGGCTTCGCTCTTCGAAAAGAAGCAGGGCTTCATCACGGAGGATTTCCGCGTGCTCGAGCAATCGCGGTGATCATCTTCGATGCACATGAAAAGGCCCGCCTGCAGCGGGCCTTTTCATGATGGGACTCCGACCTCGACGCGGGAATACCCAGCCTGCATCAAGGTCGTCGGATCGTCCGGAGCGTGTCCAACTCCGCATCCTCCCCGGTCTCCATGGGGTCCAGCACCATCTGCTTCACACCGGCCAGTTCCCAATGGTAGAAGGCCAGGTCGGTGGCATCCACCATGGCCGAGCGCTCGAAATAGCCCTCCTTGTTCACGTTCACCTGCACCTCGTGCTCGCGGCCGTAGCGCAATCCGTCCATCGTTCCACGCACCACCCCGGCACTGTCGCTGCTGGTCTCCAGGAAGGTGCGTGCACCGTTGCGTGAAGTGATCGTCAGCTGTGCATCCCGTGCCGGCAGCCCGTTGTCCGCATCGCGGGTGATCAGGAACACGGGCAGGCTGGTCCGGCTGTCCACATACAGGTCCTTGATGCGCTTGTCCTTCTGGTCGGAACGGCAGGCCACCACGCGGGCCATCACCATGCCGCCCGGTACGCAGACCTCCACGATGGCCGCACCCGAACGTGCCGGGAACACGTAGCCGCCATCGGCAACCGTGGTGGTCCGCTCCAGCTCATAGCCGTTGAGGTCCAGCAGGCGCACCAACACCTGCGCCACGGGAAGCGCGTCCATACGCTCCAGTACGCGGCCGGACCAGAGCCCTCGCGACTCGGTACCAGTAAGGGTCTGCGAAGAGCCTGGGATGCAACGCAGGATCGACAGCAGGACCAAGGCCCAGCGGACCTCCGCGTGCTTGATGGACAGGGATGAAAGGAAGGGGAACTTCATGCAGATCGCCTTGCTGGTGGTGTTGCCGCAACCCTGGGAGAGCGGGAAGGGATCTGCGGGACCGCCCGGCACTGCCGAGCGGACGAGGCCTGATACGCAGACCCGCCGCCGAGGTTGCCCCTTGTCCACGGCGATCCGGATGTGAAACCGATGTGAATGCGGGAACTTCCTGTGCCCCAGCGGTGTTGATTCGCTGCATGGCGACCATCCTCATCTCCGGCGGAAGCGGCCTCATCGGCCAACGGCTCACCGCAGCGCTGCTCCGCAACGGTCACACCGTGCGCTGGCTCAGCCGCAAGCCCGGTGGGCGGAACGGTGTGCAGGCCTTCGCTTGGGACATCCATCGGCGCGAGTTGGACGAGGCGGCACTGAAGGGTGTGGACCACATCGTCCACCTCAGTGGGTCGGGCATCGCGGACGGACGGTGGACCGACCAGTGCCTGCGGGAGCTTTACGCGAGCCGGGTGGATGCCGCCGATCTGATCCGTACAACAGCCGACCGCATCGGTGCCGCACCGGCCAGCTTCATCAGCGCGAGCGGCATCGGGGCGTACGGCACGGTTACCACCGACCATATCTTCCGGGAGACCGATCCACCGGCCAACGACACCATCGGAAAATTGGTGCAGGCCTGGGAGGCGGCGGCCGACCGCTGGTCTCCGCAGGCCCGCGTGGTGAAGCTGCGTACACCGATGGTGCTGGCGAAGGAAGGGGGCGCCTTGCCACGGTTGGCCGCACCGGTGCGCTGGGGGCTCGGTGCCGCCCTGGGACACGGTCGGCAATGGATGACCTGGGTGCATATCGATGATCTCGTTGATGCCTACATCCGTGCCATCGGGGATCCGCGCCTGGAGGGTGCCTACAACGTGGTGGCGGATGAACAGATGGAGAACCGGACCTTCATGAAGGCCGTTGCGAAGGCCCTTCGGCGGCCCTTCTTCCTGCCGCCTGTTCCCGCCTTCGCCCTACGGCTGGCCTTCGGGGAAATGAGTTCGATCCTGCTGGAAGCCCCGCGCGCGAACAATGCGCGCATCCAACACACAGGCTTCGCCTTCAAGCATCGAACGCTGCTGCCCGCCTTGGAGCAACTGCTTCAGTGAGTACGATCCATGAGCGCCGATGCCAGGGCGCGTAGGGCGGCCTTGCGCTCGTCCTCCACGGCGATGGCATCCAACGCCGTGATCGCCTTGGCCTCCTCCGCACGGATGGTGGCCGCAATGCTCTCCTCCACGTCGACGCTGCGGAGCGCTTGGAGCATCCTCCGCACATCCCGTTCGGCGGGAAGCTTCGCCAATTCCTCCTGCAGGACCGACGGGCCGCTCTCCTTCTCCGCCCTCAGACCCCGGATCAGCAGCAAAGTCTTCTTGCCCGCACGCAGATCCCCGCCCTGCTGCTTGCCGGTGCGGTCCGGATCGCCGAACGCATCGAGCAGGTCGTCGCGTAGCTGGAAGGCCAGGCCGAGATGCTCGCCGAACGCGCCGATGCGCATGCGGTCCTCCACACCCGCTCCGGCCCGCATCGCCCCGATCTGCAGTGCGCAGGAGAGCAGCACGGCGGTCTTGGCGCGGATCATGCGCAGGTATTCGGCCTCGCTCACCTCGGTGCGTTGCTCGAAGGCCATGTCCCACTGCTGGCCTTCACACACCTCCAGCGCATACCGGCTGAACAAGGAAAGCACTTCACCGTTGGTGCCCATGGCCTGATAGGCCTTCACCAACAGCGCATCCCCACTGAGGATCGCCGTGTTCGCATTCCACTTCTCGTGCACGGTCGGCAGCCCACGGCGCAGGGGGGCGCGGTCCATGATGTCGTCATGCATCAGGCTGAAGTTGTGGAAGAGCTCGATGCCCACGGCCTCGTCCAGCACATCCTCCGCCCGGCCGCCGAACAGTTCGCAGGCCAGCAGCACCAGAGCGGGCCGCACGCGCTTGGCCGGCTGCAGCACCAGGTAGGCCATGGGGGCGTACAGGTCGTCCTGGGGCAAGGCCTCGGCCCAACGGACGAGGTGACGCTCGATCAACGCCCGATGACGTTCCATCAACCGACCAGCTTCATCAGGTATTCGCCATAGCCGCTCTTCAACAACGGCTGCGCCAAGGCCTTGAGCTGTTCGGCATCGATGAAGCCCCTCTTGTAGGCCACCTCCTCGATGCAACCGATGCGCAGTCCTTGTCGTTCTTCGATCACCTGCACGAACTGGCCCGCTTGCGTGAGCGAGGCGAAGGTGCCGGTATCCAGCCAAGCGGTACCGCGATCGAGGATCTCCACCTTCAACCGTCCGCGGCGCAGGTATTCCTTGTTGACGTCGGTGATCTCGTACTCGCCCCGCGCACTGGGCCGGAGGTCGGCGGCGATGCGCACCACCTCGTTGTCGTAGAAATAGAGTCCGGGCACGGCGTAGTTGCTGCGGGGCTTCGCGGGTTTCTCCTCGATGCTCAGCACCTGGTTGTTCCCGTCGAACTCCACCACGCCGTAGCGTTCGGGATCGCTGACATGGTAGGCGAAGACCAATCCTCCCTGCGGGTCGGTGTGCTGCGCGAGCTTCCGCCCGAGCCCGCTACCGTAGAAGATGTTGTCGCCGAGCACGAGGGCCACGGGATCATCGCCGATGAAATCACGTCCGATGACGAAGGCCTGCGCCAGTCCGTTGGGCACGGGCTGCTCGGCATAGGTGAAGCGGCAACCCAACGATGCGCCATCGCCCAGCAGCTTGCGGAAGTTGGGCAGGTCGTGCGGCGTGCTGATGATCAGGACCTCCCGGATGCCCGCCGCGAGCAGGGTGCTCAACGGATAGTAGATCATCGGTTTGTCGTAGACGGGCATCAGCTGTTTGCTCACCGCCAAGGTGAGCGGATGCAGACGGGTGCCGCTTCCGCCGGCCAGGATGATCCCTTTCATCGGTCAGTACTTGGGTGGGGTTGAGCGCAGGACGTCATCGCCGGGGCGAGGGTCCTCCATCTTGAGGTAGCCGAGTTCGATGTCATCATCCTCGTCCAGGATCTCCAGCAAGGGTTCCTGGAAGGCCTTCGACATGATGTAGCGGTTGAGCGAGAGGATCAACGCGGGCAGCACCAGCAGGTTGGTGAGCATGGCCACCAGCAGGGTGATGGTGGTGAGGATCCCCAACGCCTTGATGCCGCCGAAGTGCGAGAAGCCGAACAGGGCGAAGCCCGCGAGCAGCACCACACTGGTGTAGATGATGCCGACGCTCACCTCGCGCACCGCGCGGTCCACGCTGAGCTTGAGGTCGCCACCGGTCAGCTTGAGCTCGATGCGATAGCGCGCCAACAGATGGATGGCGTTGTCCACCGCGATGCCCAAGGCGATACCGAACACCAACATGGTGCTGGGCTTGATCGGGATGTTCAGGAAGCCCATGATGCCCGCGGTGACGATCAGCGGGATCAGGTTGGGGATCAGGGCCACGATCAGGACCCGGATGGAGTTGAACAGCAGCGCCATCAAGGCCACGATGATCACGATGGCCCAGAACAGACTGGTGATGAGGTTGCTGACCAGGTAGCTGCTGCCCTTGAGGAAGACCACGCAGGTGCCGGTGAAGGTGACCTTGTACTTGGCCGGATCGAAGATGCTGTCGGTCTGCGTGCGCAGCTTCGTGAGCAACGAATCCATCTTCACCGTGCCCACATCCGCCATCTGCACGGTGAGGCGCGTGGTGCTGCGCGTGCTGTCCAGGAAGGACCGTCCCATGGAAGCCGAGGTGGAGCCGGAGCGCGTGTTCGCGAGGTTCTCCAGGTACGGGGCGATGAAGGTCTTCTCCGCCCCCTTCAGCAGTTCGTATTTCGCTGGATCACCGCCGTAGAAGGCCTGCTTGGTGAACTTCACGGCATCCACGATGCTCAGCGGCCGGCTGAACTCGCGGTACGTACCCAAGGTGTCCTCCAACTTCTCGATGCGGCGCAGGGTGGCATCCTTGAAGACGCCGCCACGTTGCTTGGTGTCAATCACCACTTCCAAGGGCATCACCCCTTTGAAGGTAGCCTCGAAGAACTGCAGGTCGGTGATCACCGGATCGTCCGCCGGCAGGTCGTCCACGAGCCGACTGAGGTCCTTCATGCGCACCATGCCCACGCAGGACAGCACGGTCACCACCGCCGTTACCATGTAGATCACCGGACGCCTGTTCTGCGAGGTGCGCACGATCCACTCCACGGCACGGTCCAGCCAGCGGCGCTCCAGGTGGCTGAGATGGCGCGGCTTCGGCGGAGGCATGAAGCTGAAGAGGATCGGGATCAGCAGCATGCTCAACGCCCAGAGCACCATGATGCCGATGGTGGCCGTCCACCCGAACTCCTGCAGAGCGGAACTGTAGGTGACGCAGAACGTGGTGAAGCCCACCGCCGTGGTGGCGTTGGTCATGAAGGCCGCCGCTCCGATGCGGCTGATGACGCGCTGCAGCGACTTGATCTTGTTGCGGTGCGCCACGTACTCGTAGTGGTACGCGTTGATCAGGAACACGCAGTTCGGCACGCCGGTGACGATGATCAACGGTCCGATCACCGCCTGCAGCACGGTGATGCCGTAGCCCAGCATCGCCATGCAGCCGAACACCCAGATCACGCTCACGGCCACCACGCCCATGCAGATCGCCATCACCCGCCATGAACGGAAGAACAGCAGCAGCAGCAGGGCGCATACCAACATGCTCGCCGCCATGAAGAGCGGCATCTCGCCCTTCACCAACAAGGTGTTCTTCACCCGGATCCATGGCAGACCGCTCACGTGCGTTTCGATACCCGTCTCCGCCCGGAAACGCTCGATCCGCACTTCGAGGGCCTTCACCACATCCACACGGGCCTCGGTGTTGAAGAGCATGGGGTCCACGAACACCATCATCAGGGAAGCGTTCGCGCTGTCGTTGAACAACAGCCCGCTGTAGAAGGGCATCGCATGGATGCGCGCCTTCAGTGAATCCATCTCCACCTGGGTCGTGGGCAGTTCCCGGACCATGGGCACCAGATCAAAACGCTTCAGGCTGTCGTTCCGCACCAGGTCGAAGAGGCTGGCCTCGCTGAACACGCTGTCGATGCCCGTGGTTCCCCGCAGGTCCTTGCCCAACTGCGACCAGGCCGCGAAATGCTCCGGCGTGTACAGCTCGCTCCCCTTCGTTCCCACCACGATCACGTTCCCGTCCTCGCTGAAGGTGCTCAGGAAACGTTCGTAATCGACGTACGCACTGTCGATCTTCGGAAGAAGACCGCCGTGCTTGTAGTTCATCTGCACCTTGGTGGCCTGCCAGGCCATGAACACCGTTACGATGGCCACCCCTACAAGGATCGCGATCCGGTTACGCAGTACACGACTGGCCAGCCATTCCCACATGCTCTTTTCGTTGCAGCCCGCACGGTGGTCCGCGCAAGGGCACAAAGGTGCGAAACCGACCGATGGTCCCGACCGCCGGACCGACCTGTTTCCACCCGAGGACTGTTCGCGGAAGTCCCTAGAACGTCAGCAGGTAGGTGAGCTTCACCACCAGGTTGTCCTTGCTTTCCGCGAAGGCGTTCTCGCCCAACCTGTAGAAAACCGCCACACCCATGCCGCTGAGGATGCCGTCCACCCGCAGGCCGGCCTCATAGAAGGGGTCGTCCAACGTGCGGAAGGAAAGTCCTTCATGGTTCTCCGGGTGCTCCAGGCCGGCGATGCCGGCGTTGAACACCACCCCAGGGCGCGGCCGGAAATGTTTTCCCTTCACCAGCAGGGTACCGAAGCTGTGCGAGAGGTGCAGCGCGGCCATATGATCGGAGAGGAATTCGTTGGGGCGCATGGTCTCGAAGGTTCCTGGTACCGCCACGTTGAAGCCCTTGCTGTTGGTGCCGCGCATATTGTACAGCCAGCCCATGGGCAGAGCTTCATCGGCCATGGCCCCGAACGCGGTTACGGAGAGGTCGCCCACCAAGCGGATCTTGAAGACCTTCTCCACCATCGCGCTCACGCGCCAGCCGTCCACTTCGCCTTCCCAGAGACCTTCCACGAAGCGGCTGCCCTGCACGTAGAACACCGGCCATTTCGTGCCCAACGATACTTCGCGGTCCGGCAGCCGGGCCAGACGCTCCTTGAAGGCCCAACGGAGGCCGAGGTCCACGCTCCCCGCCAGGAAATCGTTCCGCCGCACCACCACCCCATCAGCAACCGGCCGCGTGAAGCCATAACCGATCACGTTCACCCGCTGTTCGCGCGCCGTTCCGGCCCACACCTTCAGCGAGGAACCCACACGCGTCATCACCTCACCGCTGAACCGCTCGATCCGGTCCATGCGGTCCACGTAGAACAAGCGGTACCCTTCGGGACTCAACCACAGCGACCGGCCCTTGAAGGCCATGCCGCCCATTTCCGCCACGTCGTTCTCGTAGGCGAACTTCAGGTGCAGGTCGCGACCGTAGATCGGCTTGATGGTGAGGTCGCCGCCGTATTTCCATTCCTTGTCCTGGAAGCCGTAGCCGAAGTAGCCGCCCAGGCTCCAGTAGCGCGACACCTTCGCGTTGGTGGCCATGCCCGCGCCCAGCCGCAACCCTTCGTAGCCATTGTAGTTGATCAAGCGGCCCAGCAGCAGGTCCACCGGACCCAGGGGCAGGCGGCCGGAGGTAACGGCGTTGAACCACTTCAGCTTCTGATCGAACTTCAGCGTATCACCGATGCTGTCGATCACCGCGTAGGTCTTCAGCTCCTTCTCGTCGAGCGTTCCCCCGCGCAGGCCCTGCCAGTAGGCGTCGTCGCGCTTCACCACCATCCGATCCGTCACCAGCTCCGGCCCGCGCACCTCCTTGCGCGCCACGTCGGCGTCCACCTCGATGTCGCGCAGATAGGTGCGCCCGATGCCCATCATCTTGAACGGACCGATCTGCACGTTGTCCATGTAGATGAAGGTGTTCAACTGCACCGGGAACCAAGCCTTGCCGCTGAGCCGTTCATGCAGCTGCTGGAAGCGCACGCTGAAGCCCTTGCGCTCCACGGGTTCCGCCGTCACGTTCTGCACCGCGTAGCCGTCGGTGTTCACGTACAGCAGCCCCTTCAGACCGTCGAACTTGGTTCCCCGTTTGGGCTTGTAGCTCATCACGAACACGGTGTCCTTCCCTTGGTACAGCGTGTCCTCCAGCAGGAAGAAGTACTTCGAGGTGCTCGACGGCCCGATCGGACCCAGATAGACCTTGTCGCTGATGGTGATCTGCGGGTCGTAGATGCTGAAGGTCTTGGTCTGCGCCACCAACGCCAGCAGCGACGGGTCCTTCAATCCGCTCACGCGCATGGCCAAGACCTCCTCCTTCTCCGCGGCGGGCGGGATGAAGCTCTTCTGCGTGGCGCTCTCGATCAGCAGCAGATGTTGGGTGTCGAGGAATCTCATCGTTCCCGCATCCACGCTGTCGGTGGCGGTGGTGTCCGGCACTTCGGCCATCAGCGTGTCGGGTGCCACTTCCTCCGCAGGCACCGTGTCGCGTTCGCCGGTGAAGATGGTCTTGCTATAGCTCTTGTAGCGGTAGGGCCGATAGCGCATGCCATCGTTCTCCTTGCGCGCGGCGTACACCCGGCGGATGATGCGGTTGGCCGGGTTCTCCGTGTACCGCACCTCCAGCGCCTGCAACTCGGTGAGGCTCTGCTTCAGTTTCACCTCGTGCGGACCAGCAGCCTTGAACACCAGCTCCTGCGGGGCATAGCCCACGTAGCTCATCCGAACAGTGACGGGCAACGCCGGCACGTTGAAGCTGAAGCGGCCGTCGATGTCGGACATGGTCACCGTGCGGCCATCGACGTTCATCGGCACGAAGGCCAGCACTTCGCCGGAATTGGCGTCCGCGATGCGGCCGGTGACGGTGATCTGCGCCTGCAGTGCGAGCGGCAGGAGCAGCAACAGGAGCAACTGGAGGCGCAGGCCCGAGGGGCGGGTGAAGGTGTGCATGGCAACGAGGGGATCGTCGGTAGGACGGCCGGGAACGTGAAAGTGATACAAACCGCGTAAAGGTCCCGGCCGCAGGGACCATCGGCGTCGCACCTCCACCGGCGGTACCTTGCACCCATGCTGCCGCAGCTCCGTGATGCCCGCCTGTGGTCGCGACCGCTCACCGCGCGCCGCGCCCGCAATGCCTGGCAGCTGTGGAGCAGCTTCCAACGCGCCCGCCGCACCGGCGATCCCCGCATCCAAGGACTGCCCTTCAGCATCAGCATCGAGCCCACCACGGCCTGCAACCTGCGCTGCCCCGAATGCCCCAGTGGCCTGCGCGCCTTCACCCGGCCCACCGGCAACCTCAAGCAGGACCTCTTCACCCGCATCATGGACGAGCTGGGCGACGACCTCTGGGCCCTCACCTTCTACTTCCAGGGCGAACCCTTCATCAACCCCGGCTTCCTGCCCATGGTGCAGCGCGCCGCGGAGCGCGGACTCTACACCAACACCAGCACCAACGCCCATTTCCTGACCGAGGAGAAGGCCGAGGCCACCGTGCGCAGCGGACTCTCCCGCCTCATCATCTCGCTCGACGGCACCGACCAGGACACCTACTCCGCCTACCGCCGCGAAGGGCAACTGGCCCAGGTGATCGAAGGTGCGGAACGCATCGTGAAGTGGAAGCGCAAGCTGAAGAGCCTCACTCCGCACGTGGTGTTCCAGTTCCTCGTGGTGAAGCCCAACGAGCACCAGATCCCCGAGGCGCACGCACTGGCGAAACGAATCGGCGTGGACGACCTCTGGCTGAAGACCGCGCAGGTCTACGACCCCAAGGACGATCATCCGCTGATCCCCACGCAGGACCGCTACGCACGCTACACCCGCAACGCGAACGGCGTGTGGGAGGTGAAGAACCGCATGAGCAATGACTGCTGGAAGATGTGGCACAGTTGCGTGATCACCTGGGACGGCCGCATCGTGCCCTGCTGCTTCGACAAGGATGCACATCACGTGCTCGGGGATATGGGCCAAGGCGGCTTCCGGGAAGCGTGGAACAGCGAGGCCTACACGGAGTTCCGCCGCACCTTGCTCCGCTCCCGCAGCAGCATCGAGATGTGCCGGAACTGCAGCGAGGGATCACCGGTATGGGCATGAAGCGGGGCATGATGGTCCGTTGGCTCTGGGCGGCCTGTGCGAGCATCGCCCTGTGCAACGCGCATGCGCAACGCGTCACCGATCGCAATGCCAACCTCTGGGTGTCGCATTGGGGCGACCACCGGCTCAGCCCCCGGTGGAGCGTCCACACCGAAGGACATTGGCGCCGCGCGGACATGGGTGCGCATTGGCAGCAGCTCCTGCTCCGGCCCGCCGTGAACTTCCACCTGAACGATCACGTGATGTTCACCTTCGGCTACAGCTACTACGCCAACCATCCCTATGGTGATCACCCCATCCGTTTCGCGAACCGGGAACACCAGTTGTGGCAGCAGGTGCAGCTCTCGCAGCCGATCGGGCGTTTGCGCATCGCCCATCGCTTCCGCATCGAGGAGCGCTGGATCGCCGCCATGACACCCTCCGCCGACGATCCGTCCACGGGAACGTTGGACCGGTACATGTACCAGAACCGTTTCCGCTACCGCGTGTGGCTCACGCTTCCTCTCGGCCACCCGGATCCAGCACCCGGTGTGTTCACGGCGAACTTCTACGATGAGGTGTTCCTGAACTTCGGCGACAGCGGCCGGCCCGACCTCCTCCAACAGAACCGTATCTCCGCGCTGCTCGGTTACCAGTTGAGCAAGCCGTTCACCGTGCTGGCGGGTTACCTGCTGCAACACATCCAACGGCCCGGTGCGGCCAGCGGCGCCGACCTCATGGAGGCGAACTCCACGGTACACCTCGCGTTGGTGTACAACCTGGATCTGCGCAAACCCACCGCCCTCTGACGATCAGGAAGGCCCTTGTCTTCCGCTACGCTGCTTGGGCCGCGGATGATCGGGGCGATGGACCACGGAAGCGTTCCGGAAGTGCATGCGCCGGCCAGAGGCCTCACACCTTCATGATGTCCTTCTCCTTGGCCTCGATCAGCGCATCCACCTTCTTGTTGTAGATGCCGGTGAGCTTCTCGATCTCGGCCT